>NZ_AP024871.1:1580101-1896122 GCF_024346875.1 Vibrio gallicus
GGTGTCGCACCATGTTGCAGAAGGTAGCTTAGTGCGCATACTACCTGAATGGGCGTCTAACCCTCGTGATATCTTTGTGTTGTATAACCACAAAGACCACATCCCAGAAAAAACTCGCCTACTTATCGACTTCATTCGTGATTACTTCGCTTAATTAAAACGCGATTTCAGGCATAAAAAAACCCAGCTATAAGCTGGGTTTTTTATCTAACCACTATTTTACCTAACAACTAGGAACAGGCTTCTACCTAAGCACCTTCGTTATAGAGTTCTAGACTCACTAGGTCTTGAGTGATATCTCGTTGCAACTTAGCATCATCTGAGCGCAATGAATCAAGGAACTCTAGGTATTCCTGATCAACATCTCCAGTCACATACTGACCACTAAACACAGAGGCTTCGAACTGTTTAATATCTGGATTACCCAGACCCACAGCAGCAATAAGATCATCAATGCTTTGATACATTAAGCCATCTGCACCAATCATACTGGCGATTTCGTCCACTCCGCGTCCATGAGCGATAAGCTCATTGGCACTCGGCATATCAATGCCATATACGTTCGGGAAACGAACCTCAGGAGCCGCTGATACCATATAAACTTTATTCGCACCTGAATCACGAGCCATCTCGATAATCTGCTCTGAAGTTGTACCACGGACAATAGAATCATCCACTAACAGTACATTCTTACCCTTAAATTCAGAACGAATCGCATTTAGTTTGCGGCGTACGGATTTTTTACGCTGGGTTTGTCCCGGCATAATAAAGGTACGACCAACATAACGGTTCTTAACGAAGCCTTGACGATATGGTTTATCGATAATCTGAGCTATCTGTAATGCAATATCACAAGAGGTCTCAGGAATTGGAATAACAACATCAATATCAAGGTCATCCCATTCACGCTTTATCTTCTCACCTAGCATATTCCCCATCTCTACGCGCGCAGCGTAAACTGAAACTTTATCAATAAAAGAGTCAGGACGAGCAAAATATACGAATTCAAAGATACATGGATTAAGCTGAGGATTAGCAGCGCATTGCTTAGTTGCAATCTCACCTTCAAAGGTAATATATATCGCTTCACCTGGGGCAACATCACGCATGAAGTCAAAACCAACCGCATCTAGAGCAACAGATTCAGAGGCAACCATATATTCAGTGCGGCCTTCAACTTCACGTTTACCTAAACAAAGAGGACGAATGCCATTCGGGTCACGGAAGGCAACCATACCTTGACCGATAATCATTGCTGCAACCGCATACGCACCACGAACAGTTTCATGAACACGCTCAACCGCAGTAAATACATCTTCTTTACTTAGTTGCAGGCTGTTGGTTTTATCAAGCTCAAGCGCTAAAACATTTAGCAGAACCTCAGAATCCGATGTCGTATTTACATGACGACGGTCTTGTTCAAATAAATGCTTACGAACTACATGTGCATTCGTTAGATTACCGTTATGAGCAAGTGTAATCCCAAATGGTGAGTTAACATAAAAAGGTTGAGCTTCAGATGCGCTAGAGCTACCCGCAGTTGGGTAGCGAACGTGGCCGATCCCTACAGTCCCCTGTAGGCGTTGCATGTGTTTTGCTTCGAACACATCTTTAACTAGGCCATTCGCTTTACGCAGACGAAAACGATTGCTATCTATGGTAATAATACCCGCTGCATCTTGGCCGCGATGTTGCAACACAGTTAGTGCATCATAAATAGCCTGATTGACAGGGGACGACCCAACAATACCAACAATACCACACATGTCTTTACCCTCAGAATTGACCTATACCGCTTTAAACCACACCGGATAAAAAGCTAGACGTTTGCTTAAGATGTTCAAAAAACGGAGCAATAATTCGGCTAAATTCAGGGATCAGCTGTGACTGTCTCCACCAATCAGAGTTAGACAAGCTGGTAAATGCATCCATAAAAAACAATACCGCCGCTACAATAAGTACTCCTCGCAGTGCTCCGAAGACCACCCCAAGGATACGGTCGGTACCCGAGAGCCCTGTTTTTTGAACTAACTGGCCGATCACATAGTTGACCACTGCGCCGACGATCAAGGTAAACACAAATAGCGCGCCAACTGCCGCCCCATTGCGAACCATATCATCTTGGATATTGGTAAAGTACACCGCTAGCTTTGCGTAATATTGACTGGCGATAAAAAAAGCACCAAACCATATAACTAAAGACAGAGCCTCTTTAACAAATCCTCGAACTAAACTGATCAGCGCAGATAAACCGATCACACCTAAAATTGTAAAATCTACCCAGTTCATGAGCATTACTTCCTCATGTTGGCGCGCATTCTACCAGAAAAATGCGCGACGCAAACGTTTTCTTTATGGATTTAGCGGCTTAAATGTCTGAATCTGACCTGTTAAGCCCGTTATTTTTTTCAGCTCAGGGATCTGAGACTCAAGCTTAGAACGCGAGGCATCTGGCCCGACAATAACCCGAGACAGGGTTTTATCGGTCTTCACATGAGCCTGGAATCCACGCTTACGCAGATCGCTCACCATCACCTCAGCATTCTCAGCATTGCGTAAAGCAACCAATTGAATGATAAACGCCCCATCTTGATAGTGGTTACGTTCTTCAACCTTACGCTCTTGTACTTCAACCACCTCTACAGGCTTGGAGTGTATGTTCACAACCTGCTTGGGTGGTGATTTAACTGGCTTGGGTTCGGATTTCACCTCGTGTACAACTTCTTCAACTGGGCTAGGCGGCAGAGTCGCTTCATCTTTGACCGGGTCTAACACCTTAAAAGACTCAACTTCTGACTCTAGCTCAGGCTTAATTGGAATTGCCACAAACTCTTCTTTGTAGTGAAGCTTTTGTCCATCCAATATATCTGGCAATACAATCACACCCACAGCGACTAACACTATGGTTCCAACTAAACGGCTCTGAAACTTACTCGCCATTTTCTCTCCTTGTTTGCCAATATTCTAATACTGCGCCCACAGTTAAAAATGAACCAACAACTAACACCACATCCTCTGATTGTGCCTCTGCCAGAGCCGCTTCAAACGCCTCTACAGGGCTATCAAACTCGGGTGTATCAGATTCAAGGTATTGACTCAATTCCTGTGCGCTGGCCGCTCTTGGGCCGTGTAAAGACGTAAGATACCACTTTGGATCGCACGCCTTTAATACTTCTAAGGTTGTCTCAACGTCTTTATCATGCAACATCCCCACTACCGTATGCAGTTTTCTCCCTGCAAAGCGCTGCTTAACTTGCTTAACCAGATATTCTGCAGAATGCGGATTATGAGCAACATCCAATATGACATCAGGCTTGCTTGATAATTGTTGCATCCGCCCAGCAAGGCGTGCATTTTGCAAACCATTGACCACATTCATATCAGTGATATCTAACTCCGACACTCCGAGCGCCATCAAAGCCGTTGCCGCATTGGCTAAAGGCAGATTGGGAACGGGTAAGTCGTTCATATCAAAACTCCCCGACTGCCAATGCCATAGCTCATCTACTTGCTTGTAATTATATTGATACTCAACCTGATACAAGGTTGCACCAATATCATCGGCATGGGCTGCGACTGTCATAGGTGCATTGGGTTGACCGCATATTGCCGGCTTACCACTTCTGAAAATACCTGCTTTTTCAAAACCAATGACATTAATATCGTCTCCGAGCCAATCCACATGGTCGACTGCCAGACTGGTAATCACGGATACATCGTGATCAACGATATTGGTTGCGTCTAAACGCCCCCCCAGACCGACCTCTAGCAGTACTACATCCACAGACTGCTGCATAAATAGATGTAAAGCGGCTAGAGTTGCTATCTCAAAAAAACTGAGGCTGGTTTGGCCACGAAGCGTTTCAATGTAATCAAAGGCGGCGATATGCAGTGTATCAGCCAGCTCTTCACCGTTGATACGTACGCGTTCATTGTAGCTAATAAGATGAGGTGAGCTATACACACCAACTTTATAACCCGCATCGAGTAAGATTGCTTCCATGATGGCACAAGTGGAACCCTTGCCATTGGTACCAGCAACAGTAATCACCTTAGGAGCAGGTTTAATTAAGCTTGGGTTTGCTCTTTGAGCAACTTCTGTAATGCGGTCTAACCCGAGATCGATAGCGGAAGAATGAATGGATTGTAAATAATCAAGCCACACCGGAAGTGGAGATGTGGCTTGTGGACGTTGAGAGCTCATTGGTCTACTTATAACTTGCTATTGAGACAATGAGCACTACTTTACTATTTTTCTTTAGCAACTGGTACTTCGTATTGCGGCTCTTTTTGGTCTTGAACCACAGGAACCACCATAGGTGATGTTTTTTGCGTCAGCTTTGCCACAATACTGGCAATACGTTGGCGCATCTCGCGACGGTCTACGATCATATCGATAGCACCGTGCTCAAGCAAAAACTCACTGGTTTGGAAGCCTTCTGGCAGGTCTTCACGTACCGTTTGTTCAATAACGCGACGACCAGCAAAACCGATAACAGCACGCGGTTCACCGATATTAATATCACCTAGCATTGCAAAACTTGCTGATACACCGCCCATCGTTGGGTCTGTCATTACAGAGATAAAAGGCAGGCCATTCTTAGACAGCTTCTCTAAAGCAGCACTGGTTTTTGCCATCTGCATTAGAGACATTAACGCCTCTTGCATGCGCGCACCACCACTGGCAGAAAAACAGACTAATGCGCAGTTGTTTTCAATTGCAGCGTCAACAGCACGCACAAAACGCGCACCGACAACCGAGCCCATTGAACCGCCCATGAACTTAAATTCCATTGCACACGCAACAATAGGCATTCCCATAAGGTGGCCTGTCATAGCGATAAGAGCGTCTTTCTCACCACTGCTCTTTTGATAGCTAGTGATGCGGTCTTTATAACGCTTAGTATCTTTAAACTTCAGTTTATCGACCGGTTCTAGCTCTGAGCCTAACTCTTCACGACCATCAACATCCAAAAAGCTCTCTAAACGTGCTCTTGCGCCGATGCGCATATGATGATCACACTTAGGGCAGACTTCTAAATTTCTTTGCAACTCTGCTTGATAAAGCACTTGATCGCAAGATGTACATTTCGTCCATACCCCTTCAGGGATACTTGCCTTGCGAGACGATGAAATACTGCTTTTATTAAATATCTTCTCAAGCCAACTCATGAAAGACCTTTTCTTTGAGCTCTCGTCTATTAGACAAGAGGTGAACAATTTGCAAGGATTAAACCATATATCTACTTCAGTGTAGATAAAAAACTGGTTGTACCTATCCTTATGTAATTAAAATGCCGCATATTTTTGGTTTAATTGCCCGAAAAATGCAAAAAATTGTGTTTTATAGAACTTCAGGTAGAAACAAGGGGCCCATCGGGGTCTGTGGCAGCTCAAACTGCTGTGGGTAATCGACCCTGACTAGGTACAAACCTTCAGCCTTAGCTGTTGCACCGGCTAACTTTCTATCTTTTTGCTCTAATAGCCATTTAATCCAAGTTATGGGTTGCTCATTACGTCCTACGACCAACAAGCTACCGACAATATTACGTACCATATGATGGACAAAAGCATTGGCTTTAATATCGACCACTATGTAATCGTTATGGCGCGTAACATCTATATGCATCATGTTACGACACGGACTTAAAGACTGGCAATGCGCAGCCCTAAAAGAGCTAAAGTCATTCTCTCCGAGTAAAAACTGGGCTGCCTGATGCATTTTTTCTACATCCAGCTCGCCATGATAGTGGCTCACGCCCTTACCTAAAATAGCTGGACGTAAAGAATGGTTATAAATGACATATCGATAGCGACGTGCCGTGGCACTAAATCGGGCATGAAACTCTTCATTAACCTCTTTTGCCCAACGTACTGCGATATCTTTAGGGAGGTTAGCGTTCGCTCCCATTTGCCATGCAATTAATTTTCGATTCGATTCAGTATCAAAATGAACCACTTGTCCAGTACCATGCACACCCGAATCCGTGCGACCTGCACATTGAACTTCTACAGGTTGGTTTGCCACTATCGACAATGCTTTTTCTAATCGACCCTGCACAGAATCAAAATCGTTCTGTCTTTGCCAACCGTAATATTTTGCACCATCGTATTCAATACCTAGAGCAATTCTCATTTATCTGATACTCGTTCGAAAATCGGTGGTGCAGTATAAACTAAGGATTCATTGGCCTCAAATCACTTAGTTAGGCTGTCCATAATCGCTTGAGCCTGAGATTTAAGATCAGCATCGCCTTTTGCAATCACGGTTTTCAATAGTTTCTTGGCATGCACCAGATCATTCATTTGCACATATACCGAAGCAAGATCAATAAGGCCAGCCAGCTCTCCTGTCTTATCCACGTCGGTGCGTTCTACCTTGCCTATTACATCAGGGAACTCATCTAGGCCAACGCGCAGGTCCAGCTCTTCTTCATCAGGGTTGGATGCGGGTTCTGAATCCACTTCAGCTAAAATAGTAGCTATGGATTTGTAATTGGATTGCGATTCATCGACCGGCTTATCTTCGGGTAGGATCTTGGGCTCTGACTCTACCGCCATTGAGGGTTGCGTAGCACTATCTTCTGCTATCGCCTCAGCCATCGCCTCTTTTTCACCATATTCAGGCAAGTCTTCGTCACGCCAAACCTCGTCATTATCTGAAGGAGTAGTCTGGGTATCATGGCTTTGCTTGTCTTTAGCATGTATTTCATCGAGCTTTTGTTCAAACTCTTGATCTAACGGGCTCACAACATGCTGTACGGGCTCATCGTCAGCTTTCGGGGTGGCCTCGGCACTTTCAATATGTTCCGAGTTACTGTCTGGATTTTGCGGTGCTCGGTTGAGCTCTTTAGGTCCTGCCGCCTCAACACTTAAATTAGGAAGTGCTTTAACACTACTTAAGACAATACGGATAATAAGCAACACAATCAGTGCGGTTGTGGCCACAGAAAGTGCCACAATAACCCATACGTCATCTAACAGGCTTTTTTTCTGCTCTGTTGCTGTATTGGTTTGCGAGAGCTTTTGCTCAAAATTAGTGCGCCTTTCTGACTCCAGTTGTAGCTTACCCTTAAGGTCCACCACATCGGTTTTTATGGATGTTAGCTGCTCTAATAACGCTTGATTATTTTGTTGTAATTGCTGAGAGTGTTGCTGAGAAGACTGTAACTGTTGCTTTAAAAAGCTGAGCTGTTCACTTTGAATTGCCTTCACCTCCGAGTCGTCAATAACAACAGATTTAGGGGCATTTTCACCGGCTAATTTGGCGAGATAACTGGGTTTTTGGGCGTGGATTTTTAACAGGCGAACCGCTTCTTGCACGCTCTGTTTATTCACTTCTGCATCAGTAGGAATTAAGATTGTGCTGCCTGGTTTTAACAGATGGATATTTTGGTCTTCAAATGCAGTAGGATTGGCACGATAAATGGCCAGTATCATTTTATATACTGATTGCTTACTACTGCTACGCACCGATTTTGCAATGGACCATAGCGTTTCATCGATTGCGGTAGGCCCATAGCTGCGGAGGATATCGAGCTTATTTTCAACTCGATTTATCGTTTTGCCATCCAAACTATCTGGAACTATGTAGGTCGGTACCGCCTGCATTTCACCATCTGGTCCTATCAGGCGAATTTGTTCAGCTAACACTGAACTAGATAACGTTAACAACGCCAGTAAGGCAATAACGTAAGTTCGCAATCTCATAATAAGCTTCGTCCTACAAACCATGTCGAAAATCCATTTAATACTCTAATTTCCTAGATTTCTTACTAAAACTCAACTCTGATTCGTGTTTTTCAGCAAAAATTGTGTCACCAATAAAAAAACCCGCCATCTAAGGCGGGTTTTCGATTATATACTCAAGTTACTCGGGTGCATAACTTTCACGGTTATAGATAATCACGAATCAACAGTTCAGCAATTTGAATTGCGTTAGTGGCAGCGCCTTTACGCACGTTATCCGCTACTACCCACATATTTAAACCACTATGGTGGCTAATATCGTTACGAACACGTCCAACCATAACATGGTCTTTGCCACCAGCATCGCGCACTTGAGTTGGGAACTCTTCGCCACGGAACACTTCAATACCATCCGTTTCATCTAGTAGCTGCAATGCGTACTCCGCATCAATCGGCGTACTCGTTTCAATGTGAATCGCTTCCGCATGACCATAAAAAATAGGCACACGCACACAGGTAGGGTTCACCATAATCGAAGCATCATTAAAGATTTTTTGGGTTTCCCACACCATCTTCATCTCTTCTTTGGTGTAACCGTTATCCATAAAGGCATCAATCTGAGGAATACAGTTAAACGCAATCTGTTGGCTAAATGCGCTGGTCTCAGCAGGACGACCATTTAGCAAGCTTGCGGTTTGACCTGCAAGTTCATCTACCCCTGACTTACCCGCTCCCGATACAGATTGATAAGTCGATACATTGATTCGCTCAATACCGACTGCATCATGGATAGGCTTTAGTGCGACTAACATCTGAATAGTCGAGCAGTTTGGATTGGCAATAATATTGCGGTTTCTAAATTCTGCAATTGCATCAGGGTTAACCTCTGGCACAACTAAAGGCACATCATACTCATAGCGGTAATGAGAGGTGTTGTCGATAACAATCACACCTTCATCTGCAGCAACGGGAGCCCATTTAGCAGACAAATCGCCACCGGCTGAAAACAGTGCAATATGAACCTGAGACCAATCGAAGTCCTCAACATTTTGCACTGCAATGGTTTTTCCATTAAAGCGATAGCTCTTACCTTCACTGCGCTCACTAGCAAGAAGATAAAGCTCATCAACTGGGAAATCGCGCTCTTTCAATACCTCGAGAAGAGTTTCACCTACAGCGCCGGTTGCGCCTAAAATAGCAAGGTTAAATTTTTGACTCATTGCGTTTCCTCAACTTTAAATCCTAGTAGCTCTAATTGACCTAAGTTATCGCCCTTGGCTCCCGATACAGTTACCGCGCCATATTCTCGGCGGTCCCAATACTGCTTACGCATCTTATCGAAAGAGCCCGGTTTGGCTATCTCTCTTCTAAATAGAGCATCGTCTTTGCGCACATCATAGATCAACTGAGTCAAATTGTGCAGTGTTGCTTCATCCCACTCTCGAGATAACTGCATCTTTGGCACTGGCGCTTGAGGTAGCAAATCATTTGCGCTAGCCGATAGGTCACTACCAATATGCTCACAAAATGAATTGAAAATCATGGTAGTACCACGCGCCTTACCTTCTAAACCATAGCCTGCAACGTGCGGTGTCGCGAATGCAAGCAGCGGCAGCAGGTCCATATCAACCTGTGGCTCAAATTCAAATACATCCAGCACAGCGGTAAAACCGTCTTGCTGTTGCAAGCGCGCCTTCAACGCTTGGTTATCAACTACAGGACCACGTGCAGCATTGATCAATATTTGATCGCCTCGCAATGCGGTGAGTTTCTGCTCATCAATCAAATGATGCGTTGCGAACTCCCCTTGCTTGGTGATCGGGGTATGCATTGAGATAACATCCGCTTGTTCAAGTAGGCTATCAAGGTCTGTAAAATCTCGGCTATCGCCATTTTGTTGTGCCGGTGGATCGTTAATCAGTACCTTAATACCAATACCTTGTAAGCATTTTGCTAAGTAGCTTCCCACCTGCCCCGCCCCAACGATACCAACCGTTTTATCGAAAATGGAAAAGCCTTGTTGTTGCGCTAACACCATAAGGCAAGACACGACATATTCTGCCACCCCAACCTTATTACAACCTGGAGCATGCGTATAATGAACCCCCTTAGCTTCAAGTGCTTGTTGATCCAAATGGTCATAGCCTGCGGTTGCCGTTCCAACAAACTTGAGCTTATTTGCCTTTGATAACAACTCGGCATTCACCTTGGTTACAGAGCGGATCATTAAACCATCGACATCAATAAGATCATCGGCACAGATAGTGCGCCCTGACAATGGAATTACCTCTCCAAGTTGCTCAAACAGTTCCTTGGCATAGGGCATATTTTCATCAATAACAATTTTCATACGGTTCGGTCGTCGTTAAGTTTTAGCTAGGGTAAGTGTTGAGCTACAAATTGTAAATTGCTCGGATAAAAAAAGCCCGACTAGCATGGCCAGTCGGGCTGATTAAATTAATTGCTAAGGAGAGTAAACTCAGACCTTAGCCTTCAAATTTTTTGATAACTAGCGTGGCGTTAGTACCGCCAAAGCCGAAGCTGTTAGACATAACAGTATTAAGCTCTTGCTCACGCATCTCAGTCACAATATCAAGGCCTTCTGCTGCTGCATCTAGCTCATCAATATTAACGCTTGGTGCAACAAAGCCGTGCTCTAGCATCAAGGTAGTGTAAATAGCTTCATGCACACCCGCCGCACCTAGTGCGTGGCCTGTCATCGCTTTAGTTGCTGAGATTGCAGGGCTATTGCCAGCAAACACTTCTTGGATAGCGCCCAACTCTTTCACATCGCCAACCGGTGTTGATGTGCCGTGAGTATTAATGTAGTCAATTTTGTCTACATCTTGTAGCGCCATCTTCATGCAGCGCACAGCGCCTTCACCAGATGGAGCAACCATGTCATAGCCATCAGAGTTAGCGCCGTAACCTACGATCTCACCATAGATTTTTGCGCCACGCGCAAGGGCGTGTTCAAGCTCTTCGATAACCATCATGCCGCCGCCGCCAGAGATAACAAAACCATCGCGGTTAGCATCATAGGTACGTGAAGCGTGAGTAGGCTCATCGTTATATTTAGTTGATAGAGCGCCCATCGCATCAAACATCATAGTCAATGTCCAATCAAGCTCTTCACCACCACCAGCGAACACGACATCTTGCTTACCCAGTTGGATAAGCTCAGCCGCGTGGCCGATACAGTGAGCTGAAGTCGAACATGCTGAGCTCATAGAGTAGTTTACGCCGCGAATTTTAAATGGCGTAGCCAGACAAGCGGATACGGTTGAGCCCATAGTACGAGTAACTTGATAAGGACCAACACGCTTCACGCTTTTTGCTCGTAGTGTATCTACCGCTAAAACTTGGTTTTTAGAAGATGCGCCACCAGAGCCAGCTACGATACCAGTGCGGTCATTAGACACTTGATCCGGTGCTAGACCTGAATCTGCGATCGCTTGCTCCATTGAAATAAATGCATACGCTGCGGCCTCGCCCATGAAACGCATTTGCTTACGGTCGATGTGCTCAGCTGGGTTCATCTTTAGACTGCCCCAAACCTGAGAGCGAAGTCCATTTTCTTTGAACTGCTCTGAAGATTCGATACCGGATTTACCAGTTTTTAAAGACTCAAGTACTTCTTCGACGTTGTTACCGATACTTGAGACAATACCCATACCAGTGATCACGACTCGTTTCATGTGACAATCCTATAATTCAAATTTTCGCTAGATGATACCGACAAAGGCAGTACAAAGTGGTCAGCTTTCCCAGATATTTGTACAATCTCGGTTATTAGTCCTCAATTCTATGATCTAAATGAGCAAAATTAAATACGCACAACTGGAGTGGAACGAAACTGGCACCCCTATTTCGGAGCATTTTGACGATGTTTACTTCTCCAACCAAGACGGTTTGGCAGAGACACGTTACGTTTTCCTCACTCAAAACCATATCCCCACACGATGGCAAACCCATGCTGAGTCTCGCTTTGTCGTGGCCGAGACCGGGTTTGGCACTGGACTTAATTTCCTTGCGTTATGGCAAGAGTTTAATCAATTTAGACAAACGAACCCCGATGCCGCTTTAACGCAATTACATTTTATTAGTTTTGAAAAATTTCCTGTCACTCGCTCAGATCTAGAAAAAGCGCACCAAACCTGGCCTGAATTAGCCGAACTGGCTACGGAGCTACGCGCACAATACCCAGATGCGCTTCCTGAATGCCATCGTTTAATTTTGGCCGATGGCGCAATCACCCTTGACCTGTGGTTTGGTGATATTAAAGATTGCCTGCCAAAAGTACCCACCTACAGCAACGGCATTGTCGATGCGTGGTTCTTAGATGGTTTCGCTCCCAGTAAAAACCCTGAGATGTGGAACCAAGACCTATTTAACGGCATGGCAAAGCTGGCTAAGCAAGATTGCAGCGTAGCGACTTTTACCGCGGCGGGTTTTGTTAGACGTGGGCTAATTGAAGCTGGTTTTGCGATGCAAAAAGTAAAAGGCTTCGGTATTAAGCGAGAAATGCTTGCCGGATGCATGGAACATAAGGCTCCTTTTTGCAATATATCGCCTATGTTCGCACGCGCCACTTCACCACAAAGGGCGCACGACATCGCGATTATTGGCGGCGGAGTTGCCAGTGCGGCCTTAGCGCTTGCGCTACATCGAAGAGGCTCAAAGGTGACCGTCTATTGCAAAGACCAAAGCGCGGCGCAAGGTGCATCAGGGAATCAACAAGGCGCGCTATACCCGCTACTTACCCCGGAACTAGGCAATGTATCCAAGTTATTTGGTAATGGTTTCCTATTCGCGAGACGATTTTATGACAATGCCTCTCAATCTATTGAGCTAGACCATGACTGGTGTGGCGTAACACAGTTGATGTGGCATGAAAAAGAAACCAAAAAACTTAATAAGCTAATGCAAGGGCAGTTTCCCGATAGCTTGGTCAAACACCTAGATGCTGAGCAAACCGATCACGCTGTGGGATTAGGCTGTGGATTCGAATCTTTATATTATCCGGCTGGCGGCTGGCTATCACCTCAGCAATGCACCCAAAACCTATTAGATAGCCTAGGGGTGCTACGTCATAGCCATATGGTGCAAGGCTTAACCCAACTTGAAAATGACAACTGGCAACTCTCGACGACTCAAGGTGTATTTGAACACCAGCTTGTTATTGTGGCTAATGGGCATAGCTTTGACCAATTTAGTCAAACCGAGTCTCTGCCACTAGGTAAAGTCAAAGGCCAAGTAAGCCATATTCCAAGCAATGACACCCTAGGTCCACTAAAAAGTGTGCTGTGCTACGATGGCTACATGACTCCGAAAAATCAAAAGCAAAATACCCACTGCATTGGCGCAAGCTATGATACTAGCAACCTAAACACCGATTTCGACGTCAATGCGCAACAGCAAAATAGACAGAAATTAGTAGATTGTTTACCTAGTCAGCAATGGCCACTTGCTATCGATGTATCCGACAATCACTCGCGACAAGGGGTGCGTTGTGTATCACGCGATCATCTCCCATTTGTTGGCAATGTCGGTCAACTACCTGAAATAAAGCAAAGTTTCGCCAACCTCAGTAAAGGTGAAAAAGAGTTAGCTCAGCCATTATCACAATATCAGGGCTTATATTGTCTGTTAGGATTAGGCTCTCGTGGTCTAACTAGTGCACCACTGGTGGCAGAATTGTTAGCCTCACAAATTCACCAGCACCCTCTTCCAGTATCAATAGAGATATTAGAAGCACTGCACCCAAGTCGGATGTGGGTCAGAAAACTTCGCAAGGGAAGACCCATCACATCACCTAACACGGTGTAATTAATTGTTAAAGGTTTGGGGCGGAATATAATATGCCGCCCCAATTTATGCGGGTTAGCCGTAGCCTTTATGATTGAGTTAAGGAACTGGCAACTTGCACCAGCTTTTGCGCAAGTTCTGCTTCCTTAAACTGATTACTGTCTACATCAAACACATCATAAAAGCTCGGTATCGAAAGAGATGCCTTCAGATCAGCGGCAAAGTATGGCGCTGAGTTCACGGCGGTATTCAATACATTTTGCGCGCCACCTGGCCCTGGTGATGTAGCAAGATACACAACGGGTTTATTTTGAAAAACATTGCGCTCAATACGAGTCGCCCAATCAAACAAGTTTTTATAGGCTGCAGTATAGGTTCCATTGTGCTCAGCAAAAGAAACCACAATGGCATCCGCACGTCCCATTTTGGCTAACCAGCGCTGAGCGGCTTCCGACGTGCCTATCTCTTTTTCCATATCTTCACTAAATAGTGGTGATGTGAAATCTTGTAGATCCAACACCTCAACATCGGCATCTGGCACCAGGTTTGCCGTATAAGCGGCGAGGGTTTTATTAATGGAGGTCGAACTGGTACTTGCACCAAAGGCAATAATCTTCATCATGATATCCTTTCATTTACACTGAATTTTATATCTATCCATAATAAAAAAGCCCTTAGGCAGATACCACCCAAGAGCTTTTAACAACTTGTTCGAATTTTTTGACCTTAATTAAGATAGCATATGGGACAAGCTATCCCACATATCGCTCACTATCACTCTATCTGCTGGAGTCAATTCAGCCTGAGCAGCCTTAAGGCTTTGTTCAATCTTAAGCTTAAACTCGGCCACATCAAAAATCGCTTCACTTTCACAGTCAGCCGCAGCCAAAGAGATGTGTCCACGTAAGTATCCCCCGGCAAAGAGTTCATCATCCGAAGCGGTCACAACCTGTTGGTCAATGTACTCAAGCAATTGTTCTTCTAGCTGTAAAATCATAAATTAGATGGCCTTAAAATCTTGTTCTGTGAGAGGTGGCACGTCATAAAAATGCCTCAACGCATTAGACAGCATTTGTACGCGTTTTGGCAATCCTGATTGTAAGATCTTGATCACCTCTTGGCGAACCTTGGCGGTAAATGTAACGCGATCTGGCTCAAAATCGCCATTGAGGTTGTCGCAACTCACCTGAAAACGAAAACCCGCGCTACGCGCTAGAATCCATTCATACGCTTGAGGACGGATTTCAACACGCTCAAATTCGGACTGAGTTTGCTGATCTCGACCATCCGGTTCATACCAATATCCAAAATCCTCTAGCTCTCTTCGCTTGGGACCGGCGACGCACCAGTGAGCTATCTCATGTAACGCAGACGCATAATAGCCATGGGCAAAAATAATGCGGTGGCAGGCATAGGTTTGGTCAGCAGGAAGATAGATAGGCTCATCATCACCGCTTACAAGGCGAGTCTGATAGAGTTCAAAAAAAGTGGTGTCGAAGATATCGATCAGGTGTTCTATTTTATGGGACATAGATACAAGATAGCGGTAAATAATGCCCATATTGTGCTGACTTAGCTGAGCGCTGTCTAGCAGCATCGCATAGATATAAAAAAGGCGCGATAATCGTAGGCTGATAAGTTATTAAGGATCTGACATGCTCAGATCCTTTTTTTTGTATATGTTTATCAGTAAGTTACAGTTGAAAGTTGCCATAAAAATAGTTCGGAGATGTGAATTAAACAATGTAAATCAGCGAGTTAACTATCTAACTTGAATTTTTTAATAGAAATGTTCTCGATAGCGCGGTCTAAGTTTAGGAAGGAACTAGCGAAATCTTTGGGTTCCATGATACCGAATTAGTTTTCATGCCTTCCTTTAGTTATTGTTTTTCCTGATTTTATCTTGAATTCAATATATTCAACCCCATGTATACCTCGTATTGTTTGGTTTTCAGAGGAGAGTTAGATGGCGACGACAGTGAATGGTGCTTTCAATGAGCTCATGTCAAATCATGTCAATCTTGATGCGGGACAAGTGAAAACTGCGCGTGTTAGTCGGAATTGGTTAATAGAGCAACTGAATGAACTCTCTGATGACAACAACGACTTTCCAACCCTGTACAAAGAAGTGCATATGGGGTTTGGTTCTTTTGCTCGTTCAACCAAGAAGCGGGAACTCGATGATATCGACTACTTGCTTTGCATGAACGCTAAAGGGGTGACTTACGCTGATTACGGTGATGTTGTCTATATGCATGTCCCAGAAACCGCAGCACCTTTCAACAACCTTACACACCCTGACAGCAATCTGTTGAACTCTGCCAGAGTGATAAATCGCTTTATTAAGCACTTGAATGATGTGCCACAGTATGAAAAAGCCGAAATCAAGAGAAACCAAGAGGCTGCAACTCTTCAACTACAGTCATATCCTTGGAACTTTGATATTGTTCCTTGTTTCTTAACCTCAGTAAACGAGCACGGTAAGTCATATTATTTGATACCAGATGGTCAAGGCCATTGGAAGAAGACAGACCCACGGATTGATAAGGAAAGAACAACGAGGGTCAATCAACTGCGTGATGGTCACGTACTTCAGGTTATTAGAGCTATGAAGTATTGGAACAAGCGTCCAACAATGGCTTCTATGGGGTCTTACCTGCTTGAAAATATGATATTAGATTACTATGAAAACCACTCGGCGACACAATGGGTGGATTTAGAAGTTAAGCGTCTCTTAGCTCATATCCGAGACAATATTTTCAACAGTGTTAATGACCCAAAAGGGATACAAGGCAATATCAACAATTTGACCCCAGAGCAAAAGAATTCCATCTATTTGCGTGCTTCTGAAGACTACGATAAGGCGGTTGAGGCTGTTGACAATGAGAGCAGCAACCCTGCTTATGCCATAAGTAAATGGATAAGTGTTTTTGGCGTTAACTTTCCAACTTATGGGTGATGTATGAACGGAATCAATGTACGCCAAAACGAGCCAGAATCCATTGATAAACTGGCTGCTCAAAAGCAAATTTACAGCGATGCTAAGGTGCTGCAAGGCTGTTATCTATTTCTGTCAGTGCCTGTGATTATGCTGCTAAACATGTTGGTTAAGCCAGTGTTGATGAACGATGTTTTAGGGCTTGGTTGGAACAACGACTTAACAAACTTTATTGCCATATTTGCTCTGGCTCTAACTATCAGTGAATTGGCATGGCTAAAACCTACCATATCTAAGCTGAAGGAGAAGGCTGCAAAGATACAAGAAGACTTTGACTGCTATGTTTATGAACTTGAATGGAACGACATCCTATGCTGTAACAAACCTAGCGGTACTGATGTAAGAGAGTTTTCGGACAAATATGTGTCGAAGGGCAAGTCTAGAGGTGCGTTTGATAATTGGTACACTTCCGATGTGGAACAAGTGAGCAAGGTTAAAGGTATTCTCCTATGCCAAAATGAAAACCTAGGTTGGGATGTCATTCAGAGAGAAAAGTTTGTTAAGGCTATCATCTGGATTTCGGTCGTAAGTTTCATCTTGAGCTGCGGTGTTGCTATTTACTTAGCTTTCACAGTTAAGTCATTCATCCTCAATGCGGTGATTCCTAGCCTCCCTCTGATTTGCTATGCAATAACTAATTACTATGAAAATCGAGAAGCAATTGAGAGTAAAAAGCGGCTTAAGTCAGCAGCCAAGAAGGTTGAAGGAATGGGCGCTCCAACTATGAAGTACGCCCGAAACATTCAAAATCTGATTTTCCTAAACAGATCAACGAACAGTCTCATATTTGATTGGTATTACGATTGGCATAAAAACACTAATCAAAGGGGAGTCAGCTACGCCACGGGGCAATTAGTAAAAAAGCTAATATAGTAGCGTCAAAGTTCAGGGTGCTCCATTCTAACTGGATTTTCGTATTGTTTCATGCACCGGACTGAAGTCTAGAATATCCCTGATTTTGTATTGTTTGTCTGCAAATCCTAGCTTCTGAGCTGGGGTGAGGGGTTTCCGGTAAACCCCTTTATTCTTGAGCTTCTTAGAATCGGTCATAACATAGTTGTTATATACCCTCAGAATTTCCAGTAACATGACACTCCACTGTGGATTATAGGATGCGTAACCGTTCCACCTGTTACCATTTGTTGCCGATGTAATCGGGCGCTCTAATATATTAATTCTTCTGCGAATCATCTGGAAATAGTTATCCACCCCTTGCGTTGACCCTTCAAACATGACGTTCGCGACCTCAAACGTCATTCCTCCTGCTAACCCAGCTAGAGGCTTAAGTTGAATGGAGTGTTGTGATTTAGGGAATGGGTGAACCAGCCATTCTGACTTACTTGAACCTGATGAATGTAACTGATGTTCGATGGTTGCAGCCCAATAGTTCTGTGATAGCTCTCGCTGCTCCTTTAGTGATAGCTTGTCTTTACTTGAGCCCTTATAAGCCACTTCTTGTTCCAATAGTAGCTGCTCAGCCCAAGCTCGCTTATCCTGCATCTGACTCGCGTTGTTTCGATCCGCTCGTATTAGTATTGGTAGCAGCTTTTCCTCCTGAATCAGCTCGCGCAAAACCAAACAGATCCCTAACTCAAATCCTTCATCATCGTCAGCCATCAGGTAGATTGATCCCATGTGCTCATAGTAATTTTTCATGGCTTCAAGGTGAGCCATTAGTGAGAAAGTTTGTTGAACCAGTAACCCTTTATTGGGGGTCTTTAATGAAAGGTTATCCTTAACGTCATCACTCTGTATTTCGTTGTCAGCAAAAACATATTGGGCATACTTCCGCTTCCATTCCGGCTTTTCATTATCCCGACGCATTTTGTTGTCGCGACGAATAGACTCCCAATCGGACGTATGGTCGAAGTTAATGGTGCTCGCAAACACAAACCTACTCTCGTTGTCTACGGTGCTCGTATTTACAAGCTTTGTTGGTCGGGCATCCTCCCTGTCTATCCAGTTTACCAAGTAGTGCTGTCTATCCATGCTCACGATAAACTCTTTTTTATTGATGATGCTTATGTTGTTCTGGATATGCCATTGGTCAAACTCGATACATTGTTTATAAAAGAACTCTATTTTTTGGTAAATCAGAGCCATAGAGATACCCAGTTGTTCAGATAAGCGATTAAAGATCCCTTTGTTAACCAAACCGCTAAACAACGCTTCGTTGACATCAATACGCTTTTGCCCGTACTGCCCGTTTAACGGGAGATTGAACTGATTTTTACAGGCATTGCACTCAATCCTCTGTGCTGCCAGATGTTCTTGCCCTTTAAAAGTAGAGTAGTTCAATCCCCGTAGAGTATATCGGGATGGTTTCTTAAGGAAATCTACACCGGAGTTCCTACAGGGGCGTTTACGCCTCCTTGAATTTTTTAATCCCTTGTCAGGGCATGGGCGGGGAGCAGTGCTATAAAGAGATCGTATACGAATTGACTCTAAGACAAAGGCTCTGTTGTTGACCAGCTTGGTGCTTGACCCGCACAGCTTACAGGTTAAAGACTTTCCGTTTCTACTGTTGGTAAACTTGTAGTCATTACCCAACCCCCGCTTAGGCTCACCTGTCTTCTTCCTTGTCGGGTTTAAAGCTGGCACACCATAGTTGCTACAGTTGGGGTTTTTACAGTGATTCAACTGAATCAGCTCACTACTTTCAGGATGGTTATAAGCTCTTGGGATTGGTAGAGACTCTTTCTGGTTGCGCTCGTTCTGGTGAGGGGTTCGGTCTAAAGGGCGTTCGTTACTATGATGTAGCTCGATATACAGCGATGCGGCCAGCTCAGCATCAATAGCCGCTCCATGGACTTTTCGTTGACTGATGTCGATACCATATCTAATACAGGCAGAGTCGAGCTTTATCCACTTTCCGCTATTTTCTTTCGTTGCAAAATCCAGCATTAAGCACGAAGACTCAAAGTCTCGGCTGAAAACCACATCGAATCCACACCGATCATACTCAGCCTGTAGAAACGACATGTCGAAGTCTCTGTTGTAAAAAGAAAGTTCAGCACCATCAATGAACTTGAAGAACTTTTCTGCGATATCGGAGAACTTAGGTTGCCGTGAGAGAAACTCATCAGTCAACCGATGAACTTTGAGAGCTTTAGGTGTGCTTTTTTTACCTTCAGGGTTGATATAGGTGTTGAATACATTACCCGTAGGCTTACCGTCGACAATTTCAACGCCAGCTAAGTTAATCACACGGTGCCCTCCTTTCATTGGTGAAAGCCCCGTTGTTTCGGTATCAATCACAACAACCCTGTGCATACTGTCTCCAACTTGCTACATACTGTATTCCAATGATAAATCAAAAATTACAGTTAGCAACATAACACCATGTATTTTAAGGGTTATTTTATATCTTTGAACTATATTTTAATGATAACGTGCATCTATGTTATTGAATATAAAGGATATAAAAAAAGGATCTCGTCAATTGAGATCCTTAATAACTTATCAGCCTACGATAATCGCGCCTTTTTTAAACTGCCATTATATTAGATTTGAGGCGTATCAGTATGCACACCAAAATTTTGGCCACGGTGGCGCAGTAAATGGTCTAATAAAACGATAGCTAGCATCGCTTCTGCAATCGGCACTGCACGAATACCAACGCAAGGATCATGACGCCCCTTGGTAATAAGCTGGGTCGCTTCACCTTGTTTATTAATCGTATTACCCGGTACGGTAATGCTAGATGTCGGTTTCAGAGCAATATTAGCCACGATATCTTGGCCAGTTGAGATGCCGCCTAGAATGCCACCAGCATGATTTGATGCAAACCCTTGTGGTGTCAGCTCATCTCTGTGCTCACTGCCTTTTTGAGAGGCAACCTCGAAGCCATCGCCAATCTCAACCCCTTTCACCGCATTGATGCTCATCAGTGCGTGAGCAATATCGGCATCTAAGCGATCAAAGATCGGTTCTCCCAATCCTACCGGCAAACCTTTCGCCACTACCTGAAGCTTGGCGCCAATTGAATCGCCATCTTTCTTGAGATCACGAATCAGTTGGTCAAACTTATCGACAGCAGCCGCATCAGGTGAGAAGAATGGGTTATTTTCAATTTCATTGAAATCAACGTTTTCTATTTTTACATCACCCATTTGGGTCAAATAAGCATGGATCTCGACACCAAATTCTTGGGCAAGATACTTCTTAGCAATTGCACCAGCTGCCACTCGCATTGCAGTTTCACGCGCAGAAGAGCGACCACCGCCGCGATAATCACGCACACCGTATTTTTGATGGTAGGTATAATCCGCATGCCCTGGGCGGAATTTATCTTTTATCTCAGAGTAATCTTTAGAGCGTTGATCGGTATTTTCAATCAACAAACCAATAGACGTGCCGGTAGTTTTCCCCTCAAATACACCCGCAAGGATCTTAACTTCATCCGGTTCGCGACGCGCGGTAGTATATCGAGAAGTACCTGGACGACGACGGTCGAGATCTTTCTGTAGATCTGCTTCAGTAAGCTCTAACCCCGGAGGACAGCCATCTACTACACACCCAAGAGCAATGCCGTGGCTCTCACCAAAGGTAGTGACTCGAAAGTGTTGTCCTATGCTATTTCCTGCCATGACTTCCTCGTTGTAGCTTGTTTTTATTTGCAATTCCTCAATAGTCCACATATCAACGAGACTTGTAAAGGGCACAAATAAAAAAACAGCCCACAAAGGGGCTGTTTATAAACCGAAGTCGCTCGATTAATCTAAATACAGTGCAAATTCTTCACCGTGTTCAACACATTGTTGTCGAGTCAGCATAAATACGCCATGACCACCGTTCTCAAACTCTAGCCACGTAAACGGCACCTGAGGGTATTGGTCCATAACATGTACCATAGAGTTACCCACTTCACATATCAAGATACCATTGTCAGTAAGGTATCTTGGTGCGTTAGCAACAATGCGACGCATCAATTTTAGACCATCACTGCCCGCTGCTAGCCCCAATTCAGGCTCATGCTTAAACTCTTCAGGAAGCGAGTTCATGTCTTCTTCATCGACATAAGGCGGATTGGTTACTATGAGGTCGTATTTCTCTTCCACTAAATCGCGGAACAGATCAGAGCGAATAGGAATAACCTGTTCTTCTAGACCATGGTCTTGAATATTTTGTTCAGCCACCTCAAGTGCATCACTTGAGATATCAATCGCATCTACTTCCGCATCAGGAAAGGCGTGCGCACAAGCGATTGCAATACAACCAGAGCCAGTACACATATCCATAATACGACGTGGCTGTTCAACCAACCACGGCTGGAATTGATTATCGATCAACTCTCCAATCGGAGAACGGGGCACCAGTACGCGCTCATCAACGAAGAACTCCATACCACAGAACCAAGCCTTGTTAGTGATATAAGCCGTTGGAGTACGTAGATTAATACGCTGAATAACACGCTCCACGATGCGTAGGCGTTCACTACTGGTTAATCTTGTATTCAAGACATGAGACGGAACATCGATAGGTAAGTAGAGGGATGGTAAGATCAGTTGAACTGCTTCATCCCACGCGTTATCGGTACCGTGGCCATAAAACAGTCCTGCAGCATTATATCGGCTAACAGTCCAACGAATCATATCCTGCAGTGTGTGAAGTTCAGACACTGCTTCTTCTACAAAAATCTTATCCAAAATTTTCTCCAAAAAGCGCTACAATACTGCCCAATCACAGTTTGATCGGTTAGTGACCCATGAGCAACACAGAAGATGATGACTTTGCATTGTTCCAAGAAGCAGTACAGGGCATTAAAAAGTTACATCAGGATACCATAATCCAGAAACCAAAAAGAGAAACAAAACAAAAACAGCAACAAAGATTTGATCGTGAAGCAAAAGATAGCGAGTTTTTCTTTTCCGATGAGTTTGTTCCACGCCTAAGCGAAGATGGCCCAACTCGATATGCGCGTGATGATGTCTCTAAATATGAGGTTAAACGCCTGCGCCGCGGCGTATACGTACCGGACGTTTATCTTGATATGCATGGCATGACACAAAATGAAGCCAAACAAGAGTTAGGGGCAATGATAGCCCACTGCGTCAAAGAAAATGTGCACTGTGCTAGCGTCATGCACGGTATTGGCAAACATATCTTGAAACAAAAAGTCCCATTATGGCTGGCACAACATCCGGATGTCATGGCCTACCACCAAGCCCCTTTAGAGTTTGGCGGTGCTGGCGCTTTACTTGTGTTGATCTCTATTCCTGAAAAGTAATGATCTTTTGTAGACTGTCCCACGTAACCATTGAGGCATAATGCATTTACGAGGGACAGGTTATGATTATCGATACATTAAAAAAGAACATCCGACTACAATTCTTGGGGCTATTAAGCCTTGCCATATTTAGCTTTTCAGCTAACGCGGGTCATCATGGTATGAAGAAAGACATTGTTGACATCGCGGCAGGTAATCCAGATTTTTCAACCCTAGTCACAGCCATTAAAGCTGCGGGATTGGTAGACACATTAAAAAGCGACGGTCCATTTACGGTATTTGCACCTACCAACGAAGCATTTGCCAAGCTACCCAAAGGCACCCTTGACAAACTGCTGATGCCAAAAAATAAAGATAAATTGGTCGCCGTGCTAACCCATCACGTGGTGGCGAGTAAGGTAATGGCAAAAGATGTGGTGAAACTTGACTCCGCAAAAACCGTGCATGGGGACATGGTGATGATTAAAACTAGCGGCGGTACGGTAATGATAGACAACGCCACAGTAACTAGCACCGACATCAAGGCTTCTAACGGGGTAATCCACGTTATCGATACAGTGCTTATTCCGAAGTAAATCAGCTCTAGGCCCTAGCGGCCTAGAACCCAGAACACAAACTTTTTACACCTATGGCGCGATATGCCACTCAATCTGCCCAGATTGCTTAGACAAATCAAAATCTATTGCCGCAAAACCTGAGGTAGGAAACATAGGCGCAGACATATTATCGACAAACTCTGCGGTTAAGTAGCCTACCAAAGGCAGGTGCGAGACAATCAATACTGAGTCTAGATTTCGAGTTTCCGCTAAAGCGCAAACATATTGATACACATCATCTGATTGCCCGTACGGGGTAATATCTTCTGAGGTTTCAACGCTTTGTGCGTTAAAGTTATCCGCAATACACTGCCAAGTCTGCTGAGCGCGAATATATGGGCTAACTAAAACCAAATCAAAGTGTTTAATCCCATGCTCTGCAACAGCTTGGGCAACTTGTATAGACTGGGTCTCTCCTCGCGCAGTTAAGGTACGCTCAGCATCGGACGCCGCAAATGTACCTGCCTCTCCATGACGCATAATAAATACTTTCATTGAATCCATTTCTCTTTAATACATAAGGAACTGTTGCCCTATTACAGCGAAACTGACTATTACGGGACAATCAAACATACGTTTATGAATCAAAAGCCTACACCATTTAGCCAATAAACACCCTGATAAAGGAAACATTTTCTAAAAATATTCCATTTCTATTTGCGTCATACTCAAGCTTCGTCATACTTGATAACTACAAGTGTTCCAATAACTTAGGTGATCAGTGTGCACACCAGTCCCAATGACAACAATCTCTATCGTTCTGTGACATTAGATAACCAATTACAGGTCATCTTAGTTCAAGACCCACAAGCCACCCGCAGCGCGGCTTCACTTGCGGTAAGAGTGGGCCACTTCGACGACCCTAGTGACCGAGAAGGGCTGGCACATTTTTTAGAACATATGCTGTTCTTGGGTACCTCGAAATACCCGAATACCAGCGACTTCCAAACATTTATTAGCCAACATGGCGGCAGCAATAATGCGTGGACTGGCACTGAGCATACCAATTACTTTTTTGAGGTTGCGCCTCAATATTTTGAGCCTGCACTGGACAGGTTTAGCCAGTTTTTTATTGCACCATTATTTAACGAAGAAGCATTGGATAAAGAGCGTCAAGCGGTAAACTCTGAATATCAGATGAAGCTCAATGACGACGCGCGACGTTTCTATCAAGTACAGAAAGAAACCGTTAATCCTGAGCACCCTTTCTCCAAATTCTCCGTCGGCAATGAGCAAACCCTTGCCGATAGAGAATCGGGTTCTATTCGTGATGAAATCATTGCCTTTCACAGTACCCACTATTCCGCGGATCTAATGTCCTTAGTACTGGTCGGCCCTCAAGCTTTAGACCAACAACAGCAGTATGCTGAGCAACTGTTTGCTGATATTCCAAATAAGGCATTACAAGATAAATCTGTCGACATTGAACTGCTGAGTGATAAACAGCAACAACAATGGATAGAGTTAGAGCCGGAAAAAGAGGTTCGAAAACTGAGCCTATCGTTCTCTTTTCCTAACACTCAAGCCTTCTATAAAACCAAGCCGCTCTCGTATTTGGCACACCTCATTGGCTATGAAGGCCCGGGTAGCTTAACCCTGTATCTAAAGAATCGTAACTGGATCACCTCACTTGCCGCAGGCGGTGGGGTAAGTGGTAGCAATTTCCGTGAATTTAGTATCGGTTGCTTGCTAACTGCTGACGGTTTAGAGCATACCGAAGAGATAGTTGAAGCGATATTTTCCTATATCAAACTGGTTCAACAACAAGGTATCGAGCAGTGGCGCTATCAAGAAAAAGGCGCAGTATTGGAATCGGCGTTCCGCTTTCAAGAATCGATAAAACCGATGGATCTTGCCAGTTACCTGTCTATTAATTTACAAAATTTTCCTGCGCACGATGTCATCTATGGTGATTATCAGATGAGTGATTTTGACGTTGAGCTTATTAATCAGTTCGCATCAAAGCTCGATGTGAGTAACCTACGTGTGTGGATAACGGCCAAGGGGCGACACTATGATCGCACTGCAAAATGGTACTATACCCCCTACTCCACTAAGGCATTTACCGATACCCAAATAGCGCGCTGGGACAACCCTCAATCCATAGATGAATTCCAATTACCGCCGCGTAATCCTTTTATTAGCTATGACTTAGACCCTAAGCCATTAACTGCAGAACAACCGCTACCCGAACTCATAGAACAACTGCCAGGTTTTAGATTGTGGCACCTACAAGAGCCGGTATTTCGCGTGCCGAAAGGCTCACTTTATATTGCTATCGACAGCCCTTGTTCAGTTACTGATGCTAAGAGCATTGTCACTCTGCGCCTATGTGTAGAGCTATTCATGGAAACCATGTCCAGGCTGTCATACCAAGCTGAAATTGCAGGTATGAGCTACAACATGTATGCGCACCAAGGCGGTATTACCCTGACCTTAAACGGATTTAGTGATAAACAGCCGCAATTATTACGCATGATATTAGAGAAATTTGCCGACCGCCATTTCGATGCCGAACGTTTTGAGATAATCAAAGCGCAGATGCTACGCAAGCTAGGTAATGCCAGCAAAGACCGCCCCCTATCGCAACTTTTTAATCAGATGTCAGGGCTATTGCAGCCAAATAACCCTCCAGCGCCAGAGCTACTTGAAGCCTTACAGCAGGTTACCATCGATGAGCTACCTGCCTTTGTGAAGCAATTTTTAAGTAAACTGTATGTAGAGATGTTTGTGTACGGTGATTGGACGCGAACGGCGGCAAAAAACGTAGCAAATGAGCTAAAAGACGCTTTAAGGGTTGAGAACCAGCAATATAAAGAGTCACTGCGCCCGCTGATCATGCTCGGTGATAGCGGTACCTTCCAAAAAGCGATAGATTGTAAGCAGAGCGATTCAGCTGTCGCTATCTACTATCAAGGCATAGATTCAGAGCCTAGCTCTATCGCGACCTTTACCTTAGCCAATCACTTAATGTCATCGGCATTTTTTAATCAAATTCGCACCAAGCAACAACTCGGCTATATGGTTGGAACCGGCAATATGCCCCTCAATCGCTATCCAGGGATCGTGCTATATGTACAATCTCCAGTTGCACCACCGAGTGTATTAACCCAAGCCATAGATGAATTCTTGAATGCTTTCTATATGGTGCTACTCGAGCTGACTGAAGCCCAGTGGCAGAGCAGCAAGCAAGGTCTGATTAATCAAATTGACGCCCCTGATACCAATATGCGCGCCAAAGGCCAGCGACTTTGGGTGTCTATTGGCAATAAAGACCTCGATTTTAATAACAAGTCACAGGTAGTCAGCGAATTGCAGCAGCTTACCCGTGCCGATATGATCCGTTTCGTGGTAGAAAAATTAAAACCTCGCACCGCTAACCGCCTCATAATGCACACCCAAGGAGAAGCCCACCAGCAAGCGCCACATCTCAATCTAGGACAAGAAATTGGATCTATACGAGAATTTCAACTTCGCCCCAAAGACATTGAGCTAGGTTAGCTTTACTCAATTATGTCGTATCTGTTACATTCTGCCCAAAAGTAGTACAGCTAGTTGGGAATCATGGATCAGAAGCAGAGCGACATCGTTGAATTTGGTGATACGTTACATCGAAGTGGTTGCCCTCCATATAAGGTTGAGAGATATACCCAACTCTATGCTCAACAAAGACAGACTGAGGTAATGGTTCAAGCGCTACCTACCTCAGTCAACTATCAATTTCCTAAAGATAACAACAAGGTAGTTATGCGGCGTATGGCACCAGCGTCGATAAACCTTAGCCTATTATCACAAACCATTGAGCGCCTACACAGTTGTAATACCAAGTCGGATAATGCACCGTTTCGTTATTCAAAATGGATTATGGCACTTGCTAATATGTCTATCCCTCCGGCTTACTTGATGCTGGTCGGAAGTACAATGGAAGCGGTTGGGTGCGCTGCTATCCTTGGCTTTTTAGTATGGTTATGCCAATTAATGCTCGCAGGTAGACGCTCGATCGCGGTTGAGTTTGTGTCTGCCCTTTTAGTGGGTATCGGTGTGGCGTGGCTGAGCAGTACTGGATTGCCGATTCCGGTATACACGTTATGTATCGCCGCCGTGATTCTATTCGTCCCCGGACTCTCCATTGCCAATGCCCTTGAATGCCTTGCATTCAATGACTTAGTCTCTGGCAGTAGTTTATTGGGCTACAGCGCACTGACCCTACTACAACTGTTTATTGGTATCTTTATCGGCATCCATATTGGGGAAAACCTATGGCTTGCCACAGATTCAATCACCTACGTTAATGACATCCCTCTTTGGATGCATATCACCGCTGTTCCATTAATATCTATCGCAATTGGCGTCATTTTCAACGCAAAACCCCGAGACATGCTGCTAGGTTTACCGGTCGCAATTTTAGGTATGTGGGGGCCATTGTATCTCGATTTTGGAAGTGGTTGGATTGTAGGGACTTGGGTAACCACGATGTTGATTACCTTCTATGGGACTTGGGTTGCAAAGCTGATGCGCCTAACCGGTTCCATCTATATCTTACAAGGTATTATCATCCTAGTACCCGGCAGTCGTGTACTGGTCAGTGCCAGCCAAACCGTATTTGAGCAATCCATCTTGCCTATCCCTAGCATTGGATTATCTGCACTATTTATGTTCTCCGCCATAGTTGCAGGCCAGGTTACCGCATACTCGCTGTACCCACCTAAAGATGAATAGGAGGAGCGGTTCTGTGGTCCTGCGGTTCTGTGGGTGGCATCATCGCAACACCGCAACATCGATACTGCACCGCCTATAATTGAACCCCAGAGATCACGGATGCCGGCTTAAAACACCACCGGCAAGACGGGGAGGAGCGGTTCTATGGTGCTGTGGTTCTGTGGTTCTGTGGTTCTGTGGTTCTGTGGGTAGCATCATCGATACACCGGTACACCGGTACACCACAACCTAGCCCCCAGAACCCCATCCCCTTAATAAAACCGTCGTTTCTCTTTCGCCCTATCAACCATTGCCTGGCACGGTTTAAAGCGTTCGCCGTATTTCAGCTCAAACTCAGCCATTTTTTCAATCAGATTGTCTAAGCCATAGTGGTCCATAAAGCGGAATGGTCCGCCGGTAAATGGAGGGAAACCGATACCAAAGATAGCACCAATATCACCATCTCTAGGGCTGGCGATAATACCTTCATCTAGGCAACGTACAGCCTCGTTAAGTAAAGGAATCACACAGCGTAACGCAATATCATTTTCGTCAATAGATTTAGAAGGGGTTAACTTAAGTAGATTGTAGACGGCTTTATCAACCTTCTTATCTTTGCCTTTATAGGTATAAAAGCCTTTCCCTACCTTACGCCCTTTGCGACCATCATTTAGCAGGATATCGAACAGGTCCGGCCCTTGAAATCTATCTCCGAGTTCCTTAACCAAAATTGGCATTATTTTGGCGCCAATATCTACCCCTACCTCATCTAATAAAGTAATCGGTCCAACAGGGAAGCCAAAGTTAAGCAATGCGTTATCGATATGCTCGATCTCTTGCTCTGCCATCAACACCTGCGCTGCTTCATTCATATAAGGCGCTAAAATGCGATTCACATAAAATCCTGCACTGTCTTTTACCACGATAGGCGTTTTACCCTGCTTACGCGCAAGCGCGACCACAGTTGCAACCGTTTCATCGGAGGTCGTGGCATGCGGGATAACCTCAACCAATGGCATTTTTTCTGCTGGGCTAAAATAGTGTAAACCCACAACATTTTGTGGCTTCTTCGCTCCCTCAGCTATCTGATAAATAGGCAGCGATGAGGTATTTGAAGCAAATATAATGTCTTTATCAGACAGCGCCTCAACGTCTTTAACCATAGATTGCTTAAGCTCGAGATCCTCAAACACCGCTTCGATAACCACTTGGGTTTTCTCAAAGCCTAGATAATCCGTTCCACCACGGAGTTGCCCCATTTTAGATTGAAGCTGCGCCTTAGAGAGAATGCGACGTTTAAGCTGCTTCCCAAATAGCTTGTAGTTATAAGAAAGCGCATTAAGCACGCCATCTTCACCGACATCTTTCAACTTAACCGGCAATTTTGCCTTGGCTAAAGACACGTGCGCGATGCCAGCCCCCATCAATCCGCCGCCAAGCACACCAACTTGGCTTACAGCCTTAGGTTTTGCATCGCCAAAGTGCTCTTTTTTCATCTCAGTCGTGGCGAAAAATAACGAGCGTAGCGCTTTAGATTCAGGAGTCATTACCAGCTCACCAAATTGTTGAGCTTCTTTTTCAAACCCTTTGACCATCCCTTTTTCAAGACCAAATTGCATGACCTCTAAAATCTTGTCGGCTGCTGGATAATTGCCTCGGGTTTTGGCTCGAGTCTTTTTGGCAGCTTGATCAAAAATCACCTTGCGGCTAACGGAAATATTGGTGATTAACTTTTCTTTTGAAGACGCTTTACGCTTACGCTTTGATCTAACCGCAAACTGCTTGGCTGCCTCAAACAATATCGAATCTGGTACCGCAGCATCAACTAAGCCTAATTTTTTGGCTTTCTTAGCTCGAACTTGTTTTCCGGTCAGGATCAGATCAAGAGAAGACATCAAGCCAATTAGACGCGGCAAGCGCTGCGTGCCACCTGAGCCAGGTAGTAGGCCCAATTGCACCTCAGGTAATCCTAAACGCGTAATGTCATCGTCAGTACAAACTCGGTAATCACAGGCTAAAGCAAGCTCTAATCCACCACCTAGGCATGGCCCATGAATTGCAGCGACCACCGCAAACGGTAGCTTTGATAGCTCGGAAAATATCTGCTGACCGGTAGCAGCCAACGCGGTAGCTTCATCTGCACTAGTGCAAGCATCTAGCATCTTAACATCCGCACCTGCCACAAAATTATCGGGCTTAAGTGAGTGTATGATAAGGCCCTTAATATCAGCAGATTTGTCATTTAATTGTGCAAGAATATCCTTCATTTCGTCTGCAAATGCCGCTTGCAGGGTATTCATCTTCTCGCCTTGAACATCAATCGAAAGCCACGCTAGTTGCTCACTATCTATATTCAAATTAAAGGTATTTTGTTCACTCATTATTCGACCTCCAAAATCATAGCTGCGCCCAAGCCGCCCGCCGCACAAGCAGTATTTAGAGCTAAACCGCCCCCGCGACGTTTAAGCTCACGCAGTGTTTGAGTGATCATACGCGCTCCTGTTGCGGCAAATGGATGGCCGTATGCAATTGACCCCCCAAGGACATTAAACTTGTCCATATCCACCTCTCCAATAGCACGGCTTCGGCCTAGCTTGTCTTGCGCAAACTTATCGCTGGCAAACATCTTAAGATTGGCTAGGGTTTGAGCTGCAAACGCCTCGTGCATATCTATTAGCGTCAGGTCGGATAAGGAAATACCCGCTCGGTCTAAGGCCATTGGCGTCGAATAAGACGGTCCCATCAGCATATCTTTATCTACTTGAGTGGCACTAAAGGCATAAGAGCGAATAAAGCCCATGATCTCTAAGCCAAGCTCTTTGGCTTTGGCTTCACTCATCAACATAATTGCAGCCGCGCCATCGGTTAATGGCGTGGCATTGGCCGCTGTCACGGAGCCATACTGCCTATCAAAGGCTGGCCTTAACTTGGCATACCCCTCAATAGTGGAGTCAAATCGAACGTTATTATCTTGGCCTAACCATGATTTATACGGCGCCGGATAAGCAGTCATGACCTCATCTCGTATCAAGCCTTCATTCCACGCATGAGCGGCAAAAGAATGCGAACGATGCGCTAGTGCATCTTGATCTTGGCGTGAAATACCGTGTGTCTTGGCCATTTGCTCAGCAGTCTGTCCCATAGACAAACCGGTAGAGTATTCTGCAACAGCTGGAGGTACGGGCATCAGATCCTTCATTTTGAAGCTCTTAAGGATCTTAAGCTTTTGGGGCAAGGTTTTGGTTTTACTTAAGGCAAGCAGGTTTGCTGCCAAGGTTTTGCTTACACCAATAGGCAGCACTGAGGAGGAATCCGCACCACCTGCAATACCTATCTCTACGTTGCCCGCAACAATCGAATCAATCACGTTCGCCGCCGCCTGGAAACTGGTGGCACAAGCGCGAGTCACACTGTAAGCGTCGGTATTGATATCCATACCCGTGCCTAGCACTATCTCTCGAGCAATATTTGGCGCGGCGGGCATCTGCACAACCTGCCCAAACACAACCTGATCAATGAGTTTCGGATCAATATCCGTTCTTGCAAGCATCTCGCTTACGACCATTTTCCCTAAATCTAGAGCCGGTACATCTTTAAACTCAGTACTTTGCCTTGCAAACGGCGTTCGCAGGCCAGCGACGACAGCGATTCTAGCTCCCTGTCGCGTAGTCAATTGCTGTATTCCCATTACACTTCCTTTTTCACAGGTCAGACCTGATCAAGTGTAACGAAAATGTTAATTAGTTCAAAACATTATTCTAGCAAACTAGATCTAAGGCAAAAAAAAACCACACCCAAAGGCGTGGTTAAGTTAGTTAGCACGATGTACTACTCATCGTGCCAACCTCACTGCGTAACGTCATAACTCTAAAAGAGAACCTAGGCAGTGAGTAGAGTGATATCAATCTAAATGGAAACCGTTAACAGTCACCACATAAAGGCGACTTAAACGACAGCCGCTACTATAGTGCCTATCGAAAATGGTTCATTGAACTAGATCAATATTTACTAAGCACTTATATATTATTAATCAATAGATTGAATATGCTATCGTAGATATATATGAAATTGCCCACTTATCAGGGAGGTAGTGTGGCTGTGTTCGAATTATTGAAAAAACATCAACGTCCACGAAATAAAAGTTCGACATCCTCGGTCGACTCTAATATGGAAAAACAACGTAAATACGAAGCGCTGGTGCGCGCCTACCATAAAGATCTTTTCCGCTACGGTTACTGGCTTTGCAAGGATAAAAGCATAGCCGAAGATCTGGTACAAGAAACCTGTCTTCGAGCATGGAAAGCGCTGGATTCATTGCAAGATGAAAAAGCAGCTAAGTCTTGGCTTATTACCATTTTGCGCCGTGAGAACGCGCGCAGGTTTGAACGTAAGCAACTCGAACTGGTTGATATCGACGACCCAGGCAATGAAGGCCAGGTCAACGATGACGGTTTCCATCAAAGAGAATGGTTGCAGGCTCAAATCATGCGCTTGGATATTGAATACCGTGAGCCGTTATTTTTACAGGTTATCGGAGGGTTTAGTGGTGAAGAAATTGGTGAAATTCTTGAGCTCAATAAAAATACGGTAATGACTCGCCTGTTTAGAGCTCGCAACCAACTCAAAGAACTACTCGACAACAATCAAGATACTCAGGGGATGCAAAATGGATGATCTAGAATTCCGCCGCCGCATCATGTCTGATCCCAAAGCTCGGGATAAAGAACTCATCGCGGCGATAACAGACAATAAAAATAACGCTAGATTTACTGATGATGTACTAAGCCTAGATGCCCGCATTGAACAAGCAATGCGTATTGATGCGCCAGATAATCTTGCAGACAAGATTATTTTCCAACAATCATCCGTTAAAAAAGCAACGAGACCAAGCTTAGTTAAACGCAGCTTTGCCCTAGCCGCATCGATTGCGTTTGCATTTGGCGTATTAATTGGGCAATTGAACTGGACCCCCAACATAGTCCCTCATGCGCATGCAAGTTTAGCCGATACGGCCATACAACATGTTATCGAAGAACGCCCGTTTACCGATAAACTCGATGAAGAAGTCAGTTCTCAGCAGATTAATGCCAAATTGACCCCTTTTACCTACAGGTTTACCGAAACATTCCCATACCATGTTTATTACTTAAACCATTGTAGCTTCGGTACAAGTCACGCGTTACATATGGAGTTCCAAGGTGAGAAAGGGAGAATAACCCTGTTTATTACCAACATCTCCGCTGAAAACCCGATCAACTTCAGTGAAAAAGGGATGACTGGGTCATTGATACCATTAGCTGACGCTTCGATGATATTAGTGGGGCAAAATGGCGAAAATGTAGAACAGATCGCTCAACGCCTATCACAGATTATAAAACCCCGCTAATATGCCAACAACTTCATATAAATCAGCCTCTTAACATGCCTTTTGTTAAGAGGTTCTCACTTTTTCTACCCATTTCATACCAAGCGTTGACTTAGAGTAGTAACTCTAAAAATACAGTTTTTGCCGACTTTTACGTTAAATAACGCTCAAAAAGTAACTTTTTGGCGAATTTTTCCAGTGGTCTGAGTTGTTTAAATTAGAATTACGAATAGTATCAGCCGACCTTAATAATAAATGCCCACATTTTTAGATGGGAATACAGGTTGATACGCTAGGAATTTTGGCGTAAATCATAAGGAAAAGTTAACATGAATAAGACGCGTGTATTTAAACGCTCACTACTGGCTGCAGCCGTAGTAGTAACGACCTCTCAAGCTCATGCTGCAGGTTTTCAACTTAACGCACAATCAGCTACCGGTATCGGTCGTGCATTTGCAGGTGACGCGGTAATCGCAGATAACGCGTCTTCAATGGCTCGTAACCCGGCGACAATGGCCCTTTTTGATAAAACTTCTTTGTCACTTGGTTTCGAAACCATTACTACTGATATCTCTGTTACAGATGCTAAAGCAGCTGGTGTTCAACCAATTCCTAATAGCGACTATGATGATATTGGTGGCACTTCCGTTGCGCCTAACATTCACTTAATCGTACCAATTAACGATAAGTTTGCATTTGGTGTAAATGCCTACTCAAACTTTGGTACAAGTACTGATTTCTCTGGTAGCGCGCTATACGACCAAAACGGTCCAGCAGCTTCATTTGGTGGCGAGACTGATATCAAGAGCATGAACCTCGGTCTAGCAGGTTCATATCGCCTGAATGAGCAGTGGAGCTTTGGTGCTGGCCTTGATATTATTTGGGGACAAGGAACAATACGCCGCGGTACTGCTGCACCAACGAACCAATTAATCGGTGATAACCTTATCAACGTAGAAGATGCGGATGGTTGGGCTGTTGGTTACAACGTAGGTACAGTTTATGAACTAGATGAGAATAACCGTTGGGGTCTATCTTACCGCCATAGCCCTCGCATCTCAGTTAAAGACGACTACGGTCAAGAGATCACCCTACCTCTACCAGATATGGCTGAATTCTCAGGTTATAACCGAATTAAAGATACCGCCTTTGCTGTTCACTACTCAGTGCAATGGATTGGTTGGAGCGCATTTGATGATATCGACTTTGCAAACCTAGATCCAAACAGATCAGGCATTGTTAAGGCGCAATCACTAGACCCAAGAATCACGACTCCAACAAGTTACAGCAAGCCTTACGCATGGCAAGATGGCTGGCACTTTGCTATCGGTGGTACTTGGTATGTAACTGATAAAATTGAACTACGTACCGGCTATATGCATGATACTAGTGCTCAAGATGAAATCACTTCAATCTCAGTACCTGATTCAGACCGTAACTGGATCTCAGGTGGTGCAACTTACCACTTCACTCCAGACTCATCTCTTGATTTTGGTATCACGTACCTAATCGGCTCTGATGAATCTGTTACAGAACTAGACCCAACCACTGGCGATACTGCATTAACTGCAACAACACGTGCAGATGCAATCCTAGTAGGTCTACAGTACAGCCAAAGCTTCTAATTAACTCTTAATTAGATTTATTGGTGAAAGGCGTTGAGTTTCGACTCAGCGCCTTTTTTGGGTTTGGGGGGAGAGATGTAGCAGTGTTGCAGTGTTGCAGTGTATCGATGATGCCACCCACAGGGCCACAGCACCATAGAACCGCTCCCCCCAGCATCTGTGATCTCTGGGGTTCAATTATAGTAAACAAACTAAATTACATATCGAGTATCTACAGATCCCCGCCTACGCGGGGACGACGAGATTGACGGTGTTGCGGTTTATCGGTGTTGCGATGATGCCACCCACAGAACCACAGGGCCACAGCACCATAGAACCGCTCCCCCTAAACCCTATTATCCCCACAGCTATACGCGATTATCTGACTGATCTGAGTAAAGCTGCGTCCGGATTGTTGTTGCCATTCACAAAATGCGTTGGTTGCGGCTAGGCGTGCTCTTTTGGTGTCTCTGCCACTATCTATGATGTTGTAGCTTCTTAGATAGCCTTCGACATCTGAAGACAAAATAAAGGTATCTACACCTAACTGTCGTAAAGCATACGGGCCAGTGTTACCGCCAAGACGCTTGCCATGCTTCTTTAAATAATCCCACAGTTCAGTAATTCGCTCAGCTGGCCAATTGGCCACCATCTCGGCAAAGGAGCCGTGTTCACGGCGAGCATTAATTATCATCTGCGCATTGGCTTGTATCGTCATCACCTTGGCAAAATGTCGGATGATTTTCGGGTCTTGCGCCTTTTTCTCCCACATTTCATCAGAGAGCATAAGCAATGATTCTGGCTTGAATCCAAAAAACAGCTCTTCAAAGTTAGGCCATTTTTTTCGTACTACAGACCATGATATGCCGCACTGAAATACCTTTTGGCTGAATTCAGCAAGCCATCTATCTTCGGAAATTTGGGCAATTTCATCGGCAAAAAGCGGAGTGGATAGACGACACTCTAACTGCTCATCTCCGCCTTTTCGCTGCGCTGCTATTGAATAAATATCTTGGAATTTTTCTAGTTTCATATATACCTCTATATTCACTAGTACGGTAACCAATTTCTTGTATTTAAAAAAGAAAATTTATCACTGCAACGCGCTATTAGCCGAGTATTCTAAGGATGAGCCTTAGTAGTCATCTAAATAATCATCCAGATAATCTTCTTCCTCTTCATCAACTTTCTCATTATCTGAAACCATCGCTTTATAATCACGTCTTTGTAAGAAAACGTCGCGACTCAATGAATACGAGTCTGGAGAGTTTGCTAGCTGCTCTTCTTGTGACACCAGCGCCGCGCGCCCTTCCATGCCCTCAAAGAACCACTTGCCAAGGCTTGCCCAGATATTAAGAAAAGACAGTGGCGGATAAAAATCATCAGCAAAGTCCCCTGCTTGTCTTAATGTCCATGGGCCATAAGCCGGAATCATAAAGTACCAACCATTACCGACTCCATAATAACCAAGCACATCACTGAAGGTACGCTCATCCATCTTAGCTATTCCCCCTTGAGAGGCGGCATCATACAGCCCTAGTACACCAAAGGTTGAGTTGATCCAAAAGCGATTAAAATGGTTGAGCGCCAATTGACCATTCCCCATAAGCAGGTCATTGAGCGCACTTGATGGCTCATCAAGGTGAGACAAGAAGTTACTGATCCCAGTGCGAATAAATACAGGGGTATAATCGACATAGCCAAGGGAGACCGGGCGAACCAGATAAGGGTCTAGGATTTCATAGTTGAAATCCCACATAGTGCGGTTGAATCCCTCAAAGGGATCATTGGGGTGTGATTCGTACTCATCAGAAGGAGCAGAGGCACAACCCACTAATAGTGAGGCCAAAAGTAGCCACAATATTTTCATAGCAGGAATATCCATCTCCTGTGGTAAAAATGCGGGCTCATAAAGACGAGCCCGCTGATTATCTAGTCTTAAAGCTAGTAACGCTGATTAATTTGAAGTGTAGCTTGCCCACCCTTAGGTGTCACTTTGCTTTCACCATACCAATCACCGTCACGAGTGCCCACGTTACCATCAGTATCTATACGTGCTCTAACGATAAATTGATCTAAAGAAGAGAGCTTTTGCCCTTCAATCATGCTGTTACCATCATCCATTACCACAGTGCGAGGGAATGAACCCAAACCGTAGCGAGCCGCGGCTATAGGCATTGGCGAGCCATCTGCGCGATGGATTGAAACGATAAGCGCAGCATCTTTAGGAAGCGTAATACCCTCAGCAACAGAAAGCTGTATAGTCACAGCGCCTGATGCAGCTGGCATCTGCTCACTCAAGGTTTCATCGCTAGATTGCCCCATTGCCTTTTGCGCATTGGCAATGCTGCGTCCGAGCATCTCATAGCGGTTATCATCAGGCCCAATCATTTGCTGCATACCACGCCAGTATTTAATAGCACCCGCATAATCTTGTTTCTCGTAGGCACTAAAAGCAAGTAACGAAAGCACGCGTACATCAACATAATTGCGTTGTAGCAGTGACTTTAGAATTCGCGTTGCTTGGTCGTGATCTACCTCATCAGGAGACATGGTTAATGCTTGCGCTAAACCTAACTGAATATCCGGGTCTTGAGGCTTGAGCTTACGCGCTCGTTCCATCGCACCAATAGCGGTTTGCACGTCGCGATTGGCTAAGCCAATACGACCTAACAATAACCATCCAGTCGCATCTTTAGAGTTGCGGTGTAAACTGGTGCGCAGTGCTAAGGTAAGGTCAGCCATTTCTTCATCTGACATACCCTCGCTGTTGGGATCCATGAGTTTTTTACTGAGCGTAGGTAAGTTCGCACTTACTTGCTGCCAATGAGCAACCTCTGAGATTGCACCGAACTTAGCGTAAAAGCCGTAGCTAATACCCACTAATAGTACCGCAGATACGATAGCTACCAGCCAAGGTGATTTCAAATGCTTCGCCGCCAACTCTTGCTGTTCAGGTATATCATCTAAAAGCGACTGCTTTAAATCAGTGATCAGCTCGTCTTTATTGGCAACGATGCCTTCATCATCTTCTACCTTCAGTTCAGCAACACGCTCTTTATAAATAGCTTTGTTAAGCTCGTCGCGTCTTTGTGCATCATTAGCGACCTTGTGTCGTGTTAATGGCACTACAATCAACAGCGCAGACACAAGGATAATAAGCAGAGTAACAATCCAAAACATTACCATTACTTGCTGTCTCCGTCTTTATCGTTTAGCAGTGAATTAAGTCGCTCTGTATCTGCCGAACTCAGCTGTTGAGCTTGTTTTTTATTTCGTTTGGTACGAGTAATCATTATGCTAAAACCAATCAGTACTACCAGCAGTGGTCCAAACCACAAGATTGCAGTACCTAAAGTAAATGGCGGCTGATAGGTCACAAAGTTTCCGTAACGCGCGACCATATAATCGACAATTTCTTGTCGTGATTTGCCTTCTTTGGTCATCTCATAGACCTTTTGACGCAGGTCTATAGCAAGCTCAGCATTGGAGTCACCAATGCTATTATTCTGACATTTAGGGCAACGCAGAGTTTGGTTTAACTCATGAAATTGGCGCTCTTGCTCTGGGGTATCAAATTGATGTATTTCTATCGCAGCATATGCAGAAACACTAAATAACATCGCTAAGGCAACTAACCATTTTTTCATGATTTCACCTCATCAAGCATCTGTTGATACATAGGTCCCAGCTTTTCTTGCCAGTTTCTCGGGTTCACATCACCCACATGACGATATTGAATAATGCCATTGGCATCGATCAAAAATGTCTCAGGCGCGCCGTATACCCCTAGGTCTAATCCAAACATACCACTACCGTCATAAAGGCTGGTCATATATGGATTACCCAACTCTTTGAGCCACTTTAGCGCTTTACCACGATCATCTTTATAGTTAAGACCAATAATCTTTACCCCCTGCTTCGACAGTTGATTAAGATATTGATGCTCAGCGCGACAGGTAGGACACCAGGTCGCCCACACATTAAGCAACAGTGGCTGCCCCTTAAATATCGCTTGATCGTGTTGCAAGTTTGGATCCTCCAAATCTTGCAGTACAAAGCTAGGCACATGTTTGCCCACTAATACCGATTCAAGCTTAGTTGGATCATCGCCACCCGCATTATTGACCAACTGGATTGCAAACGCAGTGGCCAATGCCAGAAACAACACCAAAGGTATAAATAATACTTTCTTATTCATTATGACTCCTTGGATACGGCTTTATTACGGAAGCGGTAACGTCGATCACTAATCGCGATTGCGCCACCTAATGTCATTAACAAACTGCCCGCCCAGATCCAGCGTACAAACGGTTTGTAGTAAATACGCACCGCCCATGACACACCATCATCAAGCTTCTCACCCATCGCAATATAGAGATCACGAGTGACGCCCGCATCAATAGCGGCTTCAGTCATCATCGAACGCTGGGTAGTATAGAAACGTTTTTCAGCATGTAACGTATTGATCAATCGACCATTTTTAATGATATCGAAATCAGCGATGTAGCCGTCATAGTTCGGTCCATCGTTGTCTCTAACCTTATCAAAATGGAAGCTATAACCCTGAACCTCAAAGCTCTCGCCTGGGGCTAAACGCACATCATGTTCAATACTATAGGTTTGAACCATTGCGATACCGATAACGGTAACAGCAAGTCCGATATGCGCGCACATCATTGCCCAGTGGCTCTTATGTATCTTAGTTAAGCCTTTGAAAAAACTGTGGCGATGAGTTGCACGTTGAAAGACCTCATACTTATGCAAAGTGACAATCCAGATAGCCATCACCCAACCAAGGTATGCCATACCACTAAAGTGGTCACTGAGCAGGTATACCATCAAAGCACCCAGTAGCAGCGAGATAACGCCAGCACCCAGTAGAGGTTTAACTAAGCTTTGCAGGTCATCGCGCTTCCAACGCAGCAATGGACCGATACCCAATACAAAGGCAAATGGAATCATCAACCAAGTAAACAGCATATTAAAGAAAGGTGCGCCAATCGAAACTGACCCTAGGCCAATCTGCTTGTGAACTAATGGAAGAAGTGTTCCTACCAACACCACAGCCAAGGCCGCCATCAATAAGATGTTGTTAGATAATAAGGCATTTTCTCGTGAGATCAGGCTAAAGTTACCGCGTACTCGAACCGACTGTCCCTTAAGGGCGAACAGCAATAGAGAGCCGCCAATCACAAACACCAAGAATGCTAAAATAAACATGCCACGAGACGGGTCTGAAGCAAATGCATGCACAGAAACCAAGATCCCAGAACGAACCAGGAAGGTACCTAATAGGCTGAGTGAAAACGCCAAAATTGCAAGCAATACCGTCCATGCTTTAAAGGTGCCGCGTTTTTCGGTTACTGACAATGAGTGCATCAAGGCTGTACCTGCAAGCCAAGGCATAAAGGATGCATTTTCAACTGGATCCCAGAACCACCAGCCGCCCCAGCCAAGCTCATAGTAAGCCCACCAAGAACCTAGAGCGATACCTAGCGTTAGGAAAGACCACGCTGCGATAGTCCAAGGGCGAGACCAGCGCGCCCATGCCGTATCTAAGCGTCCAGTCATCAGCGATGCGATAGCAAACGCGAACGCAACCGAAAATCCAACATATCCCATGTAGAGCATAGGTGGATGAACAATCAAACCGGGGTCTTGCAATAGTGGGTTAAGGTCTCGACCATCAACCGGGAAATAAGGGAGTGTACGTAAGAACGGGTTTGAAGTAACAATGATGAACAGTAAAAAGCCTACTGTAATCATACCCATTACCGCCAACACGCGCGCCACTGACTCTTGAGGCATTCCGCGACTAAAGCTTGCTACTGCAACCGTCCAACCCGCTTGGATAAACACCCATAATAACAGTGACCCTTCATGAGCCCCCCAAACCGCGGTAATTCGATAGTACCAAGGCAGTGCAGAGTTGGAGTTACTTGCTACATAAGTAAGAGTGAAGTCATTAATATAAAATGAGTAGCAAAGTATATAGAACGAAACACCTAATAATAGAAACATCCCCCACGACAGCGGTCGTGCGGTATTCATTAATAAGCCGTTATTATTACTCGCACCCCACAACGGCAGAACGCTCAATAGAACCGCCATCGCTAGGGATGCGATTAAGGCAAAATGCCCAATCTCAGCAATCATTGTGCACTTCCTTGCTTTTGAGCATCTGTATATTGAAGAGGCTCGTGAACACCCTTCATCGCTTCTGCAACTTCTGGCGGCATATACTCTTCATCGTGTTTAGCCAACACTTCAAACGCCTTAACCTTAGTTGCGCTCACCAATACACCTTGCGCTACAATCCCTTGCCCCTCGCGGAACAAGTCTGGAAGAATACCATCGTATTCAACGGTCACAGCAGGACCGATATCTGCAACATCAAACGAGACCTTTAATGATTGCTGATCACGGTGAACAGTGCCAGCAACAACCATACCCCCGATACGCAAGCGTTGACCAACTTCAGGTTTATCACCGCTACCAGCCTTACCATTAACTATCTCTGTAGGCGTATAAAACAGGTCCATATTCTGATTCAATGCATATAGCATCAAACCAACGGTTGCACCTATGCCTAGCACCAGTGCTAACACCAAACCTAATCGTTTTTTACGTCTTGGATTCATAAGGTATTCTCCACATCTCTGGCCGCATCAACTCTTGCCTGTCGATCCATTTTATTACGTACTTCTTTTAATATTGCAGTGTGACTGCGTTGACTGAAAACAAACAAAAATGCCATCACACCGAAGGTAATGCCAAACGCACTCCAAACGTAACCAGCATATCCGCCCATAGCTAAAAAATCTGAAAAAGAGTCAAAGTGCATACTCATCCCCGTTTAAATGTAGTGGTTGCTAATTTTTGTACCCAAGGTCTGTGCCCTTCTTTTTGTAAGATGGCATTTCTGAAGCGTGTAAGCATCACTGAGCCAAAGAAGAACGCAAAGCCAAAGATATTCAATAGCAGAGGCCACAACATATCGTTTGAAATTGAAGGCTTGTCAAATTTAGTAATGGTTGCTCCCTGATGAAGCGTATTCCACCACTCAACTGAAAAGTGAATGATTGGTAGGTTAATCACCCCGACTACCGCCAAAATACCCGCCGCTTTAGCCGCAGTTTTTTGGTCATCAAAGGCGTGATAAAGGGCTATAACCCCCAAATATAAAAACAGTAGCACCAACTCGGAAGTAAGGCGTGCATCCCAAACCCACCAAGCTCCCCACATAGGTTTACCCCAAACTGCGCCCGTCATCAGTGCAATAAAGGTAAAGACAGCACCGATAGGAGCCATAGCTGCCGCCGCGATGTTAGCAAGGCGTACCTGCCACACGAGACCGATAAACGCTGCAATCGCCATCGACATATAAACACCCATAGACCAAATTGCAGATGGCACATGAATGTAAATAATTCGGAAGCTATCACCTTGCTGATAATCAGCAGGTGCATATGCCAATCCCCACACAGTGCCTAGGCTCAAACACAGTAATGCTAAAACGGTAAACCAGGGCTGCAATGTCCCACATAAGTTGTAGGTTATTTCTGGTTTAGAATAAGGGTGTAACCACTTCCACATGATTGAATATTCTCTCGTAATTCGAAAAAGTTAATTTACTGACACCCGCAACGCGGCGCTTGTTGCGAAGGGGCTTAGGGTCAATGAACCAGCAAGCATTGCGCCTAAAATCGCCAATTGCCCACTATAGTCAACACCTAAACCAGCCGCATCAATGGCTGACGTCGCAAATATTAATACAGGTATATACAAAGGTAAGATCAATAAACTCAACAACACCCCACCTTTTTGTAGCCCCACAGTTAAGGCCACGCCAATTGCCCCCAGAAAGCTCAAGGTTGGCGTGCCTAGCAATAACGTCACCAATACCGCAAGCCAGCTATTGAAATCTAGGCTCAACAGAATTGCCAGCAACGGACTGATCAAAATAAGAGGTAGACCGGTAAGTAACCAATGGGCAATGACCTTAGAGATAACCACCAAAGGCAATGGAATAGGCATTAACATCAACTGCTCTAATGCACCATCTTGGTAATCATCTCGAAATAGGCGCTCTAGGGATAGCATGGCCGAAAGCAGTGCTGCCACCCAGACGATACCGGGCGCAATACGCATCAAAAGATTTGGCTCAGGGCCAATACCTAAAGGAAACAAGGTAATAACTATGATAAAAAACCATAGCGGATTGAATACATCAGCACGGCGGCGAAATGCAATCAGCAATTCACGACGGATGATAGCTAACATATTATTTAGCATAATTAATACCCGAGCCTTATCTTTTTGAGCCTATCAGAGCTGCTGAACATATCCTGGTGCGTAGTCAATAAAACCATCCCACCTTGCTCAGTATGCTGTAAGAAAAGCTGCTCTAATACCGATACCCCCTGCTTATCAATAGCAGTCAAAGGTTCATCCAAAATCCAAAGTGGGTGCTTACTAAGCCATAGCCTTGCCAACGCAACACGGCGCTGTTGCCCTGCCGATAGCTGAGCAACAGGTACGTCTTCTCGCCCAGCAAGCCCGACCTTAGTGAGCGCTTGCCATATCTGTTGCTCTGGAAAATACTGGTTGGTCATTTGCAGATAAAATGAAAGGTTTTCAAAGGCGTTGAGGTCTCTTTTCACCCCAGTTTGATGCCCTAAAAACAACAGGTCTTGATGGAATGCATCGCGCTCGCTAAAGATAGACTCTCCGTTCCATTCAATGGAACCAGACTCTTTATCCCCCAGGCCCGCAATAATACGCAATAAGGTTGTTTTGCCCGTGCCATTGCGACCTTCAACCTGAATCAAGTCACCAGCCTTAACACAGAAAGATAGGTTTTCGAACAGTACACGCTCATCACGGATTGCAGTTAATTCATTTATTTGCAGCATGGCCTACGGACATCTAACACAACGGCTTGAGATAATATCATAAGCTAATAATACGACCTTATCTAAACGGTCAATTAGTAGGCGTTCATTCACACAATTCACAACAATCTAGCCACTATTTGAGTTAGGTTCACTTCTGGTGATAAAAAATTTGCATAGTGGCGGTTGATAGTCTCAATCTACAAGCCCTACTGTCATTCTATAATCCCGTTGATTTACGTTAGCCAATGCCTGACTTATCCACTCACAAAACGGATGGGTTCGGTTATCAAGCTGCCAACTGAGTACTAAACCTTTACTTACCTTAGGAAGAAAACGAGTGTTCAATACCACTAAGTTGTCATATTGAGAAAGGAGTTCTAAGGAAGTTTTAGGTACGCACGCTATGCTCGAATTCGACTCACACATCTGAAACAGGGTTGGGATATCATCCATCCACCATACGGACACAAAATCGGTTATCGCTTTTAGCTCGTCCGATTGAAACTGAGGCGGTATCAGGTAACGATAGGTACTCATCTCAAACAACTCTAGTGCACCGTTAATGCGTATCGAATTGTCTTTGTGGGCAATCCATACATTTTCAGCCACACCGATGTTTTCGGTATAAAACTCAGATGCAGATACAAATTCACACCGTCCACCAATCACGATATCGAGCTGGTGTTGTTGTAACAGTTGATGTAGCGCCATACTGTCACGATAAATCAGATACAGCTCTACCGAGGGAAATGTCGCCTCAAAGTCCTGTATCAAACGAGTGATATTTGTTGGACACAGCAAAGGGTCAATTCCCAATTTTAGCTGCTGTTTTTGATTATGTTTCAGCTGCTGCGCTTGTTGCATGAACCTAGCGTGCTGCGCTTTTACCATACGCCCCTGCTTCAATAATGCTGCACCATTGTCGTTGAGGGATATAAAGCGGCCATTGCGAGTAAATAGTTCATACCCTAAGTCAATTTCTAGATTATGAATCAATTGACTGATAGCCGACTGGCTTTTCCCCAGTTTTTTGGCTGCAATACTAAAAGAGCCATTTTCAGCGGCTAAAATGAAGGCTTCAATCGCGTCAATCATTATTATTTTTCACCTAAGATAAACTCCCCATTTTCAAAAATAAATAACAGCATAGATAATTATATTTATTCTAATAATGGATAATTATTTATGTAAAAAAAATATTTAATTCTAACCTGTGTAATCAAGCCAAGCTTAAGTTAGCGTTATACCTATCTTTATTTTAAATATCCATTACACAAATGTTATCCCTATCAATTATTTGCACAAGATCTTGATAACAGAGATATAAAAACAACGATTGATATTAATTTCGTAATACAAGCGGTAATTACTTATCCGGGCAGTTATTTCCTAACCAGAACTGTGGCCGCATAATCTCTTGTTCTTGGTGTATATAAAAATTATTATCGACTCGGATATGTACTTTATACGCAATCGACACGATTGATAACAGAGCCAACAAACAGATCATGCCATGTAACCATTTGTATTTATCAGTAGTCTTTTGGAGCGCATTTCGCCCACAAAACCACCCAGTAAATAGAGAAGCCATTAGCAGGCTAAACGGCGAGTCTAATACACTCGAAACTAGGCTATAAGCCAAACCAGATAACAAACTCAAACCAATGATCCGATAGCGATAGCTTCTTTCAACCCACACCTGTTTTAACAAGATCAAACACAGCGCAACAAAACACAGTGCAGGAATCATTCCCCACTTGAGAAGTATTTGTAATATCGAGTTATGGGGGCGGATAAAATTCTCAGAGGTGCACACAAAGCCATCACTCCCCAATCCCCAAAACTGCGACATCTGGATTGAATAACGCCACAACGCCAATCGCCCACTCGAGTCATCTCGCATATCCATGAGTGAACGGCTAAACTCGCCATGCGCAAGATAGCCAGGTAGCGGTGACAGCAACACAAACGACACCACAAACCCGAGTAAAATGCAGCTTATAGCCAGCTTTAAAATCTGTTTGCGGTGCCTGTTATCTATTAATGCCCATAATGCAATTCCTCCAAGGGAGGCAATAGCCAACCCTCTAGCATCAAGGGCAAACATCAGCGCAAAGTTCAAAATAGGAATTACACAACTGATTCTATGCTTAGAAATAAGCGCGATATATAAGGCAGGGATCACCAGCCAGACCTGAACCTGATTTAAAAATCGCGGATTGGCATAGCTCAAGATAGTAAAGATTGAGCTTCCATCCCCCGCAAAATTAGACACAGTAAAGCCGACAAACACCGACAAAAAGCAGAATATAATGATCCCAGAGAACGCCTTAAAGGTGTCATAGCGCGGTTTTTCTAATGAGAACAGCAAGGTCAGTATTAATAAGCCGCAATAGTAGAAGTAAAGGGGTAACGCTTTGTCGGGAAATAGGCCAAGCAGATCAGCGGCAAATGCTAAGCTAAAGAAAACAGCTAACAAGCCTTGCATAACCGGGTTGATACCGGCAATGCGCCCAACCACGCGCTGGCGCACACTAGAGGCTATCAACACCCAAACACAGCCAGCGACAATCAACCCACATAGCAGCAATCGCTTACTGTCGTAAACTAAGACTGGCTCATCGGGCAGCACATACAGATTAAAGCTAAACAGCATAATACTGAGTAGCGTCAACAAACTTAGGGGATTGGCAGTTGCGGTGTTCATATAGAGAAAAAGTGAGAAAGCCCAGTTACTTATATACTAATTGCATAGCGACTGGGCAACTATAATCCACGATTTAGTTAAGCAATGTGAACTAGGTAGGATCTGCCAGTTTAATTTCCACTCTTCGATTGGCCGCCCGGCCTTGCGCAGTACTGTTATCTTGAAGCGGCTGCTCCAATCCACGTGAGTGAGGTGCTAACACCTCTTTCGCCACTCCCGCTTCAACTAGATACACCTTACTGGCCTGCGCCCTATGTTGTCCAAGATGGTGGTTATAATCTTTACCGCCCAGCGCATCGGTATGACCAACAACATCTAGATTAGGTACACTGTGAAGGGACGACATCCTCTGAGCTAGAGTCTGTAATGTAAGCTTAGAGGTTTGGGTAAGCTCGCTCTTATCAAAGTTAAAATAAACGCGCGCCACTACCCCATCGGAGTCCACTTCGAGTACATCTTGCTTACTCAAATATTCTAAGCAGTCATCACCAAGATCAATGCCACTCGTCACCAACTGAGATTTCTGTGGCTCAGTTAATGACGGTTGTATCTGGTAGTGCTGAGCTCGGCTATTAGCAACCCCATTCGCCTGTCCAATGCTCACCGAGTGCTTTATCAACATATGCTGTGAAGAGCACAGCTGTTCGATATTAGCATTGATATCTGCACCAACTGCCATCGACGACAACACACAACCTAGCATGCCGATAACTAATCTCATAACCTGCTCCTATAGCGTTTTGTCATACAGGCGCGTAACACCACTGGTGGCCGCTCCTTTTTGGATTAACTCTTGGATCTTATCGAGCAGGTCTTGGCTATTCGATACATCGATAATTTCGTCTGCACACTCTTGGAATCCGGTTTGTCCTGAAGCATCAAAGTTAATCCCAATAACCCCGATATATAGTGGGCGTTCATGGTCTGTGAAGTGGTTTCGGATCTCGGTACACAAACCTTGATTAACCAAATCTGAGAAGGTGCTTTTATACGGGTTCTCTTGTCCATCACTCAAGATAAGCAGCATCTGTGCGCGCTTATGATAATCTTCCAGCGCCTCCATATCCTCAACATCCGGCTTGCCATCGGCAAGCATCTGCGCGCCGCGTATCAGCCCTTGATAAACAGACGTCCAGCCAGCCGCTGTCATATTATTAATATTTGGCGCAGTCATTGCTAACGGAATGGAGTAAAAACCCGCATCGGAGCCACACATTCCAGCGTGATAAAGGGTGCTAGAATTAGCCGATGGATGCAAAGACGACGTCGCTGTTTTACTGGTTTGCCAGTTATAGACTGTCTTTTGAAGATCGATATAGGACTTCGGATCCGGATAACGAAAATAAACACTGTTACCGGTTTCATTCATCGATTTCGTAAACACCTCAGACACTACCTTAGCTTCAGCCTGAGTCGAAAATTCAGGGCAATTCCTAGACCTAGATTCGCAGTCGGTTACGTCATCAATCCTTTCCTTACCCCACTGATACCAATCAATGCTATTGAAAGGAACTTGAGTCCCATTAGCTGCAACCGTTTTATATTCCAGCTCGGTTACGCAGCGCAATTCACCATTGATACTCTCCTGAGTACGCAGGTTAAATGGGACAAACCCAATTCGATGGGCATAACCGGCATTAGTAGCACTGCTAGACAACAAATCATTAGAGATAATATTTACCTGCTCCTTGAGCACATCTAATTGAGTTTTTTTGCCTTGCCATTTTTCATTCATTGAACCTGAAAAATCCGCCACATACATCAAGTCCAGATCCGATGGTAACAGATAGGTCTTTGCCATCGCATCGTTACCTATAGCGCGCGACTCATTACTGACATTAGAGCTGTCACCCAAAAAGCCAAATTGGGCATCAAATTTAGCATCCGCTTCCACTTCGTATTTGACATAGAATAGCTGGTCACCGTCAATCTCTTCTTGCCCATCGGTGCGGCGAACGTTAACCGTTTCTATATCCACATTTGGCAGGTAGTTCTCTAGGTAAGCACGCGCCATTTGGTCGGATACCGCCTGCTCAGAACGATTGGCGATAGACACCGCTAGGGTTGCCGCCTCTGCCGCATCCGCCAGTCGATTCTTCTCTTGAATCATGCGACTGCCTTCAATGGCCAGTTGCGCTGCGCCGCCAATGGCGACCATACTCAGGGCAACAACGATAATCGCCACCCCTTTTTGCTGCTTAAAACCCTTCATAATATCCTTCCTTGAATTAACGGCCCGGTAACACCGAGGAGCTATTCACATACCTCATACCTGGGAAATATTGGGAAAATCCGTCCATCTTGATACAGACAGTTACCTGATAAATTGGAAACACCACCCCATCGTCTCGTACTGGTCGCAGGTGGGCTAATTCACTGATCGTATTAGCCGGCTGACACGGCTCTCCGTTATCAAAATCGTTGGTGAAAGCCACAATATCGGAATCGTTATAGCCCTCGATAGTCAGCCCATAGCCATCTCGCTTTTCTGGCGCTTGAAGCTCTAGCAGGTCGCCGGCTATGGAATCCAACAGCTCAAAATCTTGTTGCGAGAGCTTATGTCGACCATCAAAAAAACGTAGTCGTTCTTTAGTGGCGGTAGCAATGGCATAACTCACCTGCCCAGATTGGGTTTTACCGGACAGCACATTGGCAAGGTCGCCAATAAACATCATCATCATCATCAGCACAGTAATGCCAAATACCGCCTCGACCGTAAACGCGCCGCGCTGATTGTTAGGTGTCTTCATCTTCCCACCCCTCATGCTCTTGTATGGTCAGGATTCGACGAGTGATTCTCGCGTCCGGTAGCACGCTTTGAAATACCACAGGGCTATAGTTGTAGCTCAACTGATACACAATCAGTGGACAACGCTCGCAATTGGCACTGCTTAATCCTTGCGACAGGTTATCTAACGAGGTGTATGACTCAATCTCGTAAGAGAAATCCTCATAGGTAACAAAGCCAAGGTTATTCCACATTGAAGCGTCACTTTCTAACACCTCAGTTAAGCGTTTTTCATAACTGGTTCCCAACTTCTCACCTTCATAGATGCGCACCTTACGCGTACTCTCCGAAAGAGTGGCATCGGTGAGGTTCACGATGTAAGAAAAGCGTCCTATCTCAAATACTGAAAACAAGGCTAAAAACAGCGCAAACGCGCCTAGCGCAAACTCGATGGTGACCACACCAGATTGGGTATTCGTTTGATATCTGCGCATCTATTTGATCACCTGTATAAAGTAATCATGGGAGGCTAAAACGCGCTTATTATTTGAGGCAAAACGCTGGGCTTGACGGTAAGAGTCAAACTCTCCCGTTAACAGGCGATACCAAGTGCCTGAGTTACTTAGCTCAGTAGGACGAATTGCAATCGGTAACTGGGTATCAAGCAGCTCATTTCGCTTTTGTAACGCCTCGGGCATATTGTCGTAGGCTCCTAGCTGAATGTAGTACTTACGCCCTTTAGGTTTCGTCTGTTGATTAATTGGCGCTTGGGCGGCAAAGAACTCCTCTGCGGAGATTTCAGACACCTCCGCCTCACTTAAGGTCTCATCTTCAATCGGCGCGCTTTTCGTCTCTAACGCTGGCGTTTTGGCTTCAGGGTTCACCTTAGCTTGCTTACTCTGCTCTAGAGCCTCTAGCTTCAACATGCTCAGCTTAAGGTTCGAGCTAACCTTACTGTTGCTGGTATCTTGCTCATACACAGGCAATAAAATATCAACCGCCGCCTGGAAGTCCCCTTGGTAAATATGAACCATGGCGATATTGTTCTTAACCGATGTCTCATCAAAGCCGCGCAGACGCGCGATATTGAAGCTATCAACTGCGCTCTCATAGCGCTTTACCTGCGCCAAAGCAATGCCGCGTTGCATATACAATTGAGCGTCGTTTAGCCCCAATGCGATTGCCTGATCGTATTCCTCTAGTGCCTTGTCGAATGCAAATCCTTTGGCCAGAATTCGCCCTTTTAGCAAATGGGCTTTAGCGGATGGCGCATCAGCAAGCTCAAGCACTCGCTGCACATAAAAATCAGCAGACTCAATATCGTCATTATTGAAATAGGCTTGAGCAAGCTTAAACTGCGCATCCCAATCTTTATCGTTGGCTACCACTTGCGCCTTATAGTGTTCAATCAGCCCAGTATAGTTTTTACTAATGGTCAGCTGATTCTCCACATGCTCATCACGGTTGGTGCCATGATTAGCACAGCCACCCGCCAACAGTAAAAAAACCAACAACAAGCGTTTCATATTAATTTCCTGTCATCATTCGGGTTACACCCGGTGCGAGAATCAAGATTACAATCGGGAACATAATGAAAAGGATCAGTGGCGCACTCATCTTGGCGGCCAGTTTTCCTATCTTCTCTTCCATAACTAAGATTTGTTCATTACGGAAGTCTTCCGCAAGATCTGAAAGCACTGGCGCTACCGAGGTGCCATATTGAATATTTTGGGTTAGAGTCAGCGCAAAACTTCGCACCTGTGGGGTTGGAATACGTCGCGTTAAGTCTACTAACGCCGCTTCCATGCCTTTTACTTCCGCCGCATCTGAGGTTTTTCGGATTTGATAACAAAGGTCTTTATCAAAGCTTTTTAGCTCATCACCAAGGTATCTAAAGGCGGCCTCTAAGGTCATGCCGGTTTGCACACACACCGACATCATATCTAGCATGTATGGCAACTGACGCGAGTTCTTTTCTACCAGCTTTTTCTTGCGCCATGCCAGATACATATCTGGCACGATAATCACCCCAACAACCGCCATCATAAAACCAATTACCATCTCTTTGGTGTCATGCACAAACAGCACAATACTGATAATTGAAATGGCTAACAGCACCGCTTTTACCGGGCTGTAATATCGAAGCAACTCGCGGTTATAAATGCCGGCATCTTCAAACTTATCGCGAATATCGCGCTGAGTGCCTCTGCCCATGCCACCTAGGATTTCATGGAAAAAGCTGAAATTGAGCTGTTTTTTGTTCTCAAGAAAGCTCTTTATTTTTAGCTGCTTAGCCTTATGGTCTAGGTAGCGGGTAATGCCGTAAGCAATCAAGGCTGAAACCAATAAGAAAAATACAATAATCATCATTAGCGAATACTCTTAACCAGCCACCAAACGATAAACATGCCGATCCCTTCACTGATCAACAGGTAATACAGGATCCAGCGGCCATCGGGGTGGAACAGTACAAAATTCAGATCACTGGGGTTTATCCAATTTAGCAACAACATAAAACAGAACGGAATTGCGCCAACGATCTTGGCGGAGATGCGCGCCTCAGAGGTCATCGCCATCTTTTTCTTTTCAAGATTACGCGCTTCAACCAACACCCGAATCAGCTTGCTAAGTACCGATTTTAACTGCCCACCTCGCTCCATGTTGGCGCGGATGGTGATAACGAAAAACAGAAATGGCGGATACGGGAATCGCTTACAAGAGCGCTCAAAGATCGCCTCTGTAGATTCACCAAGGCGCATCCTATCTGAGATGTCCTTGAACTCTCGTCCAACGTCGTTATTAGACACCTTAGACACATAAGCAAAAGCTGCATTGATACTCTCACCTGCGGTCACCGCGCTCATTAGGATGTTAAGAGCATCTGGGAAGTCGGTTTCAAATGCCTTACGCCGCTTGTCGGTGAGAAAGCGAATACCGAGAAACAACCCAATGATGGAAACCGCAGCGTTTATTTCCAATTGTGGAAAGCTCAACCACCTTTGGTTAACAAACAGCGCCAAACCGTTAATCAGCGCCATAAACAGCACTATCTTAGGGATGGGGAAACGCCCAAGAGCGGCGCTAATAACATTCCATAAGCTAGTGATGCGCTGCAACAAATTAGATTTAGTCAGCCCTTTGATATCAACCGCGGTGATTTGTCGACTTTTATGGTGAATGGTTTGCTCTAAAAATACATAGCGCGGATCAGGTCTACGCTTGGCATATAGCGCCAAGCACAAACCGAATACGCCAAACCCAACCACCAGCCAACCTATCATGCAGGCTCCGCCTCCATTTCAAATGCGGCTTCTAACTCTTTGGACAATCCATACTCCGCAGCACGGATACTAATCTGGGAGCGGCTTGGCAGGCCGGCCGTCACAAAGCGGCCGCTGATTTTATCTTTTTCTTGGTCAGCATCAGGCGCAAAGCGATAGATTTCTTCCATCACTGGCGCCTCACCTTCCATTCCGTATATCTCAGAAATGCTGGTCACCTTACGGCTGCCATCACGCAAGCGGTTCACCTGAATGATAAGGTTAACTGCCGAAACAATAGTTCGACGAATCGCAGGCAGTGGTAAGGCAAGGTTTGCCATCATCACCATCGATTCAATACGCGACATCGCATCACGCGGGGTGTTGGCGTGCAAGGTAGACATTGAGCCATCGTGGCCGGTGTTCATTGCCTGAAGCATCTCAAACGCTTCTGCGCCACGACACTCCCCTAAGATGATGCGTTCAGGACGCATACGCAAGGCGTTGATCACTAAGTCACGCTGGGTAATAGCACCAGAGCCCTCGGTACTTGCAGGGCGAGTCTCCAGACGCACCACGTGCGGCTGCTGGATTCTAAGCTCGGCGGCATCTTCAATGGTCAGGATGCGCTCATCATTGCCTATATATTGTGACAAGGCATTGAGCATGGTGGTCTTACCCGACCCAGTACCACCTGAGATAATAATATTTAGTCGGCAACGTGCGGCAATCATCAACACCCGTGCCATCGCGGGTGACATCGCCCCAAAGCCGGTTAGCTCACGCAAGCCGAGCTTTTGCTCTTTAAACTTACGAATTGAGATAGCAACCCCATCTAGTGCAATCGGCGGAATAACCACGTTAACGCGACTGCCATCGGCAAGCCTTGCATCACACAGCGGGCTAGATTCATCAACCCGACGTCCAACGTTATTGGCGATACGCTTGGCAATTTCCAGTAACTGCTTTTCGTTCATAAACGAGATATCAGCCTTGTGGGTCTTGCCATTACGCTCGATAAATACCTCATCTACACCATTTACCATGATGTCTGAGATGGATTCATCTTCCATAAGCTGTTGCAGTGGGCCAAGGCCAATCAGTTCATCGACTAAGTTTTTGGTCAGCTCAGTACGAGTAATTGCTGGTACCGGAATAGAATAGTTTTCACACAGTTTAGCGATGGCTTTTTCTATCTGTGAGGTCAGCTCTTGCGGGGTCATCTCATTTAGAATGCCCGCATCTATCACCTCAAATATTTGCGCTCGAAATTGCTCATACAGCTCGCGGGTTAGGCTCATTTCTTACCTCGCTTAAACGAAAGTCGAGACAACAAACCGGTTTTCTTATTCGGATTCTGGCCGTTTATCGCCATCGATAACTTAGTAAATGGCGCGACCTTGCCTTTCTCTAAACTATGCAGTTTTTTACCATCAATAAGCTGTTTGGCCGCGTTTTTATAAAACGGGATCACCACATCCGGTTTAACCTTTAAAAAGCGTTCCACCTCTTCAAGGTTAAGATTAAACGAGCCTTCAGGTCGATGATGATTGAGTACCACCATCACCCTAGGTCGAACTAACTGTGGAATAGCGACATCTTTGATTTTATCGAGTAACCGCTGGGTAGCTCGCACCCCACTTACTGAAGGGTCTGCAATCAATACAATCACGTCATTGTCAGTGACTAAGCTTTCCGCTTTCAGGGGAAAGTCTAATGACCCAGAGAAATCACTCACAATAAAATTAGCCTGACGACCCAGCTTATTCCTCACTGTATTGGTGTATTTTTCTAGCTCTTCTATCTTGTCTTCACCAGTAAATCCCAGATAAAGGAAGTTATGGTCGACCTCGTTGAGGTAACTGGTGGCGGACTCTTCGTCGAGTTTATTTGGTTCGACGGTAATAGTGCTGATATCAACCTGTTCTAGGTCTTTCTGGCTCAAGATAATGTCGATATTGCTCAGGGTGTAATGATGGTCCACCAAGATCGAGCGACTGCCCTTTTTAGCCAGCAGTGCACACAGCTCAGTAGCTATCACTGAGGTGCCTATTCCGCCCTTAGTACCCACCACAGCAATCCGCTTTGCCTTACGGAAATAGCCGCTCTCATAGCGCTTTCTTTCATCAAGGCTAGCTTGCCTTAGGCACTCAATCAGTTCAGATTTATCTACCGGCCACGGCAAATAATAAAAACCCATTTTTTCTAATCGGCGTAGGGTGTGAATAGAATCGATTTGCCCCAGTAGAATCACTGTCTTGCTATTTGGCAAGGTGGCGTTGATCTCTTCTGCATCGAGCTCGATATCCAGTGACTCGGTCACCTGCACGATGACCACATCCCCAAGTTCTTGATCTTTGCCTTTGGCGGCGGTCGGCAAACCCTTGATGCATTGCGGCGCATCTAGCCCCTCAAAGGTATAAGCCTCAAGCACCGCCTCTTTGCACTCAGCATCAGAATAAAACAGCGCCGCGCCACCACTTTGCTTAGGCACCACTGACTTGGGGGTTGCGGCTTTCTTCTTGCCTGTATCTAGTACCAGCTCTTCAGAGAGATCGAATATATCTGCCATTAGTTTACGCGCCCCCCTGGGTTAACAAGTTGAATGGTATTATTGGTTTGCACAGCGCAACCAGCCTGTGGCTGCGGCTTTGAGATAGTTAGGGGCTGGCACTTTTCAATTACCGAGCGCCATTGTGAAACCTGTAAAGTGATCCCCTCACCCTGCTCAAGCGAATGGCTGGTTACCCAGTCAGGTCGTAGCCTTAAATCTTGCTTTAGATAGCTAAGGAGCTGCTTGCCTTGTGCTTGCATACTCTGTGGCACATACACATCAAATCGCGCTTGGCTTAGATCAAATTGATTAACAATGGCGGCAATGCGCTCGGTTTCTAATCGCTTGTCGTCAGACTCAAAGCTAAGCTCAAATCGGTGCTGCTCTTGATAGGCGATCGCCTCTGCGCCTCGGTCTTGCACTGCATGGTCGGCGCAACCTATTAGCAATAATAAGGTTATCGCGCAGCTTATAATTCTCATTGGGCAAACCCTCCGTTATCTAGCAGCTCAACAAACTCAGCATCTTGCTGACGCTGTTGGTCAAACTCACTGCTCATTCCCATCCAACGCACTAGGGTATTGGTTTTGTGGATGCGCGGCAGGGTTAGCTCATTCGCCTTGGTTGGTTTAACCAGATTTACCGTAGCAATGATCACCACCTCGGTAGTCTTACGATTGGTAGTCGCTTTGCTAAACAGCGCGCCAAAGAAAGGGATATCGCCCAGTAGCGGCAGTTTTTGTAGCGACTCAATATCTTCGCTGTTCATCAAGCCGCCAATCATAAAGGTTTGTCCATCGGCAATCTCAATGGTGGTGGTCGCCTTGCGTGTGGTGAGCTGCGGCACCTCAGCGGTTGTGGTACGGTAGATCTGATCCACCACACTCACGCTCGGTTGCACTCGCAGACGGATCTCTTGCTCGTTATGTACCTTGGCCGCAATTTCAAGCCCAATACCATACTCTTTGAACGAGATAGTAGTGCCGTTAGTATCTGAGGTGATCATCGGGATCTCCCCACCTACCAAAAATGAGGCTTCTTGACCGGATAACACGGTGATATTGGGCTCAGCCAACACCTCACCAAGGTTATCGCTGGCTAAGGCGGTGATTGTGGCGGATATATCAGAGGCGGTGAGATCGGGAAAGGTAAATACCCCCGGCGAGCCGCCAGAGGTCCAATCCACACCCACGGTTTCGCGAAACTCACTGCCGACGGCGGCAATCGTCGTGCGCACATTAACCTGAAATGGGTGGCTCATTTCCAGCCCTTCAATCAAGCCATCATAGGTGTAGTTACGATAAAATTCAGTTTGAGGGTCAGCCACAAATGGGGCATCTAGGGGTAACGGCGCATCAGAGGTTGGATAACGCGATGTTGGCTCTTTGCCTAGGATGCTCGCCACGAGAGCATAGATACTATCGCGCTGGCGCTCAGTAAATACCACGCCGTTAACTGCAACCTTCGCCCCCATTGGCACCACTTCAATATCCAGCTCTGGATAACGCTTTTTGATCTCTGAACGCACTTGGTTTAAGGGCTGGGTAACATTCACTAACCGCGAAACCACCAGCCTGCCGTCAATGTCATAGATCATCAGCCGCGTTTGGCCAATAGAGCTACCGAACACCACGATCTGGCGCTCGTTAATCACCTTATAATCCGCGATACTTGGCTGGCTCATAAATACCGTGCCAATCTGCTGCTTAGTGCGCACCGAACGCGCATCGTTGAGGGGGATCTGATATGCCGCAACCTGAAACGAAACCAGACACATCAGCAATGCCATTTTTTGTATGATTCTCAACAGCATCAGTAAACCTCTACATTGGTGGTCTGGGTATCTGCGCCACGTAATTCGCGAATACCTTGATAGTTTTCAATCACATCACTCATATTGGCTGGCGGGATCTCACCATTAAACTGCGAGCGATAAATCTCAAGGTGCATGGTACGCTGCGCAAGGGATAACCGAGACACAAACTCCGGCTCAATCTCAATCACTACCGTAGTCTTGGTGTTGCCCGTTGCTGATACCCTAGGGCTGATAGAGCCGCTGTTTTGCGCGGCTTTCTCTTTCGGGTCAATAGGTGCTTGCTCAAAGGCCAATACCTTAACCCCGCGCTTAATAGTGCGCGCTTTCACCCCTTGAAACTGGGTGATGCGCGCCCCTGTATCCGCGAGGTTGGTTAGCGGTGAGCTCACTGAAATAATGTCAATCATATCGCCGGGGCGAATATAATTATTAATAAGGTTGAAAGTAGAAATAGGTAGCGGATATAAGATCTTACCTTCAGAGGCAAGCAAGTCTAAATACCCAGCTTGATGGGGCGCGGTAAACATCTCCGCAAATACGTACTCCCCGGCAGGTATAGCATGATTGGCGCGACTGTCTTGAACCAGTGCCACGTCCACATCTGCATTTACGCCCAATGCGTTAGCGTCTTCTTCAGGCAGTATCACACGCTCTAGGCTGTTCTTAGTAACCACTTCACCGCGCGCAATATCTTGTTTGGCGCGCCACAACACATACTTAACTTCTTTTTTCTCTTCGACTTGCGCTTGCACCTGCTGCTGCGCTTTCGCCTCAGCGCGCGCATTCACGTTTTGCATCACCGCAAATAGCCCAAACGCCACAATGATAAAGGACAGAATAAAAATCAAACGGGAGTTCATGAATAGATAGCCAGCCCTTGTGAAAAATAGAGAGAAAGGTTCGCACCACAGATGATGGCAACCCCATAAGGCAATCCCTGATCTGGCATGCCCTTGAAAATAAGCCGATATTTAACCCAATAAATACCCGACAACACCCCACCGCACACCAAGATAGAAAAGAATAAATCCGGTAACTGCGCTAGAGGAAATAAAGGGGCAAGGGCAATCAGTAATTTACTGTCACCACCTGCCCAGATACGCGCACTAAATAAAGCTAACCCAATAACCAACACCAGCAATGTAGATTGAAATATGCCTAACCATGAGTTGGCTGCAATAAATAGTGTTACTACAAACAATATTACAACCAATGGGTTAGTTATTTTTCTTCTGTATAGGTCTGATAGGCATATGGCTATTGAGGTTAATAGGTACGCGTATAGCATAGAATTATATTATTAGTCAGTAGGGATTGATTCATTTACACCAGTAAGAGTAGCTAAAATACCATCGAATGAATCACCAATTGCAGCAGCTAGCCCTGAATCCGTGCCTGTACCTAACATTACAGCACCAATAACCACTGCAATAGCCACACCAATAACACCATATTCAATTGCGGTTACACCGCGCTCATCTTTTATAAATCGAGTAATTATAAATTTAAACATGTTTATACTTCCATATATCGTTAACAGAATTTTAATTAACATTCTCTTCAATGAGATAACACTTAGTGCTATCACAAGCGATACGTTAATTATTTTTCCTTTTATCTTACGCTATATAGTAATTAGCATTAGCCAATACACATATAGCACAGAACAATAATGAACAACCTATACACCTGCAGCGGTATTTACACCGGAAATAGCGTCTAGAATACCATCGAATGAATCACCAATTGCAGCAGCTAATCCGGTATCGCCAGTCATTACAGCACCGATAACTACCGCAATAGCCACACCAATCACACCGTATTCAATTGCAGTCACACCGCGCTCGTCGTTTACAAAGCGAGTAATTAGAGATTTCAACATGTTTATACTTCCTTATATTGTTAGGAGAGTTTGATTAAAGTTCCCCTCGATATTAGAAAGCGCCAAGCCCACACTCAAAATAAGCTAAACCTGACAATGCGCCATAATTAACATATTGATAACATTACTTGGTGTTGAAATAGATTTATACGGTGATAGTACATTGAGTTCGTGAATAGCATCACAGAGAGAGTAAATGTAAAGGAAATGTAATAATATTAAATCTGTGATCTAGGCGACAAAACCAAGCACTTATCGTTATTCGGAGCGGTGCTATGGTCCTGCGGTCCTGTGGGTGACACCATCGATACATCGCAACATCGTAACACCGATACCCCAGCCCCCATTTCGTCGTCCCCGCGTAGGCGGGGATCTGTGGATACTCGATGCTCAATTTTAGCCCGCACTTTAAAAGTAAAGCCCGAGCCGCCACAGACCCCGGCTTAAAAGACTACCGGGAGAAGCGGTTCTATGGTGCTATGATCCTGCGGTCCTATGGGTGACATCATCGATACATCGCAACACCGATACCCCACCCCCATTTCGTCGTCCCCGCGTAGGCGGGGATCTGTGGATACTCGATATTCAATTTGAACGCGCACTTTAGAAGCAAAGCCCGCGCTACCACAGACCCCGGCTTAAAAGACTGCTGGGAGGAGCGGTGCTATGGTCCTGCGGTCCTGTGGGTGACATCATCGATACACCGCAACACCGATACCCCACTCCCCATTTCGTCGTCCCCGCGTAGGCGGGGATCTGTGGATACTCGATATTCAATTTGAACGCGCACTTTAGAAGCAAAGCCCGCGCTACCACAGACCCCGGCTTAAAAGACTACCGGGAGGAGCGGTTCTATGGTCCTGCGGTCCTGTGGGTGACATCATCGATACATCGCAACACCGATACCCCACCCCCATTTCGTCGTCCCCGCGTAGGCGGGGATCTGTGGATACTCGATATTCAATTTGAACCCCGCACTTTAAAAGTAAAGCCCGAGCCGCCACAGACCCCGGCTTAAAAGACTACCGGGGTGACGGGGGAGGAAGAGGAGGAGCGGTTCTATGGTGCTATGATCCTGCGGTCCTGTGGTGACATCATCGATACATCGCAACACCGATACCCCAGCCCCCATTTCGTCGTCCCCGCGCAGGCGGGGATCTGTGGATACTCGATATTCAATTTGAACGCGCACTTTAAAAGTAAAGCCCGAGCTACCACAGACCCCGGCTTAAAGGACTGCCGGGAGAAGCGGTTCTATGGTCCTATGATCCTGCGGTCCTGTGGGTGACATCATCGATACACCGATACGTCGACTCCCTCTACCCCATCTGCGCGATAATGCGCTTGCGTTCTTTATTCACAATGCAGAAGTTACCGCGCTTGGTGCGGCATTTGGAGCAGGTTTCACATAGTGATTCTGACCTGTCGCCTGATTGCCAGCGATTTACCAGATCAGGTTCTGAAAGCAGTGGGCGTGATAGTGCGAAGCATTGAATGTTAGTGGATTCGGCAATCTGCTCAATAGCGGCGATATCGGTTAAGCCACCAACGGTAATCACTGGGATGTTAACGTCTTGACTGATAACTGCGCCGTATTGATGGAAGAAGCCTTCTTGTTGCAGGGTGTGTCCGTCAAAGCTTTGACCGACCATATCAATAGCCTTGCCGTGGATGTTGCCAGAGATGATCAAACCATCAACACCGATCTGTTCCATTTTTTTACAGATAACGCGAGTTTCGTAGAAGGTTAAGCCGCCCTCAAAGAACTCGGTGGCGGTTAGCTTAACCAAAATTGGGAACGATTCCCCCACCAGCTTACGGCTCTGCTCGATGATCTCGATTAAAAAACGCATACGGTTTTCTAAGCTTCCGCCATATTGATCCGTGCGTTGGTTGTAATAAGGACTCAGAAATTGGTTAATAAGATAGGTGTGCGCGCCGTGGATTTCTACGCCATCAAAGCCAGACTGTTTAGCACGTAAGGTCGCTTTGGCAAATGCCTGTACTATGTAGTCTATCTCATCGAGGGTCATCGCCTTGCCTTGAGTATTGGTGCCTTTTTCAGGAACATTACTCGGCGCAAAGATCACTCGCTCCCCCAGATTGTAAGTGGTTTTAGTGCCTCCATAGGCAAGCTGCATGACGATTTTACTATCGCGTTGGTGCACTAGGTCTGTGAGAGCTTGATATTCTTCGATAAAAGAGTCGTCGTACATCCCCATCATGCCAGCATTGGGCTTTTCTTCTGGCACAATATTAGCGTAACCAGTAACTATCAGCCCCACTCCACCTTCGGCTAGCTCTTTATAGATGCCGTACAGTTTGTCGGTCATATGGCCCTCTTCGGTCGCCATATTTTCCCAGGTTGCACTGCGTACGAAGCGGTTCTTTAGGGTCAGATTACCAATTTGGGTTTGTGTAAATACCTTGCTCACGACTTACCTTCTCTTCGAAATATCCATAACAGCTACATAAAGTGCCTTATCGGATTGATAACACGGCACTTTATGCAACTCATGCTTTATGGGCGAGATGATATCAATATGAGCATTGATACGAGAACAGCAATTATAGTTTGCTCAAATGGACAAATCCGTTTTATAGCAAATGCAACTGCTCTCACATCAATGTATGGGGTAATTAGGTATTACATTAGATACTTCAATAATAACTATTGAGGGTTAATACCAACTTTCATCTAGGCAAAGCTTCCCTTCATCGGCTTTTATACTGAGTTTAAGTAACTCTTTTCGATACGCTCGATATTGCTCTAGAGTGTAATGATGCCCTGCAAAGCCTTCTCTGAGCTGCACCATGGTTCCTTGTATATGTTTTCGCATAGCTATTCCTTAGTTATGAGCCGGCTAACCTAAAACGTCATTTTAAGACAGACAGTAAGCTCATCATCAATCAGCGCTACTAAGGATTCAATAAGCAGTATTTTAGAACCGGACTGACAAGACATATAATTGTGTTAGAAATTATTACGCTGGTGAATATGAACAAAATCGAGCATTAGTGCGCAAATTACTCCCCTTACATCCACAAATTTCACATCAAACACTCACTTTTTACATTCGTTCGTTTTCGAGCAGGTAAATATATGCAAAATGCAGGTATCAAATTGCCTAATAAAGGGCAAAACAGGCGGTTTCAAATTTGCTATATCAATAACTCTACAGTGCTCAACCGCAACGCCATGAATCTGCCAATATATATAAACAAGAAAGAGAAAGGACTTTTACTATGACCGCGAAAAAATACATTGTTGCTCTCGATCAAGGCACCACCAGCTCTCGCGCGGTAATCCTAGATCATGACGCGAACATAGTCAGTTCTTCTCAACGAGAGTTCACCCAGATCTACCCTAAATCAGGTTGGGTAGAACATGATCCGATGGAGATTTGGGCCACACAAAGCTCAACCCTAGTTGAGGCTCTTGCCAAAGCGGGTATTCGTAGCGATGAAGTCGCGGGTATCGGCATCACCAATCAGCGAGAGACCACCATTGTTTGGAATAAAGAAACGGGCAAGCCCGTATATAACGCAATCGTGTGGCAATGTCGCCGCACCGCTGATACCTGCGAAGAGCTTAAACAACGTGGCCTAGAAGATTACGTACGTGATAACACTGGCTTGGTACTCGACCCCTATTTCTCTGCTACTAAGGTAAAGTGGATTCTGGACAATGTAGAAGGTGCTCGTGAGCAAGCTGATAACGGTAAGCTATTATTTGGCACGGTTGATACATGGTTGGTGTGGAAGATGACCCAAGGGCGTGTTCATGTCACCGATTATACCAATGCGTCTCGAACTATGCTGTTTAATATCAATGACCTATGCTGGGATGAAACGCTATTAAATGAGATGGGGATACCCGCCTCCATGATGCCTGAAGTCAAACAATCTTCTATGGTATATGGTCAGATGAACCTTGGTGGAAAAGGCGGAACCCGAGTACCCATTGCTGGCATTGCGGGCGACCAGCAAGCAGCGCTTTTTGGTCAGATGTGCGTTGAAGCAGGTCAAGCTAAAAATACCTACGGCACGGGTTGCTTCTTGCTGATGAATACTGGCCAAGAAAAAGTCACATCTAACAATAACCTCTTAACCACCCTAGCTTGTGGTGCTAGAGGCGAGCCTGCATATGCACTTGAGGGTGCGGTATTTATGGGTGGCGCATCTATCCAATGGTTGCGCGATGAAATGAAACTATTAGATTGTGCGACCGACTCTGAATACTTTGCCACTAAGGTCGATTCCTCAAACGGGGTTTACGTTGTGCCGGCGTTTACTGGTTTAGGCGCACCGTATTGGGACGCCTACGCGCGCGGCACTATTGTTGGCCTATCTCGCGGTTCAAACTCCAACCATATTATTCGCGCAACACTGGAAGGCATTGCCTATCAAACCCGTGATGTACTAGATGCAATGCAAGCCGATTCTGGAATTAAGCTGGCCAACTTACGCGTTGATGGGGGCGCGGTAGCCAATAACTTTTTAATGCAATTCCAATCAGATGTTCTTGATACCGAAGTACATCGACCACAGGTGACAGAGGTTACCGCATTAGGTGCGGCTTACCTTGCAGGTCTCGCAGTTGGGTTTTGGGATTGCATTGATGAGCTTAAAGGTAAAGCTGTGCTTGACCGTACTTTTGCACCACACCACGATGAAGAAAAACGAAACCGCCGCTACAAGGGTTGGAAGCGTGCCATTAAGTGCGCCCAAGTGTGGTCTGAAATGCATGAAGCAGATCAAGATCTAGAATAACGCGCTAAGCAAATATCGCATCAAACGAAAGTAAAAGGAGCGCACAATTGTGCTCTTCTTTGCGTTTTATGCTCGAATGGTATATTTTTCAAGGTCATTGTTCGTCATATTCGCCAACCACAGAGTGGTCCATTAAGTGAAGCAGATACCCAGACACCAAAAGATTGTCGATCTCGTGATCAAGCAAGGCTACGTCAGTACTGAAGAGCTGGTTGAAAGGTTCGATGTGAGTCCACAAACCATTCGCCGTGACCTCAATGAACTGGCTGATAACAATAAGATCCGTCGCTACCACGGTGGCGCAACCATTCCGTTAAGCTCAGAAAACACCTCTTACAGTACGCGTAAGACATTAAATTTTAACGAGAAAGATTTAATCGCAGAGCAACTGGTTAAGAACATTCCTAACGGCGCATCCTTGTTCATCGATATTGGAACAACCCCAGAATCAATCGCAAGAGCGCTCAATAAAAACCACAAACAGCTTAGAGTGGTCACCAACAACGTCAATGTAGCCACCATTCTGCTTGCCAACCCGGAGATCAAAGTCATCTTGGCCGGGGGCGAAGTAAGAACTAGGGACGGCGGAATTGTTGGCGAGGCAACCCTCGATTTTGTAAAACAATTCAGTCTAGATTTTGGCATTCTAGGTATCAGTGGTATCGGTCTTGACGGTTCATTACTCGACTTTGATTACAATGAGGTGCGCGTAAAGCAGGCGATTATAGACAATAGCCGCAGTATTTTCCTCGCCATTGACCACAGCAAGTTTGGTCGTAACGCCATGGTTAAACTGGGTAATATTTCTCAAGCGCACATGGTATTTACCAACCAGAAACCCCCAGAAGAAATCCTCAACATCCTTAATGATTTATCGATCCCGCTTGAGGTTATCGACCCGTCATAACCCTTAGACTAGCAAAACTTCATCTAACCTCTATTTTATAAATAGAGGTTTTTTTACGCCTGAATCACATAAACGAACATTAACGAAAGTTTAACATGACCCAATACGAAACCTGATATACGCTTAGTTTCGGTTCTAAAATGCTCGTTCGCTCAAAAAGAGGCTAAAAACAATGAGTGCTCAACAAATTAATTCGCAAAGTAATACATCTTCAATCTTGGACGTAATCGTAATTGGTGGTGGAATAAATGGCGCAGGTATTGCCGCTGACGCCGCTGGTCGTGGCTTGAATGTCGGTTTATATGAAGCAAACGATTTTGCCTCTGCGACTTCATCTGCCAGTTCGAAGTTAATTCACGGTGGATTGCGTTACCTTGAGCACTACGAGTTTCGTTTAGTTTCTGAAGCGCTCGCTGAACGTGAAGTTCTACTAAAAAAAGCACCTCACATTGCTAAACCAATGCGTTTTCGTTTACCTCATCGACCATTCTTACGCCCCGCTTGGATGATCCGCTGCGGGCTATTCTTGTACGATAATTTAGGTAAACGCACCACTCTTCCTAGCAGTAAGAGTGTGAATTTAGCTAAATCCAGTCTATTAAAGCCCGAGATCAAAACCGGATTTGAATATTCAGATTGCTGGGTTGATGATGCACGAATGGTGTTACTCAATATCCTCTCCGCTCAAGAAAACAACGCTGAGGTTCGAAACTATTGCCGCGTAGAAAAAGCCCATCGCGTTGGCGACATTTGGTACGTCACCATTCACGATATGATGACCGACCAACGCTTTGAACGCAGAGCAAAGGCGCTGGTTAATGCGGCAGGGCCTTGGGTTAAGCAGTTCTTTGACCAGGGATTAGAGCAGGTATCACCACGTAACATTCGCCTCATCAAAGGCTCACACATTGTTGTGCCGCGTATCCATGACGAGCCACAAGCCTACATATTGCAGAACAAAGATAATCGTATCGTATTCATGATCCCATACCTTGATAAGTTCTCTATCATTGGTACCACAGATCAAGAATATAAAGGCGACCCGAGACAAGTTGCCATTGATGATAACGAAGTGGATTACTTAGTCGACATCGTGAATCAACATTTTGTGCAGCAGATTAGCCGTGAAGATGTAGTGTGGACCTATAGTGGTGTGAGACCGCTATGTGATGATGAATCCGATTCACCGCAAGCCATAACTCGCGACTACACCTTAGAGTTGGATGCCGAGCACGATCAAGCCCCATTACTTTCAATCTTCGGCGGTAAATTAACCACCTATCGTAAGCTTAGTGAAGCGGCCATGAACAAACTTAGTCCATATCTAACCAATATGGGGGCATCATGGACTGCCAATAACGCGCTACCTGGAGGGAATTTCAGCTGTAGTATCGAGCAGTTGGCAGAGACGATTCACACTAAATATCCGTGGATATCTAAAGCATTATTGATTCGCTACATCACTCAATTTGGTACCTATACCTGGAAACTTCTCGACGGTAAGAATAGTGAAGCTGATCTTGGCACCCTGTTCTCACATGAAGCACATGGTGTGTATCAAGTAGAAATTGATTACCTGATCAATCACGAAATGGCGATGACAGACGAAGATATTTTATGGCGCAGAACCAAGCTAGGCTTATATCTAAGTAGTAAGGAACAGCATGCGCTGACAGAGTACCTAAAACAGAAACAACAGAGCAAGGTGGTCAATTTCTCTCAGGTTGGCTAGGAGCCTAGCTACTATTTAACGAGCCTGCGCCGAGCTCTTCACAATCGGCGTTTTTTTGATTCTACTAGAACGCCTGTTTCATAGCCCTATACCGTCAATCTTTATATTAAAAGCGTATGGTATTTGAACCACAAATAGACATGATTGGGACAAAATCAGTAGGCATGCAGGTAATCACGCCACATACCAGCACTGAATATACCATTGTTGATAGGCGAAAAAATGCCCCCTAGGCAGGAGGCATTTGAATGTTACGTTTTCTATATTCCCTATAGACAATGACAAATCCAATCTGAAGTAGTTTTACGCTCAACAAAATCATTGATTTCCTCACATTGTCCAACTAATTATAGACAACTAGTAACTATATGAGATGAATTTATTATCCATTGCTTGGGCTTAGTATTGCTAATCTGTAGAGTTGTTTGTTTTGCACGCATCAGGGTTAGTCGATTTGAGATGCCCTATGCTTGTCAACAATGAACGCGATCACCTCATCATTTAAGCAAGATTTACTGATATATTGGCGCTGTTTGCCCAGATGAAAGATAAACCCTAAATCACTTTGTTCAAGTTGGTCTATTTCACTCCAGGTAATGCTACGGGTATTTTGGCCACTGTTATAACTTACACCGTCACCATCAACCTGAAATACCACCTTACTGCCTGAGCTCATGCTGAGTGTTTGTCGCCATAACCACCAGCCTCTCTTAAAATAGACGCTGAACGCCTCAATAATACTTAGAACAATAAAGAACCATCCAACGTAACCGCTCGGAAGTAACTCAAATTTTAATAGAACCACACCAAAAAGAAGAAAAAGTACTCCCTTAAAATAAGCTTGAGGGAACTTAACACGATGGCTAGTTTGATCATAACACTCAGCAAAAAAGCGCTTATCGAGAGTGTATTCTGTGGTGAAAGCAAAATCTTTAGACATTTGGTCACTTTAAGGTTTTTGTGTAAATGGTTATCCCATGCGACATACTCACAGCATGGGATACTATTATCGACCTATCGATTAGACAGCTATCCTACTATCAAATTGTGGATATCAGCAAATTGTGGATATCAGCAAATTGTGGACACCCATTATATTGACGCCTCTCAATGTGGCAAATTGTGGACACCCATTATATTGACGCCTCTCAATGCTACAACTAGTTTTAAGTGATACACAGTGCATCTTGGAGGTAGTTGCTATGACCCAATCTCGACAGTCTCAAGTCTCCCTTTCTGATACCCCTTATTACCATTGTATCTCGCGTTGTGTTCGTCGAGCCTATCTGTGTGGCGACGATAAATATACAGGGCAATCATTTGAGCATCGCCGAGCGTGGGTGGTTGAGCGGATGCATTATTTGTCGACCGTATTTAGTATGGATATCTGCGCCTATGCGGTGATGTCAAATCATTATCACATTGTGTTGCATGTCGATGAGCAATTAAATCAACAGCTTAGTGATGAAGATGTCTGCTGGAGATGGGGGCAGTTGTACTCACTTCCCGTATTAGTTCAGCGCTGGCTAAGAAAGCAAACCTGCGTTGGAATTGAAAGTGAAACAGCTCTTAGTATCATCAATGATTGGCGAGAGCGGCTTATTGATATTTCATGGTTCATGCGCAGCCTAAATGAGTTTATTGCACGCAAAGCCAACGCAGAAGATGACTGCTCCGGAAGGTTTTGGGAGGGGCGGTTTAAGTCGCAAGCGTTACTCGATGAAGAAGCCTTATTAACGTGCATGGCTTATGTCGATTTGAACCCCATACGCGCAGGCATCAACGACAGCATCGAAGCGTCTGAATACACCTCCGTTTATGAACGAGTTCATGGCGTGTCACATCAAGATGAACAGCAAAGCGAGCCCCCTTGTAACAAGAAGGCATTATTTGGTTTTGTTGGCGATACCAGTGAGTCTGAGCAGTGTGGCATTCCGTATTCATTACTCGATTATATTGAGCTAGTGGATTGGAGTGGTCGTACTATTCGAAATGATAAACCCGGTGCAATTGTCGCTTCACACCCTAAACTACTGCACTCACTCGGCTTAGATACCGAGACTTGGATGAGCTTAGCCAGTAATTTTGGTAAAGATTATCAAGGAGCGGTTGGAACACTGGATGAGTTGGCGTTATTTGCAGAGCACACAGGTAGGCGATGGATAGCCAAAAAGAACCAACTGCGACGATGTTTGCACTGACCACTCGCTCTATTTACTCATATTCACAGCACATCTTTATTAATTAGCCTAGCTAACGGTACGACACGCCTTGAATTCGCTAATTTACGTATTTTAATGTCAATTTCTCTGCATTAATCAACATTTATCCGATTTGAATTCATTATCTTCCGCTTCACCATGTAACGGTTAAGTCTCGTTTTGATAACTATAATTAATGGGTGTCCAGATTTTAATTAAGGCATTGATAAATAAAGCAATATGGAGCTGAAGTGGCGTCCCCTACAGGATTCGAACCTGTCTCTCAAGCTTAGGAGGCTCGCGTTCTATCCAAATGAACTAAGGGGACGTACCGCATTTTTACCATAGCGCCCATAGGTTAGCAATTGCTTGGCGCTTGAACGGCTATTTATTGCGCACACCGATAACAAATATCCTTATTATTCCCCTGTACAATGAGCGAGTGATTGATTCATAATCGCGGGCAGCAATATTTTACTCAATTTAGGCACTTAAATGGATACTCTTTCAGCGGCTGTAATGCTGTTTTTAATCATGGACCCTATGGGTAATCTGCCAGTTTTTACCTCGCTATTAAAGCATATAGAGAAAAAGCGCCGTCGCATCATTCTAATTCGTGAACTAGTGATTGCGCTGTGTGTCATGCTGATATTTCTGTTTGCAGGCGAGACCATCCTAAACTTCTTGGGCTTAAATAAAGAAGCTATCTCAATCTCCGGCGCAATCATTCTGTTCTTAATCAGTTTAAAGATGATCTTTCCCCCTGTAGGCGGTCTTGGCGCTAGCCTTGGAGCGGGTGACGAGCCTCTGATTGTACCATTGGCAATTCCATTGGTTGCAGGTCCTTCTATTATTGCCACCCTTATTTTGCTGGCTCACCAAGAACCAGACCGTATGGGAGATTGGGCGTTGGCGCTATTAGGTGCATGGGCAGCATCAACGGTGATTCTAATGTTTTCTGAGGTATTCCAACGCGTAGTTGGTGAAAAAGGCCTGCAAGCTATCGAGCGCTTGATGGGAATGTTGCTATTGATGATTGCGGTGCAGATGTTTCTTAATGGCATTCAAAGCTATCTTAGCTAATCTTTATTGGTATCTAAAAAGGGTTACTTCGGTAGCCTTTTTTACACTTAGTACAAAAGTGTTTTGTTTCATCAATACTGTTAACTGACCAGCCCTCCTGATAACCTCAATAATAATTCAACACTATGGGAAACATGCAATGACTTCGCCTCTTTTTGATAAAGTAACGCTCGGAAAATTGACTCTCAACAACCGTATTGTAATGCCACCTATGACTCGCTCTCGCGCCTCTCAACCGGGAGATACAGCAAATGATATGATGGCTACCTATTACGCTCAGCGCGCTTCAGCCGGACTTATCGTATCCGAAGGTACTCAGATTTCTAAGATGGGTAAAGGCTATGCGTGGACCCCTGGTATCTATTCTGCTGAGCAGATTGCCGGTTGGAAAAAAGTCACTCAAGCAGTACACGAAAAAGGTGGTACGATTTTCGCTCAGCTTTGGCATGTAGGCCGCGTTACTCATCCAGATAATATTGGCGGACAGCAACCTGTATCTTCATCCGCTCTCAAGGCAGATAACGTCAAAGTGTTTATTGATAACGGCACCGATGAACCAGGTTTTGTGGATGTGGTTGAACCGCGTGAGCTTTCTGTGGCAGAGATCAAATCCATCGTTGAACAATACCGCCAAGCGGCTTTAAACGCGATTGAGGCGGGCTTTGATGGTATTGAACTGCATGCAGCAAATGGTTATTTAATCAACCAGTTCATCGACTCTGAAGCCAACAATAGAACAGACCAATACGGTGGCAATTTAGAGAATCGCCTGCGTTTCTTAGATGAAGTCGTTGCCGCTATGGTTGAGGCGATTGGGTGTGAGCGTGTAGGCGTGCGTTTAGCACCACTAACCACTCTCAATGGTACTGTCGATGCGCACCCAGAGCAGACTTACACTGCGGCAGCCAAGCTGCTCGACCAGCACAACATCGTATACTTACACATTGCAGAGGTGGATTGGGACGATGCGCCAGAGACGCCTGAATCCTTTAAACAAGCATTGCGCAGTGCATTTAGTAATACGTTAATCTATGCCGGCCGATATAACCCACAGTCGGCGCAACAGGCTATTGAACAAGGCTTAGCAGACATGATTGGCTTTGGTCGTCCATTTGTAGCTAACCCAGATCTGCCCGAGCGTATTCGCACTGGCGCAGAGTGGGCAAAACACGATCCCAATACGCTATTTGGCGGTGATGAAAAAGGCTTAACTGACTACCCAACCCTCTAGTAATAAGCATTTAAAATAAAACCCCTCACCTATTACAGGTAGAGGGTTTTTTATTATTGTACGCGCCTAAAACTAGAAGCGTTCTAGCACATTAACTAAGAGGTCAATACGCGGCTTGATAGAGTTGATGATCAGGTACTCTTTACCTGAGTGCAAACCTGCGCCCATAGGACCAAACCCATCTAGGGTTGGCGTGCCAACATTGGCAGTAAAGTTACCATCTGATCCACCACCAGCATTTTCCCAAGCGTAGGTTAAACCCAGTTTATCGGCTTCTTCGCTAACCAAAGCTATCATCTCTTCAGTGGCATCAGTTGGCACCATTGATGGTTTAAACGCTAGGCGATTAACTTCAACCGATGCGCCTGCTTCAAATGGTGTCTTCGCCATAGTGCGCAAGGTATTGTCGATGATCTCGGCTTCGTCTGTATTCCAGAAACGCAGGTCAACCGTCGCTTTGGCAAAATCAGGAACAACGTTGACCGCAACCCCACCCTCGATGATACCTACATTCATGGTGGTACCTGTTTCTAGGTTCACCAGATCTTTAATCGCAAGGCTCCAATGACTCAGCTCATAGATAGCCGATACGCCATCTTCTAGTGCCGAACCCGCATGAGAAGCAACGCCTTTAAAGGTAAGCTCATATTTGGCATTCCCTTTACGAGAGCGAATAAGATTACCAGTTGCACGCGCTGCCTCGCACACCAATACCTTGTCACTTTTACGTGCTAATGCTTCAATCCACTCTCTGGAGTAACATGAACCGATCTCTTCGTCACAGTTTAATGCAATCACAATAGACAGTTTTTGTCGCTGCTCAGCGCTTAGCATTTGCAATGCATACCATGCACTGAGAATGCCAGATTTCATGTCTGTAACACCCGGACCATAGATTTTCTCTTCATCAAAGGTCAGTGGTCGTTGCGCTACCGTTCCTTCAGGGAAAACCGTATCCATATGTCCACAAAGCATTACATCAAAGTGAGTCGCATCCGGTTTATTGGTGATCTCAAGGCAAGGCCCTGCATCGGCATGCAATTGATGGCGCGTGACTGAAAAGCCGATCTGCTCAAACATAGGAGCAAGAACATCCGCAACTTTAGCGATGCCTGCCGGAGTATGGCTACCACAATCGACATTCACTAACTTTTTCAGTTGCTCTATGTAAGTACTCGTTTCGAAATTAATAGTCATATAAACCTCAATAAAAAAGCCCTTCAATGAAGGGCTTAGATAAAATAATTAAACAGTCATTGGTACTAAGTATACGGTACCTAGAATAACGGTAATAAGGCCAAATAGTACTGGTACAGAGGTACGTTTCACTACCTCAAATGGACTGATTTTTGCCATACCGGAAGTCGCCACGATAACACCAGATACTGGCGAGATTGTACGACCAAGGTTAGAAGCTTGTAGCATTGGGATAATAAGGAACGCTGGGTTGATACCCATTTTACCTGCAAGTGCTGGCGCAAGCTCTACGAATGCGTAGAAAGGTGCGTTACCAGAACCCGTTGCAATTGCTGCTGCAACCGTTAGACCCGTCAATAGAAGCATTAGTGCCACAGCACCTGCGCCTGCGTTATCTGCAAGGTGAATTAGGTTATCGATAGCACCAATAGACATCAGACCTTGGGCAAATACACCGGCGGCAACCAACAGCATAACCACGCCTTTGAATGCATCAGCCATTCCTGCATAGCATGAGTCTAGGTCTTCTAGGGCTTTCTTACCGTTAAAGCGATGTGTTATATAGTTCACCAAAGCGCCAATAAAGATAGACAATACCACTATGGTGTAAATATCTAACGATAGGCCTTCAATGGTGCGTCCGTTGAATAAGAAAACACCAATAATTGGAAGGAATGGTAAAAGTGCATAGAAAGCAGGTGCATTAACTTCCATTTCAGAAAGATCAACCTTCTCCATAGGAGTGTTCTCTTTCTTATCTAGATATTTGTTCCAGAAGAAAGCCGCTGCTGCCATAACGATAATGGCACAGATAGAAACAGGTAATACGGTATGAAATGCAAAGATATCCAATGGCATGTTCGACTTCTCAGCCGCAACCACAACATCACCTGAGGTAGGAGAAAGGATAATCGCCGCTGGAGATGCACACACTGCAACCGCAGCAGGGCGAGAGATCCCCATTGCTGTCATCATAGGGAATAGTGTTGCCATTAATAGCACGCCAAGACCCGTTGCAGAACTTACTGCCAATGACATTAGACATGCAACGATATAAGCAGCCACTAGTAAAACATAAGGCGATTTAATCACCGCGAGAGGTTTAGAGAACTGTTTTACTACAACGTTGTTAGCACCAATATGAGTCATGTATGACGCAAAACCACACAACAACATGATCTGTAGACCAAGGCCGCCGCCACGATATTGAAGCATATATTTAACGAACTCGAGTGCATCCGTAAAGTTGTTACCTGTAGATGCTACCTTTGATGGCAACACATTGTGGCCAAGTAGACCCGTAATAAGTAGTAGTGATATCCCAGCTACCAATAGTACACCGGCCGCTCGATACCCTTTAATAATAAAGTAGCCAACAACTATGGTGGCTAAAAGTCCAATAATCAGTTCTATCATTCCAAAAAAACCTTATTTTTGTTGTTCTTGAGTAATATGTATTACTAAATAAACTATCAAATTCTGAGCAAAGAAAGGTCGAGAGTAATCAAACTTTGATACACTTTCTTACAATTACTGATAAATTGAACTTTTCTGTGACTCACATCAAATATTGAGATTTACTCACCCCTAAAGTGATAACTTGTATTTCACATTTGAAACACACTCCCCTTCACATGGCATAACATTGCGCATATTGCTTGCAATGCCTGAACATCACACCCTACTTAATCTCTATTTCTCTTTATGTTTATAGGCTTAAACGATTATGATGTTGAAAACAGACATCAGAATAGGGATATCCAATGACACAGAATCAAGGACGACACCAACAGCGCCAGCAAAAGCTCAAACAACAAGTGGATCAACGTATAGAGCAAGCCCAACAAGAGCGTGGGTTACTGCTTGTGATAACCGGTAACGGCAAAGGTAAATCTACTTCAGGTTTTGGCACCGTAGCGCGTGCTGTTGGCCATGGCTTTCAGTGTGGTGTGGCGCAGTTTATCAAGGGCACTTGGGATAATGGCGAGCGAAATCTGCTAGAACAGCACGGCGTACAGTTCCATGTTATGGCTACCGGATTTACCTGGGAAACCCAAAACAAGCAAGCAGATACCCATGCCGCGCAATTAGTATGGAAGGAGTGCCAGCGCATGTTACAAGACCCAAATCTTGATCTAGTACTACTCGATGAAATGACCTACATGGTGACCTACGGCTATATTGACCTGCAACAGATTGTAAGTGCACTAGAAAATCGCCCTAGCCATCAATCAGTAGTCATTACTGGCCGAGCGGCTCACCGCACACTCACCGATATGGCAGATACCGTTTCCGAGGTTAAGAATATAAAACACGCCTTTGATTCGGGCTTAAAGGCTCGCAAAGGGATTGACTGGTAATGAAAATGGGCTCTTATTTAAGAGCCCATTTTTGTGGCATTGCGATGCTTAGCTTAGAAAAACTTCTTCAATAGTGAATCGGTCATTTTCTTAACATCGTCATCCTTGGCTTTATCACCAAGCAGTTTTTCAAGGCCGCGCTCGGCTTCTTTCTTCGCTTTTGCTTCTAGCTTTTTCTTATTACGCTCTAATTCTTGCTTCTGTAATGCGGCCAAATCTAGACTGATTTTCGGGTCAGTCCAACTGCCCTTAGCGCGTATCGGCAGGGTTAACCCCTTAAGGTCATCAAGACTTTTACCACCTTGTCCTTCCAAAGAACCTACTATCGAGGTTTTAGCCAGCATATCCATGGTTTCAGCAATATAATTGGCTTGCCCTGAGGCATCGATTCTCATCAATGGCGATTGAGCGTTGATTTTTGATATATATGCGGTGCCCTTGTTTAATCTAACGCTAGCTGACATCGAACTAAAATCTGTCTTCTTCACTTCTGGCTCTGCGGGCACTTTCTGGCCACGGAATTTGGCATAGTTAGTACGTATAATCTGAGCAACGTTGATACCATTAACCGCCCCGTCGTTCAGGCTCATGTTGATGTCACCGGCAATATTCTGCTTAAGCTTGTCAGGGATCAGGCTTTTACCTTTTAGGTCTAAAGTGATATTACCACTACCTTCCAGCATATCATTGTCCGCAACATCTTTGAGTAACGGCGCAATCTTAACCCCCTTTACTTTGGCATCAAGGTCGTAGCTTGGGGTTGTGCTCTTAGCATTGACTATCGCTTTGGCATCTATGCTACCTTGATAAAGACGCGCCTTTAACGCCTTGAGGTTAAACACCCCACCTTTAATGGCTAGATTGGTAAACACATCCTGCAATTTGGCGTTGCTTGCCACCAGCTTATCAATGGTCATAGTCCCAGCCACATCTAGGGTTTTTAGCACACTAAGATCCGGCTCTTGGGCTGGGGTGCTAGCCTGTGATGCAGTTGCAGTAGAGGTTGTAGAGGTTGTAGAGGCATCTGTTGCCGCATTAGGCTCCTCGCCTCCAGTCCACTCATCAACATTAATTGAGGGTGAATGCAGTTTAAAGCGCACTTGCGGTATCTTTGACAGCGTCACCTGCGTTGAACCGCTTAGCGAGAGGTCGTTTAATGCCAGTTGACCTAGAATTACACTTAGCTTGTTTTGCTTAAGGTCGAAGTTAATATCCGATTCGAGGACTAGCTTCAAAGGCGATTGTGGAAGCGCGTCACCAACAAGATTACCATGGGCTTGCAGGTTATCGATTGCCACCTTAGAGATAGCCTTGTCTACTAGGATACTACCTGACAGTAAAACATCCTGACTGATACCCGCAGCTTTTGATTTTATGGCTAAGTTAAATGCACCCGGCTTATCAAATTGGAACTGTTTCAAGTTTAACGAAGCGCGCTCCAAGTCAAGGTCTGGTCCTTTGAGCTTTGATTGCAACGCAACATCTTTTAAGGCGAAGGTCTGCATATCTTGATTTAGCTTTGCTTGCAGAGCACTGTTGACTTCAAAGGTGTTGTTGGCCGCTTTACCATTAGCGGTAAGTTGAATATTGGCAAAACTGCCAATCGCAAAGGTGTCTAGATTGAGCGTAAACTTCTCTACCTCTAGGTCAGGTTGTGAAAAGCCGCCACTAACCACAACATCCTTTACTTGGTAGTCACTAAAGTCAGCATTGGTTTTGGCACTCGCCTGCCCTGACACGGCAAAACGTTGCTGATTATTCACACCCTGAAAGCTAAATGTAACCGGTGTCCATTTATCAAATTCAAAGCTCGCGACGTTCAGATTCACCTGCTCTAACTTGGTGTATACCCCTTGGCTATCGTCTTTGATTTCAAGCAGTGCATTTTCAATATCGACACCTTGTAGGCTAATTATCCAAGGTTCGGGAGCTGCCGTTGAGCCTTGTTCAGAAGCTGCTGGGCTCTCAACCGTGTCCTGCTCAGGCTCAGCTTGGCTCTTAAATGCATCTAGGTTGCTACTGCCATCAGCTTTGGTTTCAAGATAAATCTGCGCGCCTTTCAGGGTTATTTTTCCAACCTGAAGCTGTTTATCCATCATTGGTAAAACTGAAATATCTAGCCCTACCTCATCTACCGACAACATATTTTTAGCCGCAAAGCCCTCGGGATTACTTAGTGTCGTTTTACCTAAAGAGAAACCAAGGCTTGGGAAAAATCGCCAGCCAATATCCCCTTCAATGGTTAAGTCTAGCTGAGTATGGGTTTTGGTTTGCTCTACAATTAAGGGCTTAAATTGGTTAGGGTCTACAAATAGCAGCAGGGCTGCTACAGCTAACACCACCAACAACAATGGTGTAAGGATAATAAGAGCGATTTTCTTCATCTTGTTCTTCCCTGAGTCTCAGACGAATTAATTATAATTCAGATACAAAAAATGGCACCACAGTGCCATTAAGTGTTGACCATAAATTATGGCCTGTAAGCTATAGAATTCACTTACTTAGCATATATCTACAAACTACTAAGATTTCAAAAGTTTAGCAATATGTGCTTCGAGTACATCAATCGCGATTCGGTTCTTGCCACCACGAGGTACTATGATATCAGCGTACTGTTTAGACGGTTCAATAAACTGCATAAACATTGGGCGAACTGTTTTTTGATACTGCTCTAAAACAGACTCCATAGTACGACCACGTTGTTCTACATCACGCTTCACGCGGCGCAAAAGGCAAATATCAAGCGGCGTATCCATAAACACACTCGCATGCATAATGTCTCTCAAACGTGGGTCCGTCAGTAGCAAGATGCCCTCAAGGATAATCACCTTTTTAGGTTCCATCGTCTGGGTATTTTCGGTGCGAGTATGCTCAGTATAGCTATACTCTGGCACTTCAACTGATTGTCCTGCAGCCAACTGTCGTAGATGTTCGCATAACAAGTCATGGTCTAGCGCTTTAGGGTGATCATAGTTAGTTTTTACACGCTCTTCCATGCTGAGATGGCTTTGATCGTTGTAATATCTATCTTCCGTAATGACACCAATTTGATTAGGGCCGACCTTGGCACGCAACTCATTATAAATCGTACTTGCAATTAGGCTCTTACCTGAAGCAGATGCTCCAGCGATTCCCACAATTACACATTGGTTATTATCAGACATGGAGTGACCTTGAAGAAATGGTTAGTTCAGCTTTAATCGAGGTAATTATAGGGAGGGAAATAATTTCATACCAGCGCTTAAACGAGAATAAAGAATGGTTGTACAATATTTACCCAGAATAATAGGTGAGATACCTAATTAGGGTGACAAGGTGAGCAATTAAAATGCATCAGGCACCAATAATGATGCCTGATACTGCTCTAAGTTGGTTTATTTTATCTACACAGAGACAAATTCAATATTTTCAGGCTTTGCCGTTCCGGTCCAATACAGGCGACTTACTATCTGTTCTGCAAGGTCTAGGTAATGCTTAGCTTGATCGCTAGAGTTAGGGTTTAACACACTCGGAAAACCCTTGTCGACATCTTGTTGTACGTTGACATGTAACGGTATCTGCCCTAATAGCGCCATTCCTTTTTGTTTTGCCAGTTTCTCTGCGCCACCTGTGCCAAATATATGCTCTTTAGACCCACAGTGTGAACATTCGTGATAGCTCATATTTTCAATGATACCTAACACAGGCACCTCAACCTTTTCAAACATTGCGATACCCTTAGAGGCATCGGCTAATGCGATATCCTGCGGTGTTGTCACCACAATAGCTGCGGTTAAGGGTATCTGTTGCGCTAAAGTGAGCTGGATATCACCCGTACCAGGGGGCATATCAATAATAAGGTAATCTAAGTCATGCCATTGAGTCTCTTGCAAAAGTTGCACTAATGCCTTCGAAGCCATAGGCCCACGCCAAACAGTTGCCTCATCATCCCCCATTAAATAGCCAATAGATTGGGTTTGAATACCTAAGGCATCGACAGGCTGCATCCACTTTTCATCAACCACTACCATTTGCGCGCTGCGACGACCAAACATCATTGGAATAGACGGGCCATAGATATCGGCATCAAGTACCCCAACCTTGCCCCCATTTTGAGCAATAGCAAGGGCTAAGTTAGCCGCAGTTGTGGACTTCCCGACACCACCTTTGCCTGAGGTAACAGCAATGATGTTTTTCACATGTGCGAGATTCGATGGCACTTTCGAGTTTAGCGCCTTGGTCACACTGCTAATTTGGGTTTTTAATGCGGGCAACGGATTATTAATCAGCCAATTATCAAGGGCTTGTTCAAGCAAATTAAGCTGAAATGGAAACTCAATTATTGCAGTGTCTCCGGTTTGGTCGAGGCTCACAACCCCATGCTCACTCGCCCACCCTTCGATTAATGCTGGGTGCGAAAACTGATTGAGCCAACTTTGAATGCTTTGTAACGAATCCGACATAAATGTTTCCTTTTTTTACCATCATAGTGCTGAGTTTGAAAAAATTCAGCCATGAAAAACATATGGTTTTATCTATAGTAGAAGGGTTTCCTGCTGTGATCCTTCCCGAAAGGCCGGGGTTAGGTTAATATAGCGTCCAAAATGTTACCTATCTGCGAAAAGTAAAAGTATGACTACAGAATTAAGAAAAATGCTTGTCACTTGTGCACTGCCATACGCTAACGGTTCTATCCACCTTGGCCATATGCTTGAGCACATACAAGCTGATATTTGGGTGCGTTATCAACGCTTACGTGGCAACACGGCTAATTTTATCTGTGCCGATGACGCACACGGCACTCCGATCATGCTTAAAGCTCAGCAGATGGGCATAAGCCCAGAAGAAATGATTGCCGCAGTTAGTGAAGAACACCAAAAAGATTTTGCTGGCTTCAATATCAGTTTTGATAACTATCACAGCACACACTGTGAAGAGAACCGCGAACTGGCGTCATCTATTTACCTAGAGCTGAAGAAAAACGGTTTCATTAATAGCCGCACCATTTCACAACTGTTTGATCCTGAAAAAGAGATGTTCCTTCCCGATCGCTTTGTTAAAGGTACATGTCCTAAGTGTAAATCTGAAGACCAATACGGTGATAACTGTGACAACTGTGGCGAAACTTACAGTCCAACGGAACTAATTAATCCAAAATCAGCGGTTTCTGGCGCAACACCCGTAATGAAAGACTCAGAGCACTTCTTCTTCGACCTACCTCAATTTGAGAGTATGTTAAAAGAGTGGACTCGCTCAGGCTCATTGCAATCTGAAACCTCGAACAAGATGCAAGAATGGTTTGAATCAGGCTTACAGCAGTGGGATATCTCTCGTGATGCTCCCTATTTCGGCTTTGAAATTCCAGGCGAGAAAAACAAGTTTTTCTATGTGTGGGTTGACGCACCGGTAGGCTATATGGCTTCTTTCAAGAACCTATGTGACCGCCGTGATGATCTTGAATTTGATGAGTACTGGAATAAAGACAGCTCTACCGAGTTATATCACTTCATCGGTAAAGACATCGTGTATTTCCACAGCCTATTCTGGCCAGCAATGCTTGAAGGTGCGGGTTTCCGTAAGCCTAATAACATTTTTGTACACGGTTATGTGACAGTAAATGGCGCTAAGATGTCAAAATCTAAAGGCACCTTTATTAAGGCGAGTACCTACCTAAATCACCTTGAACCTGAGTGCCTACGTTACTATTACGCAGCCAAACTCAACAACCGTATTGATGACCTTGACCTCAACCTTGAAGACTTTACCCAACGTGTAAACTCTGATGTTGTGAATAAGATAGTTAACCTTGCATCGCGTAACGCCGGTTTCATTACCAAGCGTTTTGAAGGCAAGTTGTCTGATACCTTTGCTGAACCTGCTCTTTATCAAGAGTTTGTGGATGCCGCTGACAAGATTGGTGCACTTTACGAGTCTCGTGAGTTTGGTCGCGCTATTCGTGAAATCACAGCGCTTGCGGATAAAGCAAACCAATACGTTGATGAAAAAGCACCTTGGGTTGTTGCCAAGCAAGAAGGCCAAGATCAACAGTTGCAAGATATCTGCTCGGTTGGTATTAACCTATTCCGCGTGCTGATTACTTATCTAAAACCAGTAATGCCAGAACTTGCAGCCCGCACTGAAGCTTTCTTAAACCAAGAGTTAACATGGGAAGCGATTAATGCGCCACTAACAGGCCATGAAATCACCAAGTTCAAGGCACTATTTAACCGTATTGACCCGAAAAAGGTTGAAGCTATGATTGAAGCATCAAAACAAGACGCAGCAGCAGAGCAAGCGGCAAAAGAGAAAGCCGAGAATGCAAAAACTGAAACTGAGCTAAGTAAAGAGCCGGTAGCTGATGAAATCGAATTCGATGATTTTGCTAAGGTTGACCTGCGCATTGCTAAGATCATCGAATGTGAAGAAGTGCCAAAAGCCAATAAGCTGTTGAAACTTCAGTTGGATATCGGTGGTGAAATCCGTCAGGTATTTGCTGGCATCAAATCAGCTTATAAGCCTGAGGACTTAGTCGGTAAACACACTGTAATGGTGGCAAACCTTAAGCCGCGTAAAATGAAGTTTGGTATGTCGGAAGGCATGGTATTAGCCGCCGGCCCTGGTGGCGAAGAGCTATGGATTCTAGAACCGCACCAAGGCGCTAAGCCGGGTATGCGTGTAATGTAGCCTGCTGCCATAAAAACAAAAACCGACTTTAATCAGTCGGTTTTTTTGTTTCTAGAATGTGACTGCTAGGTCTTTATCCCTCAACAACCTTAAGCAATAAGTTACCGTCATATAACGCCTGCTTAATTAACGCCGCACCTGGCATAGTGGCATTTTTGATAAATCGACATGGTACGATTTCGAGATCCTTAAAATAGATAGGAAGGGCTTGCTCCGCCACGCACTGGCGTATATTAGGCAACAAAAGCTCTTTGGCGGTATTAATGTCGCCACCGATTAAGATCTTTTCTGGGTTAAACATATTAACGACAATCGCAACCGCTTTCCCTAGGTTCTTACCAAGCTGGTCTATCACCTTTAACGCAAGGGAGTCACCTTGATTAGCCGCCTCACAGATTTTAGTCACGCTTAGCCCCTCAAGCTCAAGCGATGTATCTTCACCTTGGATAATTAATGCTCGTGTTTGGCGAACGACAGCTCGCGCACTGGCAACGGTTTCTAAACATCCGTGGTTGCCACATTCACATGGTAAACCATCGTCATCAACTTGGATGTGTCCAAGCTCTCCAACGTTACCTAGTCGCCCTTCAAGAAGTCGCCCTTCTAAGATAATGCCCGCACCTAAACCATTATGTACGGATATCAATACTGAATTTTTATTCTGTTGAGAGTTACCAAACAGCTGCTCAGCAAGTGCCCATGCTCGGGTATCATTGGCAACAAATACCGGTAATCCGGTATCGGTTTCTACAGCAGAAGCAAGCTCCATACGCTCCACTTCATAATAAGGCATCTGTTGAACGATACCGCTATCTGAATGCACTAAGCCTGGCAATGTGATTGCAATACTCGTTACCCTTTCAAGGTGCTCAGCATTGATCTCAAAAAAGCGATATATCTCTTTTAGAAGCCGCTTAAGGAAGGCGTCTTGATGTGTCTCTTCAATATGAACTTGATTTTGAACAACCACTTCACCACCGAGGTTATGCAAGGCTATAGAAAGATAGCCTCGCCCTACTCGCATCGATAGAAACTGCCAACCCTGATTGTTGGTTTGTAACCCAACCGCAGGGCGACCACGACTTGTAACCTCTTGAACAATAGTTTCATGGATAAGGTGAGCATCGATAAGCTCACGAGTTATTTTAGTAATGCTGGCTGGCGCAAGTGCGCTCAATTTTGATAAGTCGATACGTGAGATTGGCCCAAACTGGTCAATTAACTGGTATACCTTGCCTGCGTTTACTTGCTTAATGTAGTCGATATGACCGGGTTGTGACGTATACATGGTGCCTCCAAGCGCTCTTACCTCCTATTTTTTTACACCTCAAAACAAATGTGAAGCGTTTGCATAGAAAGGCGTGAGGCGGCTCACTAAGTAAACATCATAATATGCATAGAACGTGAGATATAATCGAAATAGTGAACGATTAATATACCGTGCGTGGGGTTTTAATTAGCTGCTTGCTATCTTGATACTCGTTAACGAAGCGATAGCCCGCATCTAAACCCTGCTGATAATCAAACAGCATATCCTCTGGGCTACTCATCAAGGTTGAACTGCGTAGCGGTTGCTGCGGCACAATTTGCATCACGTAACAGTCAGAAGGTGGCGCACTAATGAAATCATGAGTAAGAGCATAGGTTTGATAGTGAATCATCAACATATCCACCAGCCCTGCATCGACATCATTACCTAAAAGATGTGCAAGGCGATAAATATTATTGGCACCAAACAACCAGCGCCCCCCATTTAGTGTTTCATGGTCAGGTTGAGTTAGTTGCAGTTTGTTATGAGAAATACGCTCTTCTAACAACTCATTAAAGCCTTTCAATCCTTGGTCTAATGTCCCTTTCCATAGCTGTTGAACGGCTTCTATCGGCTTTTTGTACCACTCTTCATTTATGCTAGATTGAGCGATTTTAGGTTCTGAAATTGACGCTTCAGGCTTTTCACTGCGAATGACAACAATCGTTCTTGATTCTTTACGCCACGCTTCTTGGACTGGAATAGAAGCCGATACTCCCCCATCAACATATGAGACGCCATCGATAGAAACGGCTCTAGAAACCAGATTTGGGATAGCGCAACTCGCGCGTAATACATCTACCCAATTATTTTTTAGCATGGGTAAATATGCATCTTTGAAATCATCCACCCGCGTTGTGGCCGCAAAGGCGCTTCGCCCTTGTAAAGTTCGTCTTCCCATATCAACATCAAGTTTATAGGGAGGATGGCAGATCTTGTCTAACGCCCAATCTAGGCCTATATAGTGCTTTTGGCGAATAAAACTAAACAGATTGAAAAATTGATTATCGGTTGTCAGTTCTAATAGAAATGACTTACCCAATGTAGGTTGACGACAAAGATAGGCACAAACATTCATCGCCCCAGCTGAGGTTCCGTAGAAGGTATGAAAAGGGTCAAAGTTAGAATAGAGAAAAGCATCTAAAACACCTGCGGTAAAGATACCGCGCTGCCCACCACCTTGTGCCACAAGCGCAGTTTTACCGCCGATATATTCAGAAAATATATCAGGGTTATAAAGGGAGTCAGTTCCCCATACAAGGCCGCTATTATTCATGGTGTGCTTAATCTAGGCAAATAGCACTATGCCTCCATAGGCAAATAACACTGCAAATATGATAGTGACAATAGAAATGCTTACTTTTAAGTCTGTGTCCATCGAGCTTTCCTCATTCATTTTTTGCAAACTACCTTTAAGTTTGTATGCAAAGTACCTTTAAAATTTTTTGTAAACTCCTTTAAACTTCTAGCACCTTAAAGAATATCTCTCAAGAACTCTTAAAAAATCGTGCAGAATTATGCAGTTACTGTCACAATTGAATACAGTATTAACCAACAATGGTGCGATATGAACAACAAAATTCTTAGCTTAGCTATCTGCTTAACCGCCTTTAGTACTTCTACTCTTGCGGATGTATATATCACCCCTATGGTCGGATATGGTATGGGTGGGTCATTTGAAGATGCCAATGAAGACAGTTTTGACATCGACCATGCAATGAACCTAAACCTTGCTATAGAAACCAAGGTCGACCAAGGACGTTTGGGGCTACTCTACTCCCAACAAGACTCTGAGATATCTGATCTCAAACTTGATACCACTATGCGCTACCTACATTTTCAAAGTGCAGTCTATTACCCATTCCATGATAAATGGAACTCTTATCTTGGATTGAGCCTTGGTGGTACCCAAATCGATATCCAAGGTGCAGATACAGACTATAAGTTTTCCGCGGGTTTCTACGGTGGAGTAGAATATCGCTTCACTCGCAATTTCGCCTTTCAAACCCAACTTCGTTATCTCGGAACCTTGGTTGATGGCAATTCGGTTACTTACTGCAAATCAGACAGCACACAGCAATCTTGTAAATTCGCATATAAAGGCGATTGGTTAAGCCAATTCCAAGCCAACGTAGGGTTAACTTTTAACTTCTAGGCGCCTGTTGTCTAAAAAAACCACATTTCACTGACGGATTGACGCTATTCTAGGCATTCACTCCGTCAGTGGCACTTTAGGTGATCAACCTCTCAAAATAAGAAGAACCAATTATATTCGCTGGAATATCACAAATAACCAGTCACAAAAACCACATTATTCACTCCAGACAGTTTAAATGCAGTTAATATCACTAGTTTTTCACTTTATTTAATCTTGCCAGTATGTGTATTAACAGATACTCTCCAACCGTCAATTAAGGGAAAAACTGTCGTTTTTTCACTATATTTAATAACTTATTGAAGCATACAGCCGATACAAAAAACTTTTATAGAGCTAAAGATCCCTCAAACCGTTTTTGGGTGATTTTAAATCTCTATTAACAAATAATTTAAGTGAAAATCACTAACATTTTTTCGGCATAGGTATCGCTTCACAGCAAACATAACATTAAGGAGTTTACATGAAGCGAGAGCAGTGGGGTTCCCGTACCGGCTTCATATTAGCCGCAGTAGGATCGGCTATCGGTCTTGGTAACATCTGGCGCTTCCCATATATGGCATACGAGAACGGCGGTGGCGCTTTCTTTATCCCTTATATTTTCGCCATGCTTACAGCTGGTATACCTTTCATGATCATGGAGTTCAAGCTAGGGCAAAAATACCGTGGTTCAGCTCCTGCAGCCTTAAAAGCTATTAATCCTAAATTTGAATGGCTTGGCTGGTTCCAAGTAGGTATTGCTGCCTCTATCGCTGTTTATTATGTAGCGGTTATTGGTTGGTCTATCTCCTACCTTGGTATGTCTTTTAATCAAGGCTGGGGCGCAGATACCAACACCTTCTTCTTTAGTCATTACCTCAACTTAGGCGGCGATAACTCTCCATCTAACTTGGGCTCAATTCAGTGGAAGATTGCCGGTACTATGTTGATAGCTTGGCTTATCACCTACTCGGCTATTGTGGGTGGTGTTAAGGCTGGGATTGAACGTGCAGCTAAGATAATGATGCCTGTGCTGTTCATTATGGTGTTAGTGCTTATTGTCCGTACTATCTTCCTACCAGGTGCGCTAGACGGTGTTAACTATCTGTTCGAACCTGACTTTAGTAAGATCCTAGATATTAAAGTATGGGCAGCAGCTTATGGGCAGATCTTCTTCACCCTAAGTATCGGCTTTGCAATCATGTTGGCGTATTCAAGTTATTTGCCTGAGAAATCAGACATCAATAACAATGCCTTTATGACGGTTCTGATTAACTGCGGTTTCTCTATCCTTGCTGGTATTATGATTTTTGCCGTATTGGGCTTCATGGCTCATGAGCAAGGTAAAGCACTTACCGACGTTGTTACTGCGGGCGTAGGTCTAGCCTTCGTTACCTTGCCAGCGGCAATAAACGAGCTTCCAGCACCTTATATCCTTGGTCCACTGCTGTTCTTGTCTTTGACTATTGCGGGATTGAGCTCACATATTTCCATCATTGAGGCAGTAACATCGGCAATTATCGATAAATTTAAGATTTCTCGTAAAAAAGCAGCAACTCTAGTTTGTGGTATTGGTGCTGTAGTATCGCTAGCATTTGCAACTAACGGTGGTTTACTACTTCTAGACCTAGTGGATTACTTCACCAACCAGATTGGTATCGTATCGTCTTGCTTTGTTGAGGTTATCTTGATTGTTATGGTGGTAAAAGCCGCTAATATCCGTAACTACGTAAACAGCGTATCTGATTTCCAAATTGCTGGTTGGTATGACATCTGCTTGAAATTTGTAAGCCCAGCAATATTAGCAATTACGCTATTCAACACCCTTAAAACAACTTTTACTGATGGTTACGGTGGTTATGCACAATCAGACCTACTAATGTTAGGTTGGGGATTACTTGCACTTCTAGTAATAGTTGGCGTACTTATCAATACATTTAGTAAGAAGGAAGCATAATATGACTACTGGTGCAATTATCATGATGGTGCTTGGACTTACCATTACTTGGGGTGGCGCTGCCATCTGCATTCGAAAAGCGATGAATAAGTCAAAATAATCTGTAATAGTTCAATTAAACCGAGCCTCAGCGCTCGGTTTTTTTTGTCTGCAATCCTTAAGCTAAACATTGTGAGCACCTGAATACACAGGCACAAAAAAACCGACAACAATGTCGGCTTCTTATTACCATCTGATAAACCTATCAGAAGCGATATGTGATACCAATACCAGCACCAAATTTAAGCTTAGACTTATCGTGGATCTGCCACTCAGGGCTTATCTGTCCATAAGCATTCCAGTTTGGTGCAAAGTTCCAATCTAGGCCAAGTGGAACTCGCAGTCCAAAATCATCATCCCACTCATACCAACCACCCGCTCCGACATACCAATCAAATGGCACGTCTTGATCAAAGCTACCCGTAACAATGTGGTAATCAAACGCCATGCCATCGTTACCAATAGTAAAGGCAAAACGGTCTTCAAACTTAGCGACAACGCTTAAGCCTTGGTCAAATCCCATCCCAAGCTTAACTGCGCTGCTATTCTCAGCAGCCTTAGCTGCCCCCACATACGTCGCGGCCCCACTCAAAATGACAGTGGCTAATATTAGCTTTCCGATATTCACGCGACGAGTTCCTATTTATTCATAATATGTGCATATTCTAACTAAATAACCATAACAGTCATACGGTATTTTAAACCAATATCTCGAATTGAGACCTCATGCAAATTCTGTGATTCAAACAGCATGATTTTAGGTTTACAGCACCAAAAAAAGAGGACCATATAGGCCCTCTTCTGTTTAGATTAATATTAAGTAAACAAGATTAGCCTTGGTTACGAATCCATTCATCCATTTCAGTTTTAAGGTTATCAGATTTAGTACCAAAGATAGCTTGTACGCCACCGGCAACGACAACCACACCAGCCGCACCAAGTGCTTTTAGTTTGTCTTGATCAACCTTCTCAGTATCTGCAACCGCAACACGTAGACGAGTGATACATGCATCTAAACCAGTGATGTTTTGCTTGCCACCGAATGCTGCAACCAGTTCACCACCCATTTCAGAACTCGCTACAGAGATAGCTTCTTCTGATTCATCTTCACGGCCCGGAGTTTTAAGGTCCATTGCCTTAATCACTGCGCGGAATACTACGTAGTAGATAGCTGCGTAAACTAGACCAACAGCAACCATCAGACCCATTTTTTGTGCGTGACCAGATAGAACAACAAAGTCAATCAAACCATGCGAGAACGAAGTACCGTGTACAAAGCCTAGCGTGTTAGCAACAACGTATGCAGAGCCAGCTAGTAGAGCATGGATTGCATAAAGAACTGGAGCTACGAATAGGAAAGAGAATTCGATTGGTTCAGTAATACCAGTAAGGAATGAAGTCAGAGCTGCAGAAGCCATGATACCCATTACTTTTACGCGGTTCTCAGGTTTAGCTGAGTGTGCAATTGCAATTGCCGCTGCTGGAAGACCGAACATCTTAAACATGTAGCCGCCTGCAAGTTGACCGAAGCCATGACCTGCGATGCGCGATGCATCATCAGCAACAAGGTAACAAGTTAGGATACCAGTTTGTGGTTCACCCGCAGAGTTTACACAAGAACCTGCTTCAAAGAAGAACGGTACGTTCCATACATGGTGTAGACCAAATGGAATTAGAGAACGTTCAATAACACCGTAGATACCAAAAGCAACTTTTGGATTCTGACTTGCAGCCCAGTGTGAGAATGCACCAATGCCGTCACCAATTGGTGGCCAAATAACAGAAAGTACGATACCTAATGCGATTGCAGCAAAGCCTGTGATAATTGGCACAGCTCGCTTACCCGCGAAGAAGCCCAAATATTCTGGAAGTTGGATTTTGAAGAAGCGATTAAATGCCCATGCAGCTAGGCCACCGACAAGGATACCACCTAGAACACCGGTATCAATCTTATCTGCGCCAAGTACGGTAGCCATAACCGTCAATGTCGCTGCCATGATGCCGTAGCCCACGATAGCCGCAAGACCCGCTACACCGTCGTTATTAGTGAAGCCCAACGCAACACCTACTGCAAATAGCAGTGGCATCTGGCCGAACACCGAACCACCGGCTTGTTCCATTAGATTTGAAACAACGCTTGGAATAAAGCTTAAGTCAGCTGCGCCAACACCAAGTAGAATACCTGCAACTGGTAATACTGATACTGGTAGCATCAGTGACTTACCAACTTTTTGCAGGCTCGCAAAAAGGTTCTTAAACATGTTTATGCTCCTAGATTTATTTTAAATTATATGAGCACTAACAGCTTACCCCCGTAGCTTAAATGTTAGTGCTCTGAAGTATGTAACCAACTCAGTAGTTATATTTTTCGCTACTAAATATATATTGATGCGACAAAACTTTCTTTAGCTGCCAAAAAGCAATCTTAAAAAAGCCACGCTAGATCACACTTACAAACAGTAGCACAAGCCAAAGATACTCACATAAATTATTGTTTTAAAAAGAAAATATAGCTACGTGAGTCTTCGATAGATTTTTGTTTTCATGAATATTTACTTATTTCTCAGACCAAACTTTATTCATTTAACAGTGTGACAGGCATTTTCAATTAAAATGGTAACTTTAAACATAAATAGTAAAAATAAAGCTATAGAGTATAAAAAAGGGGCTTACACCCCTATTTTGCGCAAAAACTAACTTAGCGGCGCAAAAAAAGATCCTGGTAGTTTCGCGTTGTTTTTTCAGCGACCTCACCTAATGAGATCCCTTTTAAACTTGCAATATAGCTTGCCACCTCAACCACATACGCAGGTTGGTTCTCTTTTCCACGATGAGGAACAGGCGCAAGATAGGGAGAATCGGTCTCGATTAATAATCTATCCAAAGGTAAGGCTTTAACCACCTCTTTCAATGCAGTTGCTTGATTAAAAGTAACAATACCAGAGATCGAGATATAAAAGCCTAGCTCCATCGCTTGCTCAGCAAACGCAAGGTCCTCAGTAAAGCAATGGATCACGCCTTTGCAACGCTCCGCATGCCCCTGCCTTAGGCGTTGCATAGTTTCAGTGCGCGCCTGACGCGTATGGATAATAAGGGGCTTGTTAACCTCAACAGCCAAATCAATTTGTTGCTCAAAACGCTCAATCTGTAACGCCTTGGTTTCAGGCTTATAGTGAAAATCCAATCCGGTTTCGCCAATAGCGACTACTTTTGGATGCCCTGCAAACTTCTTCAAAGTCTGCAAATCAAACTCACTCTCTACGTCGAGTGGATGGACACCAGCTGATGCGTGAACGTTATCGAAAGCAGAAATCATCTCAATCATGTTAGGGAACGCATCCAAGGTTACCCCTACCGAGAGAAGCTGCTTTACATTAGCTTGTTGTGCTTTAGAAACGACATCCTCAATCCCTTGGTGAAGATCTTGATAATTAAGCTTGTCTAAATGACAATGGGAATCTACGAACATAAAATTTTCCAAGTTAAACGTCGTGCTAACAGCACGCACCAAACTAAGTACCTTGATTGATAAAGGTACTTAGATAATTAAATAGTTTGGGTTAGCAAGTCTTAGTATAAGGTTAGCACTTACTTTCAATTAACCAGCGACTAATGAGTAACTCATGGTTTAGCCCACTGTGAGTGGTTAACTGCTCGACCAACTGATTAAGCCTACACGTCATAGAATAAGCTTGCTGGTAGGTAAGCAAACCCTTTAGGCTATTGAGCGTATTGTGAGACTGCACGCTGACTAATTCCGTAAAATAGCTTTTTTGCAGCTCTAAGAGCCCAGTACTGATTGCCGACAACATAGTGAGGCTCTCACCTTTCGCTATCGCTTTCGTAAAATCACTCGGCAATACAAAGTCATCCTTTATGAATTCATACAGTGCTGTCAGCGCATTTTCAAATGCGTCATTGTGCTTTAAGAACTCGACCAAGCGTAACGGTGCGCCATTGCACAGCACCTTATAAAGTTCTGGTATATCTGTCATGCCTTGCTCGGCATACCAACTCAATGCTGCGGCATCAGATGCTTCTAAATGCCATTGCTGACAACGACTGGTGATCGTTGGCAACAAACGGTGCGGTTCATGGCTGTTTAATACAAATACGCAATCATTAGGTGGTGATTCGAGTGTTTTGAGCAGCGCATTCATTGCCGCTTCGGTCATTAACTCCGCTGGGGAAATAATGATTATCCGCTTACCATTGAGCTGCGAAGACTCAAGGGCATATCGATTGCACTCACGGATCTGATCTACCGAGATACTCGACTTGCCTTCAAGTGGTGAGACGTTATGTAGATCTGGGTGTGTATTTGCTTCTAACAATGAGCAAGCATGACAAAATTCACATGCCTCACTACTACTATTGTTACACAGCAAGGCCGCAGACAATACGTCAACTATCTGCTCTGCCCCTATACCTTGAGAGCTGCTAACTAGCAGTGCACTAGGCAGCACATTGTTATCTAATGCATTCTGTAACTGCTGCCATGTATCAAGCAACCAAGGATAGCTCACTTTGGACATCTAACTCTGTGTCTCCAACCAATGGCTAAGGGTAGTACGAATATCACAAGCGACTTCATCAATAGATTGACTGGCATCGATAATCAGGATGCTATCGCTTGCGTTAGCCAACTCTAAATAGCGTTCTCTAGCGCGCTCAAAGAAGCTAATATCCATTTTTTCAATTCGGTCTAATTCACCGCGACCACGAGCACGAGCAAGCCCAAGCTTAGGGTCAATATCCATATACAGGGTTAAGTCAGGCTCAAAATCACCCAAGCTTATCTTTTTCAAAGATGCCATCGTTTCGGCTGCTATCTGACGCCCGCCACCTTGATATGCTTGTGATGAGAGATCGTGTCGGTCACCCACCACCCACTTACCTTGCGTAAGTGATGGCTTGATTACCGTTTCAACCAACTGCACTCGAGCACCATACATCAGCAATAGCTCGGTAATATCTTGTACCTGTTCGCCATCAGTTTCTTCTTTTACTATTGCGCGCATTTTTTCTGCAAGGACAGTACCGCCAGGCTCACGTGTTGCGGCGATATTATTAATACCGTGCTGGTTTAACACCTCATGAATTGCAGCAATAGCAGTACTTTTACCTGCCCCTTCAAGGCCTTCTACAACGATAAATTTTCCTTGGCTCACTTACGCGCCCTCAATTTTTTTAGATACTGTTGAACTGCTCGATTATGGTCACGTAAATTCTTAGTAAACACATGCCCACCATCACCACTAGCAACGAAGTATAAGTACTTACTATCGTCAGGGCTTACTGCTGCCGCAATCGCTTGTTCACCGATCATCGCAATTGGTGTTGGAGGCAGTCCATAAATGGTATAGGTGTTGTACGGTGTATGGGTTTGTAAATCACGTTTACGAATATTGCCATCATACTTGTCACCCATTCCATAGATCACCGTAGGGTCGGTTTGCAAACGCATACCACGGTTTAATCGGTTAACAAAAACCGATGACACCAAAGGACGCTCACCAGGCACTGCGGTTTCTTTTTCTATGATAGAGCCTAGAATTAACGCTTCATAAGGGGTCTTAATTGGTAGATCTGGTTTACGCTTTCCCCAATACTTATCCAGAACTTTTTGCAACTGGGTATGGGCGCGACGCATGATATCAAGGTCTGACATACCAACAGTGTAATGATAGGTGTTCGCAAGAAATAGCCCTTCAAGCTTATCCTTATCGATTCCCAAACGCTGCGCAATCTCGCTCTCTGACATATCCACGGTCGAATGCATTAGATGTGGCGCTTTATCAAATTGAGTGCGCCATTCTTTAAAGGTGCTACCTTCCACAAAGGTGATACTAAGCTGAGCTTGCTGGCCGTTAACCAAGCTAAGCAATGCTTGTTTAAGGCTTAATCCTGTCGTTAATTCAAACGTACCCGCTTTAAGTTGAGTCACTTCTGGATGTAAGCGACGAATTAGTCTAGGCATCCATTTTTTTGAAATGCTTGAATCAATCCATTGCTGCTGCTCAAAGCGATTCAGTAACGAGCCTACAGATGTACCTGACTTGATCGTCACTAAGGTGGGCTCTTGAATACGTACAGTTTGGCTTAGATAGCTATCGAGTTCGCTTTTGACATAAAAGATAGCTGCGGATGCCACAACTAAAATGCAAACGCAAAGTAACAGAAACTTTTTAAACACTATGAATCCTCTCCTGTAGATTGCGAGTGATTATACCTATGCAAAATGAATTTGTGGCGATTTTTATTACTGGAGCAATACCCAGTAACGCATTCGATATAAACACCTCTTGCGCCTCAAACACCCTTTTTAGGTCAAATTGCCCAATAACGACATCAATCCCCATCTCTTGAGCGTATTTGATGGCCAACCTCCGCCCAATACCTGCCACCCCTGCTTGTTCAAGACTAGGCGTATACAAGATATTATCTGAAACCCAAAACAGGTTAGCCATAGTGGTTTCCACGATATGACCATTAATATCTAGAACCACACCGTCAGCAAAGCCTTGCTGATCCATATCCGCTTTCATCATTACCTGTTCAAGACGGTTATTGTGTTTGTGGCCTGCCAATAGCGGATTAAGACCTAACCTCGGCTCTACCACACCCAGCTCAACGCCTTGATTTTGCCACAGACAATAATGTGCAGGATAATTAAAGGAGCTGATAACCACCGTCGGTACATCAACCCCTTTAGGGCTGTACCCTCTGCCGCCACTACCCCGGCTAATGAGCAGCTTGACGCCTCCCTCACCTCGGTCTGTCGCCGCATGTTCAAGCCAGCCCTGTACCTGCTTCCAATCGGGTTGAGCAATCCTTAATAGTGCCAAACAGTCTTGCATTCTTGTAATGTGCAAAGGCCAATGCTCAAGTTTGCCATCACAGGTTTTTATAGTGGTAAAGCCACCATCACCATAATTAAAGCTGCGGTCAGAGGCGTCAATTTTGTCGGCGACTTGACCATTGATCCATATCATCCGGTTCATTCCCAAAACAGCGAAGTTCAAAAACAAAAAAAGGCCAGAGCCAACTTCCGAGGAAATTGAGTCTGACCTATATAATTCTAGTGAATTTTTTCGGGTTTAGATCTTTTTAAAGATTAAAGAGCCGTTTGTGCCACCAAAACCAAATGAGTTGCAAAGAGCATATTCAGTATCTAGCTCTTTAGCTTGGTTTGGAACCACATCAATACCTAGTTCTTCAACTCTTGGGTCAAGGTTATCAAGGTTAATTGTTGGTGGAGCCACCTGATCAATCAGTGCCTTAATCGTAATGATCGCTTCTACAGAACCAGCAGCACCAAGTAGGTGGCCGATCATAGATTTAGTAGAAGAAACCTTAACCTGAGCTGCGCCAGCCTCACCTAATGCACGCTTAACGCCTTTAAGTTCCGCTACATCACCAGCAGGGGTTGAAGTGCCATGAGCATTAATATAACCGATTTGTTCACCCGTAATATCTGCGTCACGCATCGCCGCTTCCATTGCAAGCGCACCACCTGAACCATCTTCACTTGGAGAGGTCATGTGGTAAGCATCGCCACTCATGCCAAAACCAACTAGTTCACAGTAGATTTTTGCACCACGAGCTTTCGCTGATTCATATTCTTCTAATACGATAACACCGGCACCATCACCCAAAACGAAGCCATCGCGGTCTGCATCCCATGGACGCGACGCTGCTTGTGGATTTTCGTTGTTGGTAGAAAGCGCTTTAGCTGCACCAAAGCCTGCAATACCAAGAGGCGTAGACGCTTTTTCAGCACCGCCAGCTACCATTGCATCTGCATCACCGTAAGCGATCATGCGTGCTGCATGGCCAATATTATGTAGACCAGTAGTACAAGCTGTTGAAATGGCGATATTAGGGCCACGAAGACCGCGCATGATAGACAGGTTACCTGCAATCATATTTACGATAGTCGAAGGTACGAAGAACGGACTTACTTTACGTGGTCCTCTTTCTTCAAGCACTTTGGCACCATTTTCAATCAAACCAAGACCACCGATACCAGAACCGATAGCTACACCTACGCGTGCACAGTTTTCATCTGTGACTTCTAGGCCAGAATCATCTAAAGCTTGAACACCTGCTGCGATACCGTATTGGATAAATAAATCCATCTTACGGGCTTCTTTTTTAGACATATACTCTTCGCAGTTAAAATCTTTAATCAGACCTGCAAAGCGTGTAGAGAAATTGGTTGTGTCAAAATGCTCAATGTTTGAGATACCACTTTGACCAGATAGCAGGGCTTTCCAAGAAGATTCTACGTTGTTGCCGACCGGTGACAACATACCCATACCAGTAACAACGACACGACGCTTGGACACGATAATACTCCGGATTATTGATTGAGAGGGATTAGATAAAACAGTGAAAGGAAAACTTGGAAGAATCAGGCGGTCAAGGTAGACCGCCTGAGGATAAACTTACTGAGCGCTAGTTACGTAATCGATAGCAGCTTGAACAGTAGTGATTTTCTCTGCTTCTTCATCTGGGATTTCAGTGTCGAACTCTTCTTCTAGAGCCATTACTAGCTCAACTGTGTCTAGAGAGTCAGCGCCAAGATCATCAACGAAAGATGCTTCGTTTTTAACTTCAGCTTCGTCAACACCAAGTTGTTCAACAATGATTTTTTTTACACGTTCTTCAAGATTGCTCATTTTTTATTTCCTATACAAGAAGTCGCCTAATGCGATGTTTTGCGTAGTTTATTCGAAAGTAAGAAAGTTGCAAGGTTATCCTTGCTGGTCTAACCACAAATCTTGTGATTATGACCGATTTTATATGCATTATTGACTTATATCATGCCAATAATGCACAAAATTAAACCATGTACATGCCGCCGTTAACGTGCAGTGTTTCACCTGTGATATATGCCGCATCAGGAGACGCTAAAAACGCCACTGCTGTTGCTATTTCACGAGGATCACCTAAACGACCTGCTGGCACTGATGATAGTGTAGCAGCACGTTGCTCATCGTTAAGTGCTTTAGTCATATCAGTTTCAATAAATCCTGGTGCAACGGTATTAATTGTTACACCGCGAGACGCAACTTCACGTGCCATAGACTTAGTAAAACCGATAACGCCCGCTTTCGCTGCAGCGTAGTTAGTTTGACCAGGGTTACCCATAGTACCAACAACCGAGCCCACATTAATAATACGGCCACATCTCTTCTTCATCATGCCACGTAGTACGGCTTTAGACAAACGGAAGATAGAAGTTAAGTTAGTATCAATGATGTCAGTCCATTCATCGTCCTTCATACGCATCAATAGGTTATCGCGAGTAATACCTGCGTTGTTAACCAAAATATCTAATGCGCCAAACTCTTCGTTGATGGCTTTAAGCGTAGCCGCGATAGATTCTGGATCTGTCACGTTCAGAGCCATACCCTTACCGTTTTCACCAAGATACTCCGAGATTGCCGCAGCACCATTGTCGCTGGTTGCTGTACCGATAACGGTAGCACCGCGCTCAACTAAAGTCTCAGCAATAGAGCGACCGATACCACGACTTGCACCAGTAACCAGTGCAATTTTACCTTCAAGATTCATCTGTTTCTCCAAAAAATTGGTTTACTTAGCAGCCTCTAAAGACGCTGCGTCATTCACTGGTGCTGCGGTTAAAGACTTAACGATACGCTTAGTTAAGCCCGTCAATACTTTACCTGGTCCCATCTCAAGAAGCTTTTCTACGCCTTGCTCATGCATAGATTGTACTGTACCAGTCCAACGAACTGGGCTATACAGTTGGCGAACAAGAGCATGCTTGATTTTAGCTGGGTCTGTTTCAGCAATCACATCAACGTTATTAATCACAGGCAGTGATGGAGCGTTAAATTCAATCTCTTCTAGGGCTACTGCAAGCTTATCTGCTGCAGGCTTCATTAATGCACAATGAGACGGTACAGAAACAGGTAGTGGCAATGCACGTTTGGCACCGGCTTCTTTACAAAGTGCACCAGCACGCTCTACTGCATCCTTATTGCCCGCAATAACGACTTGACCAGGTGAGTTAAAGTTAACAGGAGATACAACTTCACCTTGTGCCGCGTCAGTACATGCTTTAGCGATTTCTTCATCACCTAAGCCAATGATTGCGTACATAGCTCCAGTACCCGCAGGTACGGCTTCTTGCATTAGGTTGCCACGTAGCTCAACCAATTTTATTGCTTGTTCGAAATCAATAACCCCTGCACATACTAGTGCAGAGTATTCACCAAGGCTATGGCCAGCAATAAGCTCAGGGGTTTCTAAACCAAGCTCATTCCATACACGCCAAATCGCAACCGATGCCGCTAAAAGAGCTGGCTGGGTACGTTGGGTTTGATTTAGGTCTTCCGCTGGGCCGTCTTGAATTAGTGCCCATAGGTCATAACCAAGAACCTCAGAAGCTTGTGCAAAAGTCTGTTTTACAACCTCATGTTGCTCACCCAACTCTGCTAACATACCCAGGCTTTGAGAACCTTGTCCTGGGAAAACAACTGCAAATTTGCTCATAATTTTTCCTGTATATAAAAAGAAGTGCCGAAGCACTTCTTTACCAAATCATTGGTATCAGATTAGTTAGAACTTAACTAGGGCTGAACCCCATGTAAACCCGCCACCAAACGCTTCTAGTAGTAAGGTTTGGCCACGCTTAATTCTGCCGTCACGAACTGCTTCATCAAGAGCAGTCGGAACTGTCGCTGCTGAAGTATTACCATGGCGATCAAGGGTGACAACCACTTGGTCCATTGACATCTTCAGCTTCTTCGCTGTTGCCGAGATGATACGAAGGTTGGCTTGATGTGGTACTAACCAATCCAGTTCTTCCTTCTGCATGTCGTTGGCTTTTAAGGTATCGGTAACCAAACGTGAGAGCTGAGTTACCGCGACCTTGAATACTTCGTTGCCTGTCATGTGAAGCCATTTATCAACTTCACCACCACGAACTGGCATCTCTAAACTTAACAAATCACCGTAGCGGCCATCGGCCCCTAAATGAGTAGATAGAATGCCTGGTTCTTCACTTGCACTCACCACGACTGCACCAGCACCGTCACCAAATAAGATAACGGTTGAACGGTCAATATCTTCTACAGATTTTGACAGGGCATCAGCGCCGACTACCAAGATGTTTTTACACATACCTGAACGAATATGCTGGTCTGCAATAGATAGGGCATATACAAAACCGGTACACGCAGCGGCGATATCAAATGCACCACAGCCTGGAATTTCCAGCATACCTTGAATCTGACAAGCAGAAGATGGGAAAGCATGGCTACTACTTGTGGTAGCAACAATGATGAGATCGATATCTTTTTTATCGATACCAGCCATCTCAATTGCATTTTGAGCGGCAATAAAGCCCATGTCGGCAACAGATTCATCTGGCGCTGAGATTCTACGCTCTTTGATACCCGTACGAGCAACGATCCACTCGTCGCTGGTCTCGACCATTTTTTCTAAATCCGCATTTGTGCGTACTTGTGAAGGCAAATAGCTGCCTGTGCCTAATATTTTGCTATACATGAAGACTATTGTTGCCTCTCGAGTAAAACGGTTTCCAAACGATCACTAATACGACTTGGTATTTGTCGCTTGACTTCGTGAACTGCCTCTAGAATTGCATTGATGATAGCAGTTTTATCCGCACTTCCGTGACTTTTGATGACAATGCCGCGCAATCCTAGCAAACTTGCACCGTTATACTGGTCGGGGTTCATCTTTTTAAGGTCAGAAATTAACCCACCAAAGAATATTTTTGCCAACCATGATTTTATTCTAGACTGACACATGTGTCGGCGCAGCTGTTCAAGGAACAGGTTTGCCACACCTTCAGATGCCTTTAAACATACGTTTCCGACAAACCCATCACAAACCACGACATCCGCTTCATCTTGAAGGAGATGGTGTGCTTCTACAAAACCAGTATAATTAATAGACGGTGTATTCGTTAATTTTTCAGCGCAAGATCTAACTAAATCATTCCCTTTTACCTCTTCTTCCCCGACATTCAGGATAGCCACCCTTGGTTCGCGGTTGAGGTGTTGCTCTGCAAGTGCTTGTCCCATAATCGCAAACTGAAACAACTGTTCAGCCTCAACTGACACATTTGCGCCAAGATCGAGCAACCACACCTTTTGACCACTGCGTGTAGGCAGCGCTGAAACCAATGCGGGGCGTTCTATACCTGGAAGTAATTTCAAGCGATAGCGAGATAAAGCCATTAAAGCGCCAGTATTGCCACCGCTTACACAAGCTTGAGCTTGACCTGATTCAACAAGATCGACGGTTTCCCACATTGAACTGCCCTTGCCATGACGTAAAGATTTCGACGGTTTTTCTTCGTCTGAAATGACTTTATCAGCATGCTGGATCTGAATGCGGTCTTTGGGATAAGCCCCAATAGAAGAGAGTTGAGAAGATATAAGGGAATGATCCCCAACTAAAATGACTTTCAGCTCTGGGAGAATAGACAATGCCTGCACGGCGGCAGGCACTGTTGTGCAGGGACCGAAATCCCCGCCCATTGCATCAAGTGCAACGGTAATCGTTCGCAAAAGGCAACCTTACTTGTTGATTACCTTTTTGCCACGGTAGTAACCGTCAGCAGTCACGTTGTGACGTAGGTGAGTTTCACCTGAAGTTGCGTCTACAGATAGTGCAGCTGTAGTTAGCGCATCGTGTGAACGACGCATGCCACGCATTGAACGTGATTTTTTGCTCTTTTGTACGGCCATTGACCCTACTCCTTTGTCTTTGCTTTTAAGCTTTTTAAAACTTCGAACGGATTTGGCTTATCATCCTCAATTTCTTCAGGAAGCTCACCAAATACCAAGTTATTTGAATCAACACTACATTCAGATGTGTCGTGCATTGCAATTTGAGGCAAGTTTAGAATGAACTCGTCTTCAACTAACTGTATGAGATTACATTCACCGTACTCGTTCAGATCTACCAAATCGTACTCTTCCGGTGCGTTCTCCTCGGTCTTTTCCCCTTTATTAGGGGTGTAGACGAATTGAACTTCACACAAGTGTGTGAAAATCCCATTGCAGCGTTGACACTCTAAATCGACTTCGACGTTAGCTTTACCAGAGATAACGACCAATCGTTGTTCATCTAGGTCAAATGACAATGTGACTTCTGCGTTGCGTTTTACGCCATCGACTGACTCTGCTAAGCGCTTAAGCAGACTGGTTTGGATGATGCCATCGTAGTCCAATCGTTTCTGAGCTGCTTTACCGGGGTCAACCGTTCGCGGTATTTTTACCTTTTGCATAGGGCGCGAATATTATCTTTGAAATTGAATTTAGTCAAAGGAAAACAACAAAAAATTACTCATTTTTTGTACATTCTATTGAGCATGATTTAAGAGTTAAGTAATTACCTAACCCACCTATTTTAGCTTTCCTAACAGGAAGCTTCCTAATTCTACTACAACGCGCTGAAAAATCTGCTAGTTTGTACAACAAAATAAAACAGACCAGAATAGTAGCAATGACTGTCAAATCACTGATTTTAGCTTCCACATCTCCATTTAGGGCCGAGATCCTTAAAAAGCTCCCCCTTCCCTTTAGCTGTGTTAAACCAAACTTTGATGAAACACCACTGCAAGGAGAATCACCACAGGTATTGGTTACCCGACTGGCAAGTGGTAAAGCTCAATCTTGCTCGCTCCCCGCAGGCGACCATCTAATTATCGGTTCAGATCAGGTATGTGTGGTTGATGACCAAATATTAGGTAAGCCCCATACCCGCGAAAAAGCGATACAACAACTTAGCGCGCAAAGTGGCAAATCTATCACCTTCTATACCGGATTAGCGCTATTTGATACTGCGACTGGCGAGTGCAAAACCTGCGTTGATACCTTTGTGGTTCACTTTCGAACCCTGACCAAGCAGCAAATAGAAGCCTATGTCGACATAGAAAAGCCTCTTAACTGTGCCGGAAGCTTTAAAAGTGAAGGACTTGGCATTGCCTTGTTTAGCGCCCTTGAAGGCAAAGACCCGAATACGCTCATCGGGCTTCCTTTAATTGACTTAATCGCGATGTTGGAAGATACCGGGGTTGAGGTATTAAAAACCTATCCTTGATATGCAGTAACGGATTCAATCTAAAATACAGTGGCGCTGTAACCCTGAGTAAACAACGCCAGCGTTAAACTAACGCAGCCCTTCGATTGCCTTTAATAGCCGTTTTTCCATTGGCGCTTTGAGCTCCATGGTCTCCCCACTGCCTGGATGCACAAACTTAATATGCGCAGCATGTAAGAACAAACGGTTTAACCCAACCTTTGCCGTGTATGCGTCGAAACGGCGATCGCCATATCTGTCATCCCAAGCGATAGGGTGACCAGTATATTGAACATGAACACGGATCTGATGAGTTCGCCCAGTTACGGGACTCGCCTGAATTAAGGTAGCCTGTTTAAGCTTTTCTATAATCTTAAAGCGTGTCTCTGACGGTTTCCCATTAGGATTAACACGGACAATACTGTTTACTTCGTTTTTTAATAAGGGTGCTGTCACCTTGCGCATGCTCGGCTTCCACTCACCCATAACCAAAGCAAAGTAGTATTTTTGTACGGTCTTTTCTCTAAACTGGGCTTGCAGGTGACGCAAAGCTGAACGCTTCTTAGCGACTAATAGCAGGCCAGATGTGTCTCTATCAATACGATGCACCAGCTCTAGAAAGCGCGCCTGTGGGCGTAAGGCTCTCAGCGCTTCAATCGCGCCAAACTTCAATCCACTACCGCCATGCACCGCTGTCCCTGAAGGTTTGTTGAGCACCAATATGTGCTCGTCTTCAAATACGATGCATGATTCTAATTCAGCCACTTTATTTAGCTTGGTGCTTACCGCAGCGTTTTCTTCTTGTTTAGGCAAAGTCACAGGCGGGATACGAACCGTATCCCCAGCTTGTAACTTATATTCAGCCTTAACGCGTTTTTTATTTACACGCACTTCTCCCTTGCGCACGATTCGATAAACCATGCTTTTAGGTAGCGCTTTTAATTGATTGCGAAGAAAATTATCAATTCGCTGTCCAGCCATGTCGTCATCGATTTCAACAAACTGAACTTGGGTTCTTATATCACTCATCTGGGTAGTCTATCACTCAACCGTGTTGGAGTTCACATTTTTCAATCCGAAACTAATTTACTTACCCCCCGCGCGGTAGAACAAATACTTGAAAAGCTGTGTACAACTTTCGGCGATAATTTATTTGTTTCTGACAGCTGGCTCACTAACGACTATAAATCAAACACATACAGCACATTATTTATCATTTTTTAGTTTTTTTAGTCCGCTTTACCCTAAAGCTGATTGCTGTGCATTAGTGACACTGTTATAGTTCGTCAATCAGTATCTAGGCTAATAACAAATCTGTAGATTAACTAGCCATTTATTGAATGATAAGTTCGAGGTCGATTGTTCTCTGATTCAGTGCTGCGAAGGCATAAGACATTGAAATTGAACAGACATGTCGCGCGACCTCAACCTTTCGATGCAGAGTTCGACTGCACCTTTTCGCAGATCATATCCTTAATTACACGAGAATATGATGACAAAAGTGCCTATGAGCATCCCTTCCAGCCGTGAGGTTGCACAGTTAACCACGGGATCAGCACCATCGAAAGATTTCAGCGACGAACTTAAAAACACTGAAAGAAATACAACGAGATATTTAATGAAAAGAATGTTGATTAACGCTACTCAAAAAGAAGAGTTGCGTGTTGCCCTCGTTGATGGACAGAAGTTGTTCGATCTCGATATCGAAAGCCCTGGCCATGAATCTAAGAAGGCAAACATATACAAAGGACGTATCACCCGCATAGAACCAAGTCTAGAAGCTGCATTTGTTGATTACGGCGCTGAAAGACACGGTTTCCTTCCTATTAAAGAAGTGGCTAAAGATTATTTCCCAGCAGGTTACACCTACCAAGGTCGTCCAAGCATTAAAGAAGTGCTTAAAGAAGGCCAAGAGGTAATTGTACAGGTAGAAAAAGAAGAGCGCGGTAACAAAGGCGCTGCTCTTACAACCTTCGTATCTCTTGCCGGTAGTTACCTAGTTCTAATGCCAAATAACCCTCGTGCTGGCGGTATTTCTCGCCGTATCGAAGGTGAAGAGCGTACTCAACTTAAGGCTGCACTTAACACCCTTGAGTTACCTCAAGGTATGGGCTTAATTGTTCGTACAGCAGGTGTAGGTAAAAGTGCCGAAGAACTAGAGTGGGATCTAAACGTACTTCTAAACCATTGGAGAGCGGTTAAAGAGGCGGCTGATGCGAGTCAAGCACCTTTCCTAATCCACCAAGAAAGCAACGTGATTGTGCGTGCAATTCGTGACTATTTACGCCGTGATATCGGTGAAATACTTATCGATAGCAACACCATCTTTGAGCGTGCTCGCGCACACATCCAACTAGTGCGTCCAGACTTCGTCAACCGTGTTAAAAAATACGACGGTGAAGTACCACTATTTAGCCATTATCAAATTGAGAGCCAAATCGATTCTGCTTTCCAGCGTGAAGTTCGTCTTCCTTCTGGTGGCTCAATCGTTATTGACCCTACTGAAGCACTGACCTCAATCGATATCAACTCTGCTCGTGCAACCAAAGGCAGCGATATTGAAGAAACAGCCCTAAATACTAACCTAGAAGCGGCCGATGAAATTGCTCGTCAATTACGTCTACGTGACCTAGGTGGTTTAGTGGTTATCGATTTCATCGATATGACGCCTGTTCGCCACCAGCGTGAAGTAGAAAATCGTATCCGTGAAGCTGCGCGCCTTGACCGTGCACGTGTTCAGATTGGTCGAATCTCTCGCTTTGGTCTATTAGAGATGTCACGCCAACGCTTGAGCCCATCTCTTGCTGAAGCAAGCCACCACATCTGTCCTCGTTGTAGCGGCACAGGTGTGGTTCGTGATAACGAATCATTAGCTCTATCAGTACTTCGTCTTATCGAAGAAGAAGCGTTAAAAGATAACACTTGCCAAGTATTAGCTGTGGTTCCTGTTTCTATCGCATCTTACCTATTGAACGAGAAACGTCGCAGTGTTAACCACATTGAGCGCTCGCAAGAAGTTAAGGTTACTATCGTTCCAAATTCGGATATGGAAACCCCTCACTTTGAGGTTATCCGTGTTCGTGATGGTGAAGAGCAAAACCTACTTTCATACCTGCTACCTAGCAAGCTAGAAGCAATGAAAGAAGCGGAAGCTCGTGAACCTGCAGAAGTTGAAGCTGCACCGAAGAAAATCGAGCAGCCAGCATTGCAAGGCTTTGCAACTCCATCTCAAAACGCTCCTGCTCCTGCTCCTGCGCCGAAACCGGCTCCAAAAGCAGAAGTTGCAGCGGCACAGCCAAAAGCGGAAAAACCGGGTCTTATCTCTCGTATCATTTCAGCTATCGCAGGGCTATTTAGCTCTGAAGAAGAAGTGAAAGAAGAAAAACCTGAACCGAAGCAGAACGGACCGCAGAGACAACGTCGCGATCGCAATGACAATCGCCGTCGTAACACTCGTGATAATCGTCGTAAGAACAACAATCGTAACCGTAATACTGAAAAAGACGGTGAACAAGATACTCGTTCAACTGACACTACACGCTCTGATTCTCGTAAAGAGGCTCCTCGTAAAGACAAGCGCACTGATAACAAGCGCAAGAATCACAACGAGAAGAAACCAGTTCAAACCAGCAAAGTGGAAGAGCAAGGCAAACAACTTGCTAAACAAGCTGCTGAGCGCCCTGAAGCAACTGACAACAAAGATGCATCTGAAGTTAAAACAAGTCAGGTTAAGCAGCGTCGCCAACGTCGTCAGTTAAAACGTCAAGTACGCGTTAAAGACCAACAAGCAACTGAGCAAAAACCAGTCGCTGCGCAACCACAAGTAGCCGAGACAAAACCCGTTGAAGCGAAATCTGTGGAAGCAACAGTTGAAGCGCCAAAATCACCAGAGGCTGAAACTCAAGCTAAAGGTGAAGGCAATAAACAACGCCGTAACCGTCGCTCACCGCGCCACCTACGTGCCAGTGGACAACGTCGTCGCCGTGGTCGTGATCGCAGACCAAACCCATTCCGCCTACGCAAGGGTGGGGTTGCCTCTCCTGAGATGGCAATGGGTAAAGTAATACCTAAATATGACCTGTACAAAGGCAGAAAGCGTCGCCCTAACAAGTCAAAGTCTATCTTTAGTGGTGTCGCTAAGCCTGAAATGGCTATGGGTAAGATTATTATCCTTAGCAAGGCGCTAGCAAATGCTCCGCTCAAAGCAAAAGTTGTCGACGCCCCTAAAGCGGAAACAAAACTGATTATCCCTGCAGTAGTACAGTCTGTCGCTCAATTTAAAGCGCCGGCTCAACCTGTAGTTGCAACCCAAGCAGTTGCAAAACCAGTTGTAAAAGCGCCAGCTAAAGCCGCGGCACCCGCAGCGAAACCTGCACCAGCTAAGGCTCCTGCTCCAGTCGCTAAGGTTAAGACTTCAATGACGGTTAAAGGTCATGCCCAGTCTCCAATGACCAAAGCATCTGGACCTGACTTCGCTAAAGACATTGAAATAGAAGCCGCGCCATTGCGTGACTCTCAATATCAAGTCAAAGGCGCAGGTAGCCAAGCGGCGACCAGTCAAGCAGGCTCAGCAATGGCGAAAACCATGAGCTAAAATAATGGTATAATTATTTACTGTGATTTAAAGAGTCAACCTTAGGGTTGACTCTTTTTTTTGCCAATGATTACCCATGCATTAAAACAACACATTTTGTCCACGATGTTAGTGGTCCATGCCCTTCATACGTTCATATCTGAAAACATTGATACAGCAATCAATTGCACTTGCTCACACTTTCGGCTAGTATCCGCCAACTATATCATTTTGTAACAGAATGAAATTTCACCTTGTTAAGTCATAGAAAACGCTATGGTTTAACTGAATTATTGTAAAAACGGATACATTAATGTTTGAATCTCCGCAGTTCTCTCGCCAGAGCATCAAAAATGATATTTTGTCTGGTTTAACCGTTGCTCTTGCTTTAGTCCCTGAGGCGGTAGCTTTTGCATTTGTGGCCGGCGTTGACCCTATGGTAGGTCTATACGCGGCATTTATCGTTGGACTTGTGACCTCCATCTTTGGTGGACGTCCGGGGATGATCTCTGGTGCAACCGGCGCAATGGCCGTGGTTATGGTTAGCCTAGTTGCATTGTATGGGGTGCAATATTTATTCGCCACCATTATGCTCGCTGGCCTATTTCAAGTCCTAGCGGGGGTATTTAAACTTGGTAAGTTTATTCGAATTGTGCCACATCCGGTTATGATTGGTTTTGTAAACGGACTAGCGATTGTTATCTTCCTTGCGCAATTGGGGCAATTTAAGGCGCCAAATATTGCTGGCGTAATGACATGGTTACCAAGCGATCAGCTGAGCATCATGTTTGGCCTAGTTGCACTGACCATGGCGATTATCTTTTTTCTACCTAAGTTCACTACCGCGGTCCCCTCTTCCTTAGTTGCCATAGTGAGCGTGACCGTTTTAGTACATGCTCTAGGGTTAGAGACGCGTACCGTAGTCGATTTCTTACGCTCTATGTCGGGCAACGATGCGGCAACCCTTGCTGGCAATCTGCCCACATTTGCCCTGCCGCAGGTACCATTAACCTTCGAAACCCTAAAGATAATTTTACCGTTCGCTATTGTACTGGCCGCTATTGGACTCATAGAGTCGTTATTAACCCTTACCGTACTCGATGAAATGACCAATACCCGTGGCCAAAGTAATCGTGAGTGTGTTGGTCAAGGCATTGCGAACCTCAGTTGCTCTGTATTCGGTGCTATGGGTGGTTGTGCGATGATTGGTCAATCAATGATCAACGTAAACTCAGGTGGTCGTGGGCGTCTGTCCGGTATAGTTGCTGCATTAGCCTTGCTATGCTTTATCCTATTTGCTTCCGCGCTGATTGAGATGATCCCACTGGCGGCATTAGTTGGGGTGATGTTTATGGTTGTTATTGGCACATTTGAATGGGCAACCTTTAAGCTTGCCAAGCGCGTACCTAAGCAAGACTTTTTCGTTATCATACTGGTTACCGTGGTCACCGTGCTGACCGATCTCGCCATTGCGGTTGCGGTAGGTGTTATCGCATCAGCGCTGATGTTTGCGTGGAATCATGCCAAGCACATCTATGCAACGAGCCATATTAATGATGAGGGTTCAAAAGAATATCATGTTAATGGCCCCGTATTCTTTGGGTCAGCAGCCAACTTCCTTGACCTATTTGACGCGCACAACGATCCAAAAGATATCATTGTAGACTTCGCTCACTCTCGGGTTACCGACCACTCTGCTATTGAGGCGATTGAGACCCTTGCTGAGCGTTATACCGCAGTGGGTAAGACTCTCCACCTTCGTCACCTCAGCCAAGATTGTCGAGCGCTACTTGATAAGGCTGGAAGCCTAGTAGAGATCAACGTCAAAGAAGACCCGAATTATAAAGTGGTGACCGATATACTCGCCGGCTAAATCCATATCAATACCCAACCCAGTGTTGGGTATTTTTTTATCTATAATTGCTATTTATGGTATACCTTAGATTCCTCAAGTAGTGCCGAGTCGTTTTTCGCTAACTCCTCCATTACCGTCGCATCGTGGGTACAAAACGGCTGCATATTAACGCTTTGCAAACCTTCATCTAACTCATCTTTACTGCAAGCTGAGCAATCCAACTGATAGATATGGTATCTAAGGGCTATCAAAGCAATAATACCAAATACAACACAGCCAAGTGCTTGACCGTATAGCACCCCAACTGCACCAAACCACTGCGCACCAAAATAGACAAATGGAATCGTCCCAATGGTTGCTTTTCCTACATTTAGAGCCGTTGAGTAAAGTGGTTTTCCTAGATTATTGAATGAGGTATTAGCAACAAACTGCGCGCCATTGAACACAAATGTAATCGCAATATAGGTACAAAATACACGCACTATTAAGTCAGCATCCCCGACTAGGTTAAATCCAGACACAATATGTGATTGTAGAAGATACAAGATCCCACTCACCGCTATGCAATAGATCGTCACTACCAGCAAGGAGTTTAATAGCGTTTCCTTAACCCTATCCACACGATTCGCCCCATAGTTTTGACCTATGATCGGCCCAACCGCGCCGGATAAAGCAAAAATAACCGCAAATACCACTGGAGTCAGCCGCCCAATAACCGCAAAGCCTGCTACGTAATCTTCACCAAATTTAGCAATACCGCTAGTAACAATAGCGTTCCCAACTGGGGTTGCGATATTAGTAAATACCGCTGGAATTGCAATGGAGCCCACCGGCTTTAGGCTGACTAGCCACTGCGAAAAATCAAATCGTCCCACTAAATCATGCTGGCGAATCAAGGGCCACAATGAAAAAGCCAATACAGTAAAACGTGAAATCGCAGATGCAAACGCCGCGCCTTGCACATCCCACATAAACAAGAAGATAAATATCGGGTCTAGAATTGCATTCACAACCCCGCCCCATATGGTAGCCATCATCGATCGCTTGGCATCTCCTACGGCTCGAAGCGCCGCCCCCGCCGCCATACCTAGTGCAATCGCGGGGGTAGTAGGAAGTAAGATATACATATAGTCTTTGGCGTGTGCTAACGCCTCACCCTTAGCGCCAATTAAAGACAGCATTTCAGGGATATAGTAGGTCATCACAGCAGTAATTATGGCGTTAACTAAAAACGCAGTAACTAACACGTTGGTCACGAGCTGACGCGCATTATCAACCCGTTTGGCTCCAAGGTCTTTTGATACTAGCGCACCCATGGCTATAGAGGTACCAATGGAGATAGACGTAGAAAAGAACATCAATGTACCGGCAAAGCCCACCGCGGCGGCAAGCTCTACCTGTCCCAACATACTAATGAACATCATGTCTATTAGATCAACAATAAACAGCGACATCAAACCAATTGAACCTGCACCCGACATGGTCAAGATATGCTTCATGGTAGAGCCTTCGACAAACTTCGCTTGCTGTTGCGCCACTGTCATCCCTTACTTTATAGTTCCCCTATCGATTATGGCGTATTTTTCTACGCTTAAACGAAAAAAGCCGACCGAACCCAAAGGTTCGACCGACTTAAATGCTCATCAGCTGCGACTCATTATATTTACAAGTGCCTAAGCCCTTCTTTAACGCTATTAAGCAGCTCGCTTAGCACGAAGTACCTCATCAACGGTCACGGCTAAAGCAACAGATGCGCCTACCATAGGGTTATTGCCCATACCGATAAAGCCCATCATGGCGACGTGGGCTGGAACCGAAGAACTACCCGCAAACTGAGCGTCAGCGTGCATACGGCCCATAGTATCAGTCATACCGTATGAAGCAGGACCTGCCGCTACGTTATCTGGGTGTAGAGTACGACCAGTACCACCGCCTGATGCTACCGAGAAATAAGGCAGTCCATCACGGTTACATTCGGCTTTATAGATACCTGCTACCGGATGTTGGAAGCGGGTTGGGTTGGTTGAGTTACCTGTGATACTGACATCCACACCAGCACGGCGCATGATAGCCACACCCTCACGTACTTCATCAGCGCCGTAGCAATCAATCTCGCCGCGAGGCCCTTGTGAGAAACGGCGACGTTCAACTTCTTTAAGCTCGCCAGTATCGTAGTCATATTGAGTGCGTACATAGGTAAAACCGTTGATGCGCGAGATCAAATACGCCGCATCTTTACCTAAGCCGTTAAGAATAACCTTAAGGGGTGCAGTACGTGCTTTATTCACGTTAAGTGCAATCTTAATAGCGCCCTCTGCGGCTGCAAAAGATTCGTGACCGGCGAGGAATGCAAAGCAAGTACTCTTTTCATCAAGTAGACGTGCCGCCAGTGCCCCGTGTCCAATCCCAACCTGGCGTTGGTCGGCAACACTACCTGGTTTACAAGAAGCCTGTAGACCTTTACCTATCGCTTCTGCCGCTTCAATAGATGACTGACAGTCGGTAAATAGTGCGTATGCAGTGCCAAGGGTATAAGCCTCAACGGCACTTTCAAAGGCAATCGGTTGGGTTTCCATTACTTGAGTGCGAGTATCAATACCAAATTCTTGGCAATATGCGAACGCTTCTTCTAAAGAGTTCATGTTCATTTCGGCTAGTAGAGCTTGAGTTGCTTGGTTCATGATTCAATCCTCTTTAGAATTACTGTTGACGTGGGTTAATGGTTTTCACTGCTTCATCGAAGCGACCGTAGGTGCCTGATGCTTGTTGTAGAGCAGTGTCTGCGTCAACGCCGGCAGTGATTGCCTTCATAAATTTACCCAAGTTCATATATTCATAGCCGATAACTTCATCGTTCTCGTCTAGTGCCATACGTGTCACATAGCCTTCCGCTATCTCCATGTAGCGTACACCTTTAGCTTTAGTGGCATAGCTTGTACCCACTTGGCTACGTAGGGTTTGACCTAGATCTTCTAGGGCTTCACCTACTTCTAAGCCACCTTCCGAGAAAGCAGATTGTGAACGGCCATACGTAAATTGAAGGAAGATTTCTCGCATTGCAACGTTGATTGCATCACACACGAGATCGGTGTTCATTGCTTCAAGGATGGTTTTACCCGTTAATATTTCAGACGCCATTGCCGCAGATTGAGTCATGCCTGAGCAACCAATCGTTTCGATTAGCACTTCTTCAATGATGCCTTGTTTAACGTTTAGAGTCAGCTTTGCAGCGCCTTGTTGCGGCGCACAAGCACCAACACCGTGGCTTAGGCCAGAGATTGCGATAACCTCTTTCGGGTTGATCATTCTTCCCTCAACAGGGATAGGAGAGGATGCATGAAGGTCGCCACGTTGAATCGGGCACATTGATTGAATTTCGTCGGTGTAATGCATGTTGTTTTCCGCTCGGTTAGTTTAAAACTTGGGAAAACAGCTTAAGGCGAGTGTTCAAACGATAGTTTGATATGATTTGGCGACTTTTCCTACCAAATCGAATGCGCAATATTGCCAATGCCCCCCTTTTCTATTTGAGTAAAAGGGTAACGCTGTTTTCGATTTTAGTAGGAGTCATTATCCAAACAAGGCTTTTTGATAACGTATATCAAAGCTGTTTGGCGGTTCAATTAGGTGGAACTCCATCACCGTTACCCAATAATCTAGGTGAGTATCCATAGGCAGGCAAGGGACATTCATGCAATGTAAGATTGCTCAATTTTTAAGCTAGCCCAAATTTAACCCACTTCAATTGCATTTAGATCCACACTAATTAGCGCATGGTCACTGGACATATAATCTTTGGCATAATCAGGACTAACTAAATGCTGATCCAATACTTGATAATTAGTGGCTTCGATTACTTGTAGCGCACTGCTAGATGACAGCGCTTCTGAAACCAAAATGTAATCGAGGATATTGCCGTGCTCTCCATAATAGTGGGTTGCGGTATCTAGGCGCGGTGCCATCAAGTCTTTGACATCAAAAAAACGTACCACCTCATCAGTCAGTAAGCACTTCAATTCCTCACTGTGAATATCTTTATTGAAATCGCCCATTATTATCTGAGGTTGCCCTTGCTCTCGCATTTGCTTTGCCATTAGATGCAACAAGTAACGAGACTCCATGCCTCTTTGCGCAGTAGAGCGCCAACGTTCAACCTGCTGTAGTCCATGCCTTGACGCGATGTCCGACACATCAAATTCCATCGGCCTTTGCGATTTAAAGTGCACGACAGTGCAGTCAAGTTTACCTAGTTCAGGGGTGGCGATAGTGGCTAGCAAAGGCGTTCGATTAAACTCAAAGTGGGCCTGCTGTTTTAGTATAGGGTCAACCTCTAAGGGTTTAGCCTCAACAATTGGATAACGAGACGCTATCGCTACCGTCGGTTGGGAATAGATATATCCCCCTTCAACTTTCGGCTCATCAGCCGCATAGAAGTAGCCATAACCAATAGAATAAAGGTGTTGTTTTAGCGCTTCGACACTAAACACCTCTTGAAGCCCTATAATATCAGCATCTAATTGAAATAAGGTTCGAGTGAGCCACGCTTGCTTATCTTGCCATTGTTGCTGAGTATAGATATTTTCAAAGTCATAATAAGACGCCGGTGGCTGTAAATAATTGAATAGATTAAGACTCGCGATACGTATCAAGGGGAAACCTTATTAAACCAAGCAGACTATCGCATTGTAGTCTGGGGGTTACACCTTACACAAATTTTGCTTTAATGAAGCCCTAAAATAAGACAGAGATAACATATGGAATACTCCAAACTAGGAAGTAGCAACCTGAACGTTTCCCGCGTTTGCCTTGGCAGCATGACTTGGGGCCAACAAAATAATCAACAAGACGCGGATCAGCAAATAGAGTTTGCTCTTAATCAAGGGGTTAATTTTATTGACACCGCTGAGCTCTATTCCATTCCCCCTTCACCAAAAACCTATGGTAAGACAGAAGCTATCATTGGTGATTGGTTATCGAGAAACCGCAATCAACGACAAAATCTGATTATTGCCAGTAAGATAGCAGGCGCAGGTTTGAGCTGGATACGTGACGGCGGCCCAATAACGGGTGAAGCTATTATCCAGTCAGTAGATAACTCCTTACAGCGACTTCAAACAGACTATATGGATCTCTACCAATTGCATTGGCCTAATCGCACATCTCCCCACTTTGGTAAGCAATGGCCGGGTATGATCACCTTCTCCGATGAAGACTCAAAACAACAAACTTCTCAGATGCTAGAGATACTACAAGCGCTATCTGAGTGTGTGAAAGCAGGCAAAATACGCCACTGCGGGTTATCTGATGATACGCCATGGGGAATTGCTACCTACCTTAAACTGTCTCAGCAATACGACCTGCCGAAGATGGTTTCAATTCAAAATGAATTTAGCTTACTCAACCTTAAAGATTGGCCCTATCTTATCGAGCAATGTATCCATGAAGATATCGCTTATCTGCCATGGTCTCCATTAGGTGGTGGCGTTCTAAGTGGTAAATATGCCAATGGTGCTCGCCCTGAGGGAAGTCGTTGGACTCTCGCACAGCGACAAGGTCTGTTCCGCAATACCCAAGCCTCACACAACGCTGTCGCGGAATATATACGCATTGCGGATTCACTCAATATCACCCCAGCGCAGCTTGCTCTGGCATGGTGTAACCAGGTTGATGGCGTGACCTCAACCATTATTGGTGCCACGAACCTGACTCAGCTTGAAGAAGACATTAGCGCCTTTGACATCACTCTCGACAACGACACCCTAACTAAAATAGGTGACGTTATTAAACAATTCCCAATGCCGTACTAAAGGGCGTTCCATGAAGCTAGATCTCGAGTCTTTAACCCACAACCAGAAGATAGGCATCACCCTATCAGTGATAGTGATTATGTTTGTCGCATCACTGCGCCTAATTGATGGCTATACCGAACAGATGATTGATGCCTCCCTTCATCAAGGCGTCGTAGCCTTTGCATCAATTCGAGGCCTGCATGCCATCATTTCATTACTAGAAGGCACTGAAGTTCACGTTGCTATCATCAATGTCAGTATCGGTGAATTACTATCACCTGCCACTGAGATTTTAGAGACAGCTTCTACCGTGTTAACTACCGCTTTGGCATCACTTGGCTTACAAAAAATCCTGTTACAGCTGGTGTCTAAGGATATATTTAATATTCTAGTTGCCATCTCTGGCGCGGGTTTTATCTTAACCCTATGGCGACCGCTTTCAGGCGCTAGCGTTGCTATTATTCGCACCTCTTTCGTGGTTATCTGCCTCACCCGTTTTATCCTGGTACTGGCACTGCTGCTTAACGGCGCTATTGATTCGTTATTTTTAAACAATCAAGCTCAAGCCTTAACCGCACATACCCAGCTAATTAAAGCCGATGTGAAGCAATTTCAAAGTGAGATCCCCGGTATGGAGCATATCTACACTGAACCGAATCCACATCCACAGCTTGAATCCTCAGAGGTACCCCAAAGTGCAACTGAAGAACAAGGGTTTTGGGATTCAATGGCAAGCAAAGCCAAGCAGTTATCGCATGAAGCGTCACAGATGTTTGAAAGCACGCCCGATAGCGCAGACGCTCAGCAAAGCTTTAGTGAAAGGTTTGAACACCTGCAAAATAGCATGGAAGATTTAGTACAAAACCTGCTCGATATAATGGCGCTGTTTGTCCTAAAAACCATTTTGCTACCGATCGGGTTTTTATTACTGCTTAAAAAGCTTATTTCACGCACCCTGTTTCCATAAGCGAGTTTCCATAAGCTAGCCAATTACCTCAGCGCTACTCTTTGTATTGCGCTGAGGTAATAAATTCACCAAAGCTTTCACACCAAATCACCACCGTATTGAACTTATTAATATCCACCGAGCTATCTAGGTTTACGCTAAACCCAGAAAAGCTTTTGATATCCCCAACCTGCACCATCTTTGATTTAAGTTGATTAAACTTGGCTTCAGTTTCAACAAACTGCGGTGAAAGATAGAGCCGATAGTCCGGCCCCGGAGCCAGATCCCCCATGAAGGTTATCTGCGAGGTGCTAATATTGAGCTTGCCTTCCCCCCAATGAAAGAAATCACTGTCTTGACGCTGTTTACTGAATTTGGCAGTAAACTGCGCACTATCAAAGTGGCGAATAATCTGCTCGGTAGGCGCAGGTGGTGCGGTTAAGATAGGTAGCAGGTAAATGCCTAGGGCAAACCCCACACCGAGCATAAGGGTGTGGGATATCATCATCAGAATAATCTTCAAGGTAGTATCTCCTTCTTATCGCTCTGTTGAGCTTAGAGGAGCATTAGCTATTTTTCCTTAAACGGACTCTTCGACTGTTAAATGCGGCTTGGCTTGTTTCTTCCAGCGTATCGGCATCAAGGGTACGACTATCAACAAGATACCTAGGCTAGTTAATACATCTGGCACTTCATTAAACCAAAGCACGCCGAAAATTGTTGCAAAGACCAGACCTGAATATTCCGCCAATGCGATTTGACCCGCTTCAGCCTTACGGTATGCAAAAACCGCCAACGCATGATAAGACAATACAAAGCAGTTTATTGCCGCAATCCATGCTAAATGATGAAGCTCAATCGACTGCCAATTAAGCAAGGCCAATATCAATGCGCCGGGTAGAGTTAAAATCGTTGTCCAAAACAGTGTCACCACCACAGATTGTTGCTGTGGAAGCTTACGAATCAATATATTGCCCACTGCCATTGCCAACGCACTGCCTAATGCAATAATTGCTGCCCAGTGAAAGTTATCAGGCCGCAGCACGACTAATACCCCCACAAAACCCACTCCAGTCGCGACGATCTTGGTCATAGGTGGCACTTCTTTTAAGAACAAGGCTGATAGAGGCAACATCATCAGTGGCGCAACATAGAACATCGCATTTGCGGTTGCCAATGGCAGGTGAGTAATTGCAATCATGGCGCAGGCACTGCCAATTAAAATGAATTGCGCCCGCCAAAAATTATACTTGCAGCAGCCCGCCATACGCTGAGCTTTAGGCAACCTTAACCACAATGGAGTGATACACACCAAGCTCATTAGCTGGCGGATCAATACATATTCAAACGTTGGCACTTCCCCATTTAATACCTTAAGCGAAACATCCGAGAATGCGGCCATTAAATTGGCAAGTACCAGAAGTAATATGGCGGTTTGAATATGGCGGCTAGACATAAATAATTAGATATTGTTCACAAATCGAAAAGATGCGCGACAATATCAGCCTTTGCCTCAAGTTTCCAACACTGTGTTAAAACAAAATAAACTGCGCTAAACTCCTGACAAATATCTTTGTTACTAACCCTATGAAAAAACAAGTTTCTCCCGGTTTGCACCCCAATAACCCGCACCAAGGGCGTTATGATATTGCTGCGCTGTGCAAGGCTCTCCCTGATCTAAAAGCTAAGGTGAAGCTCAACCCTAAAGGTGAACAAACCATCGACTTTACTGATGGTGAATCTGTGGTATTACTAAATAAAGCGCTACTGATGCATCACTATGGCATCACCTTTTGGGATCTGCCACAGGGGTTTCTGTGCCCACCTATTCCTGGGCGCGCTGATTACGTGCACCGACTGTCAGAGCTTGTAAGCAAAGATCAAAACAACGTAACCGTACTCGATATCGGTACTGGAGCCAGTTGCATTTACCCCATCATTGGCGCAACTGAATATAAATGGCAGTTTGTCACCAGCGATATTGACCCTATCTCTGTAAAATCTGCGCAAGCTATCGTAAAACATAATGCGCGCCTAAATAACCGTATCGATTGTCGCTTGCAGTCGTCACCCAAACACATCTTCAAAGACATCATTCAGCCGGGTGAGTACTATCACCTCACCATGTGTAATCCCCCATTTCATAAATCCCTGCAAGAGGCCCAGCAAGGCACTCAACGTAAGGCGCGCAACCTCGCCGCCAACCAATTAAAGCGTGGCAACCAGCCTAAAAAAGCGTCCTCAAACAGTGGGCTAAATTTTGGCGGTCAAAAAGCAGAGCTTTGGTGCGCAGGTGGCGAAGAAGCCTTTGTCAAAAATATGGCGCTAGAGAGCAAGCTATTTGCAACACAGGTTGCATGGTTTAGTACCTTGATATCTAAAAAAGAAAACGTCACCAAGCTTACCAAACAACTAAAAGCCCTTAACGCCATTGAAACCAAGGTGATTGATATGGGGCAAGGGCAAAAGCTGAGCCGATTTGTGGCATGGCGCTTTAACTAAGCTTGCTCGTCATAGCGATAACGTTGCTTAGGGTCTTGAGTGAGGTACTCAACCAGTTCCCACTCAAACCCTGCTTTATCAAAAAAGTAGACGCGCTTACGAGTTATCTCATCAGATAACTCGCCATTGCGAATATACTCTCTTTTCAATAGCGCAGCGCAGATACCGTCGATATCACTCACAGTTAAAGCTAGGTGATTCACCCCATAATCAAAATAGGGGGTACGGTTATCTTGGGGCTGTTGTTTTTGGCTGGCTTCTTGAAGCGCGATATAGTTGTCATTGTTGCCCACGTGAGCCCAGCGATACTCTCCTTTCACATTATATTTATCCGCTCTTACGTTAAAATCTGGCGCCACAATCTTAAAAAAATCAATTGCAGCATCAATGCTTGGAACTGTGATATTGGCGTGTTCTAACTTAGTCATAACTTCCCTTGTTGTTGTGATTTGACTTTCGATGCAATACAGCCTAAAACCTAAACATAGGTTGAGGTCAATAAGGAATTTGAATTTATGTTATCGGTTGGAGAAGTAGCCAAGCGCTCAGGTATTGCCGTCTCTGCAGTTCATTTTTATGAAAGAAAACAATTAATTATTTCGACTCGTAATCAAGGCAACCAAAGACGATTTTCCCGAGATGTATTACGACGTATTGCGGTTATCAAGGTTGCACAACAGATTGGGTTATCTTTGGAAGAGATAAAGGCAGCCCTTGATACCTTACCCAAACACAAAGCGCCAACGGCAAAACAGTGGCAAGATATCAGCTCTATCTGGCAACAGAGCCTACAACAAAAACGAGAGCTGTTAGATAAATTAGATTCGAAGTTGGATCACTGTATTGGCTGTGGCTGTCTATCAATGAGTAAGTGCCATCTCTACAATCCGCAAGATGAGCAAGGCGCAACACATGTTGGTGCTGCGCTGTGGTAATCCCCAGCAAAGCCATGACTAAGAAAGGTTGTGCAGACAATATGCCTCATACACTCATACTGTATTCACTACAAAACTGTCCCTATGCTATGCGCGCACGCATGGCGCTATTCAAAGCCCAGCAAGCCGTGCTGATTCGGGCGATTAAGCTAGATAATAAACCCAAACAGATGTTACTTGCTTCTCCAAAAGGTAGTGTGCCAGTGCTGGTAATAGAAAGCGCCAACTCATCACAGATTCAGGTTATAGAAGAAAGCATAGAGGTAATGTTATGGGCGCTTACTAGGCATGACCCTAACAACCTTTTGCACCTTGAGGACGCTAACGCCTTGCCGTCAATGCTCGACTTTATTGCACAATTTGAACAAGAGTTTATTCCCCGACTCAATGCCTATAGCTGCGCCAAGCGCTATCACGAACCAGAGCTTATCCAACTGCGCACTACCTGTGAGTATTATTTAGATAAACTGGAACAAAGATTAACCGAGCACAGCTACTTATTTTCTAACCAGCAAAGTTTAGCCGACATCGGCGTGCTGCCTTTTGTACGAAAATTCGCTCGGGTTGAAAAACAGTGGTTTAGACAAAGCCCCTACCCCAAACTGCGAGAATGGCTAAATTGCCATCTGCAAAGCCAGATGTTTTCAAAGGTTATGGAAGATCATGAGCTGTGGTTAAACAATCATCAAGATACATATCTGTCCCTTGGGAAAAAGCTATAAGGCCTCTATCATCGAGGCCAGTTACTTACATCATATCCCTGGCCACTGCAGTGCTGACTCAGCTTTAGTATTTGGGCTTTTAATATCTAAGCTTTTGGCAGCCACGTTTGCTGATAAACACGCATTAAGTTACCTGCAAACAGCTTCGACAAGTCCTCATTTGAATAACCCATTTTCCATAACTCATCTACGACACCGGCAATATGCTTAGATAACTCTGCACAACCAGTCGCACCCTTACCAAAGGCGTCTACCATGTATCCATTATCTGCATATTTGTCTGCATTTTTGACCGCAAACGGCACAACTTTAGCGGTTGTCATCATGTCATCGGTCGCAATCCCAACGTGATCAATCCCCGCAACTTTTACCGCGCCATCTATCATCTCAGCGAACTGCTTTGGAGAGATGTCTTCCGGCCAAACCCCATCCATCATAAACTCGGTAGCCGTCACCGCGACCACACTATTCACATAACGAATAGGCGTTTTTGCCGAAGAGGAGGCAGCAGTCCACTTTGCATGCTCAGATTTAAAGGCAAACATATTAGGAGTATGTGGCGCAGCGATAGTAACCGAAGCCCCTGTCACGCCGCGCTCATGAGCCAAATCAATATACTTTGCTACCTCAGAATCAGCAGTAAACCCCACTGCACTCGGTGATGCATAGAAATCTAACACCAAGGTTTCTTTTACAAAATCTTGCGCTTTTGGAGAAGCAAACTCATGCCAATCTTTCGTCTCTATAGATGCAAATGAAGACGTTGATAATGCGGCAATGGCGGTAGCTAATAGTAATTTTTTCGTGGTGATACCTCTACATAATTTGGCGATTCAACTCGCTGTCGATGTAGTAGATATTAAGGGAGTAAAAACTAAAAAATAGGCATATTACGCCATGTGTTTCTAGCGAACTTTTAAGTTGGGATGTATTAGCACTGTGATGGGTGTCCGGTGTTTTAAGAATTACAACATACAAAGTTTTAATTCGGTGAATATGAAGATCCAGCTTAAGCACCAATAGTGATCTTCCTCACACCTAGAACCAAAAACTAGCCCCAGAACCAGCCACATCAGCAAAAACAACCATAATTTACAGGCAACGTCAGCTAAACTACATTAAAGGGACTTATAATGCAGAATATTGGTAAAGCTAGCGCAATCGCCTGCGCCCTTGCTACCTCGCTCACCTATACGACACCAGCGCTCGCAGAAGATACTTCTTACTCACCTAACATATATATCGGAATTAGCTACACTCAGATTAATACTAAAGTATCTGTGGATGGCTTTGGGAGTAAAGATATTGAAAACGGACTTTTAGGCGGCATTCTAGGCTATCGATTTTACGAATATGCGGCGGTCGAATTTCGAGGGTACGGTAATCTCAATGATAGTAAGGAGTTAGGTGTTAGCGCCAAGATATCAAGGGATTTTTCGATTTTGTTGAAGCCTGTGTACAGCATTGATCAGTACTTTGAGGTATATGGTCTCGTGGGCTATGGGCAAGTTGAAGGCAAAATAGGAGACTTATCGGAAACCTCAGATGGACTACAATACGGCGTTGGTATCGGGGTAATGGGCGGTAAATCGTCCAACTTTGGGGTTGGGTTCGAATGGACCCGAAGGTTCGATGATGACTTTGAAACTCCCGGAGTTAATTTTCGAGGAGATGGTTTCAATCTAAACGTTACCTACCACTTTAAATAAACAGATACAAAGGCCGGCTATTTTGTCGGCCTATCACTACTCGCTGATCAAAATTAACGCATCTTTTAAATACTCATAAAACAAATAAAAACCGGACACCCATCAATTATCGTTTTCAAACGATACTCAACTGTTATATGAAGTAAGCATAAATTAATACGTGAAATCAGATAAAACTAGGTAAGACCTGTATCATGTATTTCTACCGCACTTTAGGATTAAAATGTGTTAGATAAGTTAAGATATGCTGAATGTATGTATTCGTGCTGGCACGACATTGAAATCGTTATACGGGGGAGGTTGAAATGGGATTAAGAGTCGTTCCCGAGCTTTATTGTCTTGATATCAACGAAAGTAAGCACTTTTATATCGATGTTCTTGGTTTTAGTATTAAGTATGAACGTCCGGAAGAGCAGTTTTTGTTTCTCACGTTAGACGGCGTCGATTTAATGCTAGAAGGTTTGGGTACTGCCGAAAGGCACTGGTTAACAGGGAATATGGAAGTCCCGTTTGGGAGAGGTGTCAATTTCCAATGGGATACTATTAATATTGAAAAACTTTATCAGCGAGTTCAATCAATATTACCTGGTTCAATTTACATGGAATTGGAAACTAAAACCTACGAATGTAATGCCCAATTAGCTGTACAAAAGCAGTTTATCGCCCAAGACCCAAATGGCTATCTATTTAGGTTCTGCGAAAACAAATAAAAACCGGACACCCATCAGTTATCGTTTTCAAACAATACCAACCGTTATATGAAATGAGCGCAAGCTACCACATCAAATCGGATAATTGTATGCTATGCCTGTGCTAATATTTGCTCAATAAAGGCCGACTTTTTTCTGCGGTACTTCTCTTGAGAATACCCTTTACAGGACATTTTAAGCTCATTGTACTGTCGAACTAGAGAATCGTTCGAGCGTAATTGGTCACGAAATAATATAAAGAACTCAAACTCAGAACCGTTAGCTACAACCTGGAAAGCAACATCATCACCGGTGGTGGCTTCCATCATGCATAGCTCTGATGTTCGCAATGTTTCGTTTTTTTCTTGGAATCCCAATGACGTACAAAGAATAAACCCCAAAAACGACAAAGGCCTGACAACTTAAAAAGTCGTCAGGCCTTATAGAATATGGCACGCCCTAGAGGATTCGAACCTCTGACCACATCCTTAGAAGGGACGTGCTCTATCCAGCTGAGCTAAGGGCGCGCTACAAGGAAAGAATTATAGGCTCTGGATTTCATTGGTCAACGTGTTTATGCCTCATTCTGTATCAAGTGCTGAAAATTAAATCAGAAACAGCAAAAATCAATAAATTTCACTCTAGGCAAACGATTGCTCTGTAGTAAAACTTGTGCATATTTGCGACAATGCAAAAAAATTTTGGACTGTAACACTTACGAGGATGTATGACTGCTCAAAATATTGATGGAAAACTGATTTCTAAAACTGTTCGCGCTGAAGTTGCAGCTCGAGTAAAAGCGAGAACTGATGCAGGCTTAAGAGCGCCAGGACTAGCAGTTATATTGGTAGGCGAAGACCCTGCTTCTGAAGTATACGTGGGTAGTAAGCGCCGCGCATGTGACGAGGTGGGCTTTTTATCTCGTTCTTACGATTTACCTCACTCGGCGACTGAAGAAGAGATTCTTGCGCTTATTGATGAGCTAAACCAAGATCCAGAAATTGATGGGATTCTAGTTCAGCTGCCGCTTCCTGCCGGTATTGATTCTACTCCTATATTGGAGCGCATCCATCCTTCAAAGGATGTTGATGGCTTCCACCCATATAACGTGGGTCGTCTAGTGCAACGTATGCCTAAGCTACGTTCATGCACTCCTAAGGGTATTATTACCCTACTTGAACGCTACAACATCCCTACTCACGGTAAGAATGCAACCGTAGTTGGCGCATCAAACATTGTTGGTCGCCCGATGGCACTTGAATTACTGCTAGTAGGCTGTACTACAACCATCTGTCATAGATTCACCAATGATCTTGAAGATCAGGTTCGTAGAGCCGATGTTGTGGTGGTTGCGGTAGGTAAACCGAACTTCATTCCTGGTGAGTGGATCAAGCCTGGCGCAGTGGTTATCGATGTAGGCATCAACCGTCTAGACAACGGTAAGCTGGTTGGTGATGTAGAGTACGACGTAGCGAAAGAAAATGCGGCGTTTATTACCCCTGTCCCTGGTGGCGTTGGCCCAATGACAGTAGCCTCACTAATTGAGAATACACTGATTGCTTGCGAGCAATATAGTAATCAATAAGTCGTGATTCATTCCCTAGTACCAAGGCTTTTGCTCTTTGTACTAGGGAAATTCAACGTAATCAACCTACAGCACACCTAGCGTATCGAGTCCGCCAGCTGACTCACTGCCAGCCCGAAGTAATACGAGCGATTCCACTTCATTAATACCTGATAGTTATTGTATACCAGATAGGTGCGCCCTGATGGCGAATCAGGTGCAATCAACCAAGCATCGATATCAGACTTAAGCACGGGTAAATCCTGTCCTTGCTGATTTCTAACCCCCAATGCTTGCCACTGAGTTAAGGTTTTCGCCTGTCCCTTTTGTCGCCCATATAACTCAGTTGCTAACGGTTTACTAACTTTAACCTCACGACCCCAAGTGTAGGTGTGATCCCAGCCTGATTGTTTTAGATAATTAGCCGCTGAAGCAAATACATCACTCTCATTGCCCCAGATATTTTTAGTGCCATCTCCGTTACCATCGGCGGCGTACTTCAAAAACGAACTAGGCATAAATTGAGGCTGCCCCATAGCACCGGCCCATGAGCCTTTCATATCATCAGCGGTGATGTGCCCTTCATCTAAGATGGTCAACGCATGCATTAGCTCATTGCGAAAGAACGTCTCTCTGCGCCCTTCAAATGCCATAGTAGTGAGTGCATCAATAACCCCAAAGCCCCCCGTCAAAGAACCAAAGTTACTTTCAACGCCCCACAGTGCCACGATAAAGCGAGGCTGAACGCTGTATTTCGCACCGATTCGGTCTAGCTCTTGTCGATGCTGGGCGTATTTCTTGTTCGCTTGCTTAATCTTCCAACCTGGTACTGCTCTAGGCAGGTATTGTTCGAGGGTTATTTTGTGCTCAGGCTGAGAGCGGTCAGCTTTTACAGCATGATGTTTAAATTCGATGCTATCGAAGGCTTGGTTTACGGTATTGGGACGTATCCCCTGCTCAATAGCTTGCGTTTTTAGCGTCTCAACATACGCCTCAAAACTAATGTCTCTATCGACCAAACTATCCTGTGCAAACACAGGGATTGAAAATAGGCCCAGTAGGCATGCGAACGTCCTTGTTCTCATTGCAAAGTCCATTTATTACTCCGTCGGCGTTCCGCCTTGTTTATTTCTTTTCTTGTGTTTTTCCAGTTCATTTTCCACCGGTGGTGGCAACTGTAAGAAATAACCATCATCAACCAATGATTGTTTGACCTTGTCTGTGTCAACAAGTGCCAAAGAACGTGTCGCTAAATTGATCATCATCACAACAACTGGCTTGCCAAACATCTGCATAAGCTGATCAGGCACTTGGCTAAAATCGTCCTTCTTAGGGACATAGAGGTACATACCTGCTTTTTTACTACTTCTATAAATTGCGCAAATCATAAGATCCCTTGATCTATCGAGTGATTGTCTAAAATAAACAATACAAAAGTGTTAAAAACACCGCTTATTGGGGATTTTGAAGCCAAAAGCATATTTTGACAATAAGATTACTTGTCGCCCCTCGTAATGAAATATAACATGAGGAGAATTAAATCAGATTATATGCCAAGGCTAGGTTCGATGTCTCAATCTCCAGACTTGAAAGGCAGTAGCTTTCCACTCACAGTACTTCATATGCACCAGCATGACTCTCAGTCTGCTATCCGTTATCTTGATGAAAAAGTATCGAAAGCGCCTGCATTTTTTAAATCCGCTCCCTTAGTGATTAATCTATCCGATGCGTCGCCAGATTTAAACCTATCAACCCTCAAACAGGGCATAGAAAATGTAGGAATGATACCTGTTGGGGTTACTGAGTGTAACGATAAACAACTCGAAAAGGCAGCCCGAGAAGCCGGGTTGGCCGTTATGACGGGAACCAATCGTCCAGACAAAGCGCCAGAGCCTATTGTACCGAGTCGAATCATTCGTACTCCGGTGCGTTCCGGACAACAAGTCTATGCTAAGGATTGCGACTTAATAATTCTAAATAGTGTCAGCGCAGGCGCTGAGGTTATTGCGGATGGAAGCATACATATTTATGGCACTTTACGTGGTCGCGCCCTTGCTGGTGCCAGCGGTCAAAATGCCACTATCATCTGCCATAATATGCAAGCAGAATTAGTTTCTATTGCTGGGAACTATTGGCTTAGCGAGCAAATCGACTCCGATCATTGGGGAGAGCGAGTGATATTGAGTTTGAAGGATGAAACTCTAAATAGCGAACTACTTAAAATTTAATAAAGGAAAAAATGATGGCACGTATCATTGTTGTTACTTCAGGTAAAGGCGGCGTAGGGAAAACCACCTCTAGTGCCGCTATTGCTTCGGGACTTGCCCTAAAAGGCAAAAAAACCGCAGTTATCGATTTCGATATTGGTCTACGAAACCTAGACCTTATTATGGGCTGTGAACGCCGCGTAGTGTACGATTTTGTCAATGTTATTAATGGCGAAGCGACACTAAACCAAGCACTGATAAAAGACAAACGCACTGAAAACCTTTTCATCCTGCCTGCTTCTCAAACTCGTGATAAAGATGCTCTATCTCGCGAAGGGGTACAAGCAGTACTAGATGAATTAGATGAAATGGGATTTGACTTTGTTATCTGTGACTCCCCTGCTGGCATCGAGCAAGGCGCGTTGATGGCGCTATACTTTGCTGACGAAGCCGTGGTTACAACTAACCCTGAAGTCTCGTCTGTGCGTGATTCAGACCGCATTTTAGGCATTCTTGATTCTAAATCTCGCCGTGCTGAACTTGGCCTTGAGCCTGTTAAGCAACACCTGCTGTTAACTCGCTACAATCCAGCTCGAGTAACGCAAGGTGAAATGCTTAGCGTTGAGGATGTTGAAGAGATCCTACACATTAACTTGTTGGGTGTTATCCCTGAAAGCCAAGCAGTACTCAATGCATCGAACAAAGGGGTCCCTGTTATATTTGATGACCAATCAGATGCAGGTATGGCATACGATGACACTGTGCAACGCTTACTGGGTGAAACCATTGAGTTTCGTTTTCTTACCGAGCCGAAAAAAGGCATCTTCAAGCGTCTATTTGGAGGTTAAGTTATGTCACTACTAGAATTTTTCCGTCCTAAAAAGAAATCAACGGCTAACCTTGCCAAAGAGCGCTTACAGATAATCGTTGCTGAGCGTCGTAGCCAAGATGACCCAGCACCGGCATATTTGCCTGAGCTAAAAGCCGATATTCTACGCGTGATAAGTAAGTATGTAGATGTTGATCCGAACATGGTTGATGTTAGCTTTGAGCAAAAGCATGATGATATTGCCGTGCTTGAGCTCAATGTAAAACTGCCAGATGACGATAATTAATTACCGATTTGCACAGTGAAAATTGAGCCACAAAAAAGCGACTTTTGAAGTCGCTTTTTTTATGCTTTGTTTCTACGCTTAGCTCTCTAAACGAGCTAACAGTTTTTTACCCACTAAAGGCTCTCGCCAGCCCTGCATTAAATCAGGAATAGATTGTGGATCTTTATTCTTACGCCACACCCAAGAGATAAGCTGATTAATTTGCTTCTTAGAGGCTAAGAACTCACTGGCAAGCTCCGTAGTTTGCGCCACCAGCTTTAATTCATCTTTTAAAACTTTAAAGATCTGTTTGTAGCCCGTTGCGTCAGCCAAACGCTCTATCTTGTCTGGCCATTCAGATTCTGGCGTCTGCTGAGCACTTTCTACCATGTGAGAAATCACACGACCATAACGTTTTACCGAGCGAACATCACAGTCACGGCGCTCCATCTCACGCCATGAAGTGACTTCAAATCGAGCAATGGTAAGCAAATCGGCTTCCTTAAATACAAAGTTTAAGGCTAGGTCTTTTTTCACTGCTTGCTCATATCGCCACGCTGCCAAAGGCTTAAGGATACTCAGTTGCTTAGGCGTTAACTGCCATGCACCTTTAATATCTTTATACGCCATTTGCGGGTCAGTATTGCGCACTCGCTTAGCCAGTTGCAAAGCGGTTTCTTGCAATGCTTGTTGCCAATACCCTAGCTCTTCAATCTTGTTTTGTAGCTTTTCAAACATAGGGAGCAGATAGAATACATCCGCCGCCGCATAGTCGAGCTGTTTTTGGGTTAGCGGTCTTGCCAGCCAATCGGTACGCGACTCACTCTTATCGAGTTCAACCCCAAGGTACTCATTTACTAACGCTGCAAAGCCCGTTGATAAACCGTGCCCTAAGAATGCCGCCATAACCTGCGTATCAACCATAGGCTGTGGCAGAGCCTGAAAATGATGCTGGAAAACCTCGATATCTTCACCACAGGCATGCAATACCTTCATCACGCTCTGATCTTGTAACAGGTCAACAAATGGGGTGACATCGGTAATCACATTGGTATCAATCAGCGACAAAACCTCACCGTCGAACATCTGCACTAATCCCAGTTGTGGGTAGAATGTGCGGGTTCTAACGAATTCTGTATCTAACATTACCGTTGCTTTACTACGGGTAGCGTCACACACTGTTTGCAACACATCGTTGCTAGTCACTATTTGATAATTCAAAATATTCTCACAAAAATTAAAATCGCCCTTTAAGGGCGATTTAGGATTATGCTTTTTGATCTTGTTCAGTTCGCAACTCTCGTCGCAGGATCTTACCGACATTCGTCTTAGGTAAGTCTTCCATAAACTGCACTATCTTAGGCACTTTATATCCAGTTAAGTGTTGACGGCAATGCGTAATCAACTCTTCTTTGGTTAAAGAAGGATCACGCTTCACAACACATATCTTAACAATCTCGCCGGAAACCTCGTGCGGTTCCCCTATTGCAGCAACCTCAAGTACCTTACCATGCAGTGCTACAACATCTTCTATCTCATTAGGATACACGTTAAAGCCCGACACCAAAATCATATCTTTCTTGCGATCGACAATGTGTAGGAAGCCTTCATCATCAAAACGAACTACATCACCCGTTGATAACCAGCCCTCTTGGGAGATAACATCTCGAGTCGCTTCAGCACGCTTCCAATAGCCTTGCATAACCTGTGGCCCACGAACTTGCAGTTCTCCGACCTGATCCATAGCTAGAGGATTGCCTTCATCATCGACGATGCGCACTTCAGTTGAAGGTACCGGAACACCAATCGACCCATTGTAATCGGTCATATCGTGTGGACAACCTGATACCAAAGGCGAACACTCAGTCAGACCATAGCCCTCAAGCAAGAATACACCGGTTGTCTTTTTCCATTTTTCGGCCACGGCTTTTTGTACTGCCATGCCCCCACCAACTGCCAGTTGCAAACGGCTAAAATCTAATTCTTGGAAATCTTCGTTATTTACCAAGGCATTAAATAGGGTGTTTACACCTGTTATGGCAGTAAATGGCACCTTCTTCAGCTCTTTAATAAAGGTTGGGATATCCCTAGGGTTGGTAATAAGAAGGTTGTGGGCACCCAGCTCCAAAAACAGTAAGCAGTTTACGGTTAAAGCGAATATATGGTACAGAGGTAGCGCAGTAACCACTAGCTCTCGCCCTTCTTCGAGCTTGGCACCATATGCCGCCTTAGCTTGCATGACATTAGCAACCATATTGGTATGGGTTAAGATAGCGCCCTTAGCAACACCGGTTGTACCGCCGGTATACTGAAGGAATGCGATATCCTCGCCACTCATAAATGGCTTAACGTATTGCAGGCGACGCCCTTTATGTAAGGCTTTCTTGAACGAAATCGCTCCCGGCAAGTCATATTTAGGCACCATACCTTTGACATACTTCACCACAAAGTCAACTAAGGTACCCTTAGCGGTTGGAAGCATTTGTCCTAGGCTAGTCAATATCACGTTTTTGACTCTGGTATTATCTACAATCTGCTCTAAGGTATTAGCGAAGTTGGACACAATAACTATGGTCTCTACTTCTGCATCATTAAGCTGATGCTCTAGCTCACGAGGGGTATAAAGCGGATTGACATTCACCGCAATACAGCCTGCTCGCAACACACCAAATAGTGCGATTGGGTATTGCAACAGGTTTGGCATCATCAAGGCGACGCGGTCACCTTTTTTTAGCTTTAGTTCATTCTGAAGATAGGCTGCGAATGCTCGGCTACGCTCTTCCAGCTTCCGGTAAGTCATCACCGAACCCATATTTAGGAAAGCGGGTTGATCGGGAAAACGTCGAACACTGTTTTCAAACATCTCTACTAACGAGGGATAAATATCTGGGTCGATAGTTTCTGGCACGTCAGCAGGATAACGGGAGAGCCAAGGTTTATTCACTACATTACTCCTGAAAAAATAGGGGCGCATTATATACCCCAATTGGGGCTTCGTCAGCGTCTAATAGCACTGATTTCGTATTAATATAAGTAGGTTAGCCGAAAATTAGCCCTGAGTTCATTTTACGTTCACAAAAGTAAAAATTTACTGGGCTAATAGCTCGAAAAATGCGCGAGCAAGTGGCTCTGGAGATGTCATATGACAGTGGTGCCCCCCTTCAAGCTCAATTAACTGGGTGTTGGGGTTGGGATTATCTACAAAGCGATGGGGTAATTCCGCAAAGCCTTGTTTGCCTAATACCAGCAGGTTTTTAGTCGGTAAGTGGGCGATCACTTGCTTGGCGTGTTGTGGTGGCATTCGATACAGTGAATCCGCTTTTAGTTTTTTATCGTGGCGCCATTGCCAGCCATATTTGGCCTCGACAGCATCCCGATAGACAATCGGAGCAACCAACTCTTTAGCAAGGCCTGTGGTGGTAGCCCTAAGTGTTATCATCTGCGAAATATCTGCAAAATAACGCGCAGGTTTATCAACAATGCGCTGCCGACTCTGTATGCCCTTTTTAAGGCGAGAGATTGCGTGATACTCCTCCTCAAACATTGGCCCATACCCCTCTATCTGAGTAAGGCTAGCAACATGTTCAGGAAATGTCGCACTATAACAACTGGCAATCAATGCCCCAAGGGAGTGTCCAACTAAGTGAACTGGACGAGAAAGCTTGCCTATTACTTGATGCAATACATCTAGATAATCATGAAAGGGATAAAAGCCAGATTGGGAGTGTGAACTCAGTCCATGCCCAGGCAAATCAAGAGCAATGTACTCAAATTGAGGCTGAATGCGTTGCATACTCTCAATTAAGGGCTCAAATGACGCGGCGTTGTCCAACCAACCGTGTAGCAATAATACCGTCGCTGTTGGTGCGTCAGGTGCAAAGCGTAGCGCCTTTAACTTATGTTCAGCTAAAACAATATCCATCTTACTCCACCTGTTGAATAACTTGTCCAGTGGATGGGCCGATCCTTACTTCTCGACAATACAATGAGCGACAAGGAAACATACTTGATGGGCTATCATCGATGATAACCGTCTCTTTTATCTTCCATAGATGGTAACCCGATACTTTTAGGACGGGGAATCGATACTCAAACTTACCCACCATACCTTGCTCATAACCGGAGGCTTCTCCTAATACAGTCACCAAGCGCCCCTTGGCATAGGTCACTGGGTCCACAAAGCCATCGATATAGGCGACAAAGCGCCCTTCTGGCTCAATATTGAGGTTCGGTTTGCCATTATTTGATATTGGTAGATTGACGATTTCCAAGCGAGTACGATTAGCCTCGTTACTTACCTTAGCTATCACACCCCCTAAACGCACACTCGTTACCTCTTGTGGCGCTGTGTTTATCCATCCTTGATAATCGGTGGTGATATTTATGTCTTGGCTATCGATAGGTTCAGGCAAAGAAGCACAACCTGCTACAAACAATGAAATGAATAACACTAGCGCCTTTGCCATTGGAACCTCTTGCGGTTAAGTCGTTATTCGCGACCTGGTAGTTTTTTCCATGCCACCTTATCTCTAAGGTATACCGGAGCTGCCTCTTCGGCGCTTACCAAGGGTGCGCTATCCCACTCTTGCACGGCGATAGTGACAATGTCTTGAGACTCAGGATATAGCACACCACTTTCGGTAGTAGATAACGCCAACCCTTCAAGCCCATCTTTATATGCCTCCCAACCGGTTCCCGCTTGCATCCACGCTTTATCGTCGGCTTTGGTCTGTTCTACAAGCTCTAAAGGTGGAATTACACACTCTTCATCCACTTCAATCCAGCGGCCAGTGGTGTCTTTACTGTAGCGCCCCCAATATATCTCACTCATACGGGCATCGATTGCGGCTACCACATTATTAGAGCCTAAAGTGCGATGAACGCCTTGCGCCATAGCTTTAAGCGTTGATACGCCTAACATAGGTAAATCAGCGCCAAACGCCAGCCCTTGAGCAACACCAATGCCAATACGCACACCCGTAAAACTGCCAGGACCTTGTCCATACGCTAAACCGTCTAGCTGCTTGAGCGACAGCCCAGCCTCAGCCAAAATCTCATCAACCATAGGTAGGATTTTGGTCGTATGTCCGCGAGGCGACACCTCACCACGATAAAACAGTTCGCCATCTACCCAAAGTGCTGCCGAGCAGAACTCAGTAGAGGTATCCAAAGCTAAAATTTTAGCGCTCATGTTACTCTCAATGTCTTCATTGGGCACAAAGGCCCGTTCAATATCACTTGCGATCACTGTCGCAAGCCTGTAGAAAATCTTTTACCGCTGAGATGCTGCGAGTCCTTGGCATCGGTGGCAAACTGGATAAAAACCACTTCCCATAATCCCGAGTTACCAAGCGATTGTCACAAATAATCAACGCACCACGATCGGTTGCATCCCGAATTAATCGCCCTGCCCCTTGCTTAAGTGCGATAACCGCATCCGGCAGTTGTACCTCATAGAATGGGTCACCGCCACTTAGCTTGCAATCTTCGATGCGAGCCTTAAGTAGTGGGTCATCCGGGGCGGTAAAGGGTAATTTGTCGATGATAACACAGCTTAAGGTGTCACCTCTAACATCTACCCCCTCCCAGAATGCTCCTGTGGCAATGAGCAAGGCATCCCCCAACTCAACAAACTCTTGCAATAGCGCCTGCTTGCTACTTTCACCTTGCATCAGTACCGGTAGGGTTAAGCATTCACGAAAGCGTTCAGTGAGGTTTTTTACCATGGCATGTGAGGTGCATAAAAAGAAGCAGCGCCCTCTGTTTATCTCAATGACAGGCGCTAGCATAGATACCAGTTTTTGCGCCATCAACGGGCTATTGGGCTCAGGTAAATAACGCGGCACACATAGCGTAGCTTGAGTTTGATAATCAAAGGGACTGTTAAGTGCCATTTGCTGCTTGGGTATCAATCCGAGGCGAGAGGTAAAATGGCTAAAGTCGTCAGAAACCGATAACGTAGCCGAGGTAAATATCCAGCTACCTCCTTGCTCATCAACCTGTTGCTTGAATTTATCTGCAACCGAAAGCGGAGTGATGTTCAAAGAGAAATGGCGCCGAGTACAATCAAACCAATAGGAGTACCCCATAATTGCAGTATCGCATACCCGCTGTAAGCGATTCTGTAATAGCGTAACTCGGTCAAAAGCCGTATCGAGTAGTTGCGAGCGACCTAAGGCAACCTTTAACACCTCTCGGGTAAGCTGTAACCCTTCAGAAAGACGCGTCACATTGCGCTGCACATCACTGCTTTTTAAGCTCTCGCGCCAGTTACCTCGAAAGCCGGGTTCACCTAACGCTATGCGCAATTCGGCAGCGCAACTGACTAGCCTGTCTGCCACCTTTTGCAGCTGACGCATGTCTTTGGCTTCGGTGCGATACGCAATCTCTATATCTTTGGCTAGATCGTTTATCTGGCGCGAACTTAAAGACTGACCAAAATATTGGCTGGCAATATCTGGGATCTGGTGCGCCTCATCAAAAATAAATACCTCCGCCTCAGGAAGCAGTTCCCCAAACCCGGTTTCTTTTACGGCTAAATCCGCTAAAAAAAGGTGATGGTTCACCACCACCAGATCCGCTTCTAGGGCTCTGGTTCTGGCTTTAAATACAAAGCATTCTTGATAGCTCGGGCACTCTTTACCTAAACAATTATCGTTATTAGAGGTTATGTCGGAGATTATAGGACTGTCTTCAGGCAGTGACTCACACTCGCCCAAGTCACCCGATTTTGTAGAAGATGACCAGTTACGAACCTTAACTAACTGACTGAGCAATAGAGGATCAGCATGCTGTCCATGGCTCTCGATCATCTGGCGGCTCAATCTATCTAAGCACAAATAATTAGAGCGCCCTTTTAACAAAGCTACTCGCCCAGTAAAGCCTAAAGCGTCCACCATTAACGGAAGGTCACGATGGAACAATTGCTCTTGCAGATTCTTAGAACCAGTAGACACAATTGCTTTTTTGCCACTAAGCAGCGCCGGGGCTAAATAAGCGAAGGTTTTTCCCGTTCCGGTACCCGCCTCGATCACAAGTTGCTGTTGCTGGGTAATGGCATCACTAACTGCTTGCGCCATTTCTGTTTGGGCATCACGTGGTAAAAAGCCTTGAATGGTTTTACCAAGCGCACCATCAACAGAAAACACCTTATTAATCTTCAACTTACTTCCTTTAATGGGATGTTAATTTCCCTAAAAATTCCATCATTTCGGCTGGAATCAAAACTATTCTTGAGTATAGTGGTGGCATTAGTTCTTTAAAGGAATCCTTTTCATGGAAAGAAAAACACTTCTAACCCATTGCTCTGATGAGCCGGGTCTTATCGCCAAGATCACCAATATCTGCTACAAGCATCAGCTAAACATTATCCATAACAATGAGTTTGTTGATAATACTTGCGGTCATTTTTTTATGCGCACGGAACTTGAGGGTAACTTCAATGATGCCGTATTACTCGAAGACTTAGAGTTAGCGCTGCCTAAAGGCGCGAGTAAATCCTTAGTAGATTCTTCCAAAAAGAAGGTAGTTATATTAGTCACCAAAGAAGCTCACTGCTTGGGTGACATCCTAATCAAGGCCTTCGATGGTTCTCTCAATATCGATATTGCCGCTATTATAGGCAACTATGACACCCTGCAACCCCTTGCGGAAAAATTTGATATCCCATTTTGTCATGTTAGCCATGAAGGGTTAACCCGCGAACAACACGAAGCCAAGATCACCGCCGCTATTGACCAATATGCACCTGACTATTTAGTGTTAGCAAAATACATGCGCATATTAAATCCAGGCTTTGTGGCTCAATATAGGCATCGCATCATTAACATTCACCACAGTTTCTTACCTGCCTTTATTGGGGCTAAACCTTACCTGCAGGCATATGAGCGTGGCGTTAAAATCATCGGTGCCACCGCGCACTTTGTTACCGATGATCTTGATGAAGGCCCAATCATTAAGCAAGACGTTATCCCAGTCGACCATAACTTCAGTGCAAAAGACATGGCACAAGCAGGACGCGACGTAGAGAAAAACGTTCTCAGTAAAGCACTAAATAAAGTCGTTAATGACAATGTATTTGTTAACGGTAATAAGACCGTTATCTTATAGTCCTTGTTCTGACTCAACTACAGCTTTTAATGGATGGGGGTGAAGCTTAATGCACACCCCTTGCTTTTTAATGGCGACAGTTGGGTTTGCTAGGCGCTCTCCCTCCCCTTTTGGGCTTGAAAGCTTAACCTTGTAACCTTGATTGTCTAACGCGCCTGCTAGGCCACAAAACCGCTGACATAATTCTGCTAGATAATCCTCTGCCACCAGCGCATCTGATGGAATAACAAACTCAACATGCTCCCAATCTTGATTGGGATAGGGTTTAGCCGGGTAAGGCAACTCAAGGCATTCAATGTTCCAGTTTTTATACTTAATCGGATTCTCAAGCAACATCACCACAATTGGACGACCATTGATATTGGCCTCTGAGATAGTGCGTCCATAATCTTTCCACGCCTGATGAGCTAAGCTAGCCACCTCCCAATCGTTAATGCGCAGTGCAAGGTGATCGGCTTGAAACGCGTCAATCGGGAGCCCTAACTCCTGAGCTAAGGCTTCGACCTTATGCATAAAATCACTAACGCGCTGTAGCATCTGAACCGGATGTAACTTCTCTTGCTGTAATCTGTTCAACGGAATCTTACCCTTGCCTAGTTATTGTAATTAACTGCGTGATTGTAACTGCAAATATGAATAGCTCAAGACTCTCGATTCATCGCCGTTTAATTGGTATTATAAACGCCATTTTCTAATTTTAGACAAGAAGGCGAGCATCGCCTTCATGACACTCCTTGAATGAAGGATTAGCGCGTGAATATCCAAGCACTTATTAACGACAAAGTTTCCCAAGCACTCGAAGCTGCGGGCGCACCAGCAGGAAGCCCTGCCGCAGTACGTCAATCAGCAAAAGCACAATTTGGTGATTACCAAGCTAACGGCGTAATGGGCGTAGCAAAACGACTGGGAACTAACCCTCGAGAGTTCGCGCAAAAAGTTATTGAAAACCTAGACCTAGACGGGATCGCCAGCAAGACTGAGATTGCAGGCCCAGGCTTTATCAACATCTTCCTTAGCGAAGAATTCTTAGCAAAATCAGCGCAACTGGCTTTAGCTGACTCACGCTTAGGTGTGGCGCAAGAAGCACCACAAACTATTGTGGCTGACTATTCTGCACCAAACGTTGCCAAAGAGATGCACGTAGGTCACCTTCGCTCAACTATTATCGGTGATGCGGTAGTTCGTACCCTAGAGTTTCTAGGCCACAAAGTAGTTCGCGCCAACCATATCGGTGATTGGGGTACTCAATTTGGTATGTTGATTGCCAACCTTGAGCGCGTTCAAAAAGAATCTGGTGAAGTTTCTATGGAACTTTCTGACCTAGAAGCTTTTTATCGTGAATCCAAAAAGCTTTACGATGAAGACCAAGATTTTGCGGCTAGAGCACGTAGCTACGTAGTTAAACTGCAAGGTGGCGATGAATACTGCGCGCAAATGTGGAAAAAACTGGTTGATATCACTATGGTACAAAACCAGCGCAACTATGACCGTCTAAACGTTTCACTTACTCGTGAGCACGTCATGGGTGAAAGCATGTACAACGACATGCTTGCTGGTATTGTTGCAGACCTTAAACAACAAGGCTTAGCAGTAGAGGATGACGGTGCTCAGGTTGTATTCTTAGAGGAATATAAGAATAAAGATGGCGACGCTATGGGTGTTATCATCCAAAAACGTGATGGTGGCTTCCTATACACCACAACCGACATCGCTTGTGCAAAATACCGCTTTGAAAAAATTGGCGCAGACCGTGTGCTCTACTTCATTGATTCACGCCAGCATCAGCATCTAATGCAAGCTTGGACCATTGTCCGCAAAGCAGGCTATGTACCTGAAGAGGTTTCTCTTGAGCACCATGCATTCGGTATGATGCTGGGTAAAGATGGTCGCCCATTTAAAACCCGTGCCGGTGGTACAGTACGTCTAGCTGACCTTCTTGATGAAGCAGAAGAGCGTGCAGCTAAGCTTATTGAATCAAAAAACCCAGATCTAGAAAGTGCAGAGAAGAGCAAGATCGCGAACACAGTAGCTATGGCAGCTGTGAAATATGCTGACCTTTCTAAACACCGTACAACCGACTACGTGTTCGATTGGGACAATATGTTGGCATTTGAGGGTAACACCGCACCTTACATGCAATACGCATACACTCGCGTAGCATCAGTATTTGCTAAAGCTGGCATCAATATGGATGAGCTTAAAGGCGACATCATCATTACTGATGAGAAAGAGAAAGCGCTAATCGCTAAGTTACTTCAATTTGAAGAGGCAGTTCAAGCGGTTGCTCGTGAAGGCCAGCCACACATTATGTGTAGCTACCTATTTGAGCTTGCAGGTCAATTCTCTAGCTTCTATGAGGCGTGTCCTATCTTAGTCGCCGAAGAAGAAGCCACTAAGCAAAGCCGTTTGCAACTGGCAGCCCTTACTGCAAAAACAATTAAGCAAGGCCTATCTCTACTCGGTATTAATACCCTAGAGCGCATGTAATTCATCGCTTAATTCGCTTTATATAGCCCACGCCTCGCGTGGGTTTTTTTATGTCTAATTTTTATTTCAAGTCGCAAATCTCATTTATGCTAGCAATAAATCAATGTTATTAAGATGTTAGATGTAACGATTAGTTTGCAGGGAGAACTGGCCGTATTGCTCAATTTAACAACAGTTAAATTTCATAGATTGATCTACCCCTCACTAATCACTTTTATAGTCTTTTAACTTGCATAAAAAATTGTTTAACTCCCCTGATTAAGACATAAATCAAACATTTCAAAAGTGTATATGAATCTATACACATAGCACTTAAAAGAAATAAGCAATATAAATTAACGGAGTAATTGTGGCGACTAGTAACCCAACAGCATCCCCTCGTGATAATTGGGGCTCAAGATTAGGATTTGTAATGGCAGCGGCAGGATCGGCTGTCGGTCTTGGTAATATCTGGAAATTTCCATATACAGCGGGTGAAAATGGCGGCGGTGCGTTTGTTCTTATCTACCTAGCATTTGTGATTGTAATTGGTTTTAGTGTCATGCTAACTGAGTTTGCTATTGGTCGACACACCAGTCGTGCCGCTGTTGGCTCTTTCAAGACTACAGACAAGCGCTGGACCTTTGTTGGTGTAATTGGTGTATTGAGTGGCCTATTAATTATGGGATTCTATCCTGTTGTTGGTGGTTGGGCTCTGGCTTATATTCCTAAGATAGCCTCTGGTCTTCTAAATACCCCAGACGCGATTGGTGACAGCTTCGGTGGCTTTATTTCTAATCCAATTCAACCACTTATGTGGATGGCCGCTTACCTAGTGCTAAATATTATCATTGTGAGCAAAGGTATCTCTGGTGGTATAGAAAAAGCAGGCAAGATCCTTATGCCACTGCTGTTTATCATTTTAATCGTGGTGGCAGTAAAAGGGCTTTCACTTCCAGGCGCAAGTGCCGGTCTTGAGTTCCTATTCAAACCAGATTTCACAAAAGTCGATAGCCATGTGGTTCTGGCCGCTCTAGGGCAAGCTTTCTTCTCTCTTAGCTTGGGTATGGGTTGTATGATCACATACGGTAGCTACCTGAAGAAGAAAGAAAACCTTGTTCAAACTACAGGTATGGTTGTAGGTATGGACACAGCAGTTGCTCTTCTAGCTGGTATTGCTATGTTCCCGGCTATGTTTGCTTTCAATATGGAACCTGCCGCAGGTCCTGGTTTAGTGTTTGTGGTTGTTCCGCAGCTATTTGCTGAAATGGGTGGCATTGGGCTAGTGTTTGCGATGATGTTTTTTATCGGCCTAACTGTGGCAGCTCTGACCTCGTCTGTATCTCTGCTAGAGGTTGTGGTTTCTTACCTTATCGATGAGAAAGGCATGAAACGCGTCAACGCTGTTCTTAGTGCAAGTGCGGTAATGGCAGTAATGTGTGTATTTGCTTCACTATCTCTAGGTGGGCTTGGTCCTAAGCTATTCGATACTGGCGTATTTGATATCTTTGACCTATTAACCGATAAAGTATTCCTTGCTGTAGGCGGTATGCTTATCTGTATCTTTGCTGGCTGGCGTCTAAACCGTGTTGACCTTGAGAAAGAGATCACCAATAACAGTAAGATTTCATTTCCACTATTCGGCCTTTGGTACAACCTGGTTAAATTCGTCATTCCAGTTGCGGTTGCAGTTGTTGCATGTGCGGGTATCCTAAGCGGCTTTGATAGCGGCAAGGGACCAATCATGATCCTTGCTATTGCGATTATCGGATTGACCGCGGTCTTTTCTAAGCGCTTTTAAACTAAGGGTTAACTAAAAAGGCTCTCGCTATGCTAAGCAATTTCACTTGGCTGATGCTAGAAACCTGATACCAATCAAAAAGCCCCTAATATACGGCCATCCAGCCAGTAGTTAGGGGCTTTCACCAGACAAAAACCCATCTCCCCACTCAAACACCAACTCAGGCAGTTTGAATCGCTAGATCTACCAAAACCTATGGCTTATCGCTATACGATATTACGCCACCCCAAAAAACATAACAAACATCATTCATATGCATGAGCTGAGCACTGCAATACATCTATTATTAATATGAATTAGACTTGCACTGTGTAACCAATTTGATACCGTATGCCCGTCGCAAGACACACTTCAGGGCGGGGTGAGATTCCCCACCGGTGGTAAAAGCATTGCTTGAGCCCACGAGCGCCTTCGAATACCGAAGGGTCAGCAGATCTGGTGTAAACCCAGAGCCGACGGTTATAGTCCGGATGAAAGAAGTAAATCACACTAGCCTCAAGCTAGCGTAAGTATTGTTGAGCAGAAACATTCAATTCAGTATCTACTGGATAGTATCTTCTGTGCAGCAAGCTGTGCCTCTTTTTTGCCCCTGCTACGAATTGACTTAATACTCGGAGATCATCGTGACAGGAATCATACTCGTTATGCTAGCAGCTACCCTATGGGCCGCTGACACCCTATTTCGTTATCCGCTGTTAGAACATAACAGCACCCTACAGATTGTATTTTATGAGCACCTAATTCTAGTGCTGATACTCGCTGCAATTCAGATCTTTGTTCCTAAATGGCGCTTTAGCTACATTAAAGGAACCCTATTTGGTTTTGTTCTAATTGGCATATTTGGCTCGGCAATCGGCACCTTAGCCTTTACCAAAGCCTTTAGCTTAATGAACCCTACTATTGTCATCTTGATACAGAAATTGCAGCCGATAGTGGCAATATCACTGTCGGTTATATTGCTCAAAGAGAAACTGCAAAAGCACTTCTTACTCTGGTCTTCAGTAAGCCTATTGGGAAGTATCGTGATGATTGCGCCCGATATACTGGCTCTACTCCATGAAGAAGCAACCTGGCATTATACGCCAGAGGTAATTGCAATCTTAAGTGGGTACGGCTGTGCACTACTTGCTGTTATTGCATGGGGCGCGTCAACCGTTTATGGCCGTAAGCTATCGCTAACAGGTTACAGTAGTGTGCAAATCATGTCGGGCCGCTTTGCTCTTGGGTTGATTTTCTTATGTTTTGCGATGGGATATAGCACAGAGCAGGTCTCACTATCAGAAGGCAGTTTAAGCTCTTTGGTTTATATGGTGTTGCTGTCAGGTCTGCTGGGTATGTTTATCTATTATAAAGGGCTGGAGCGCATTCCTGCGCGCTACGGCACCATAGCAGAGCTATTCTTCCCTGTCTCTGCTGTGGCAATCAACTGGTACGTATTTGATGCCACCTTAACTATTCCGCAGATGTTCGGTGCTATTATGCTAATCGGCGGTGCATTAATGCTAAGTCGTGAGCCCAATACTCATAATTCACAAACTACCAATGCAGTTCAATAGGAGCCTATATGACATTTGCTTTGCACCACCAACTACAAAAAGATACCGATGTTATTGGTCACTTTCCGCTATCGGTCGCGCTATTGCACAAAGACAGCACGGTTCCTTGGGTTATCTTAGTGCCGCGCTTGGAGAGTCTAGCCGAAATCCACCATATGACAGGTGCAAATCAGCAGCAGTTTCTTATTGAATCTCAAGCGGTAATGGAGTGTTTAGAAGCCTTATATAGCCCAGATAAGCTCAACTTTGGCGCACTAGGCAATATGGTTCCGCAGCTTCACATTCACCATATTGCACGCTTTAAAGATGATGCCGCTTGGCCTGGACCAGTATGGGGAAACACCACTGGCATAGAACGCAGTAATGAAGAGCAGCAATTTATGCTAGCCCAGATAAAACAAAAGCTTGATGAAAACGCACAGTTCTCACCAAGCTAATTTTAGCTAAATTGAATTACATCTTCACTGAGATGCCAATTCCTTTATTAAGTGCGTATCGTACGCCCGACAGTTTTCCATTTAAGGTGTCCTCGATACGCATTACCTCTCCACGCTGAATCCAACGCTCAAACATAGCATCCACCCCATCTTCAGACAGACCGAAGTGATTGGCTAATACCTTGCGCTCAGAGGTACCATTTGTTTCTAGGTATTGCTTTAACTGCTGTAAAATCATAATCGCACTCGCTAGGCTAAGTTTTCAGCATCAAGCAGTTGTTGTTTCTTGGCTTGTCGCTTCAAGCTATAGAAGACAGCTAACCCAAACCCGATAATAATAGCGATCCACATTGAGCTATAAGCAGGGTTATCAGCAAAGTGCACCACCTGGTTATATAGCACCGCACCGCTGTACGCTAAACCAAAGGTCCATACTGCAATAAAGCGAGCATATTTAGCGCCATACTCACGAACATATGCGCCCATAGCTACCACACATGGGGTGTATAGTAAGATGAAAATCAAATAAGCAAATGCGGTATGCGCTGAGCCAAACTTACTTCTCAGGTTAGCAAACACCGATACATCTACATCTTGCTCCTGCGCTGCAGCACCAGCATCATTAACATCACCAACCTGAAGGTTTAATGGGTCCGTTGGGTTAATACCGGCTAGATTTTCAGGGATAGACATCACAGCCTCTTGCAAGCTTCCCATCAAATCGTATTCTTCATCTGACTTTTCAGCTGTGGTCATGTAGAGACTATTTAGTGTTCCAACCACTGTTTCTTTGGCGAAGATGCCCGTCACAATACCTACCGTCGCAGGCCAGTTATCTTGTTCAATTCCCATTGGCGCAAATACCGGTGTAACCACCTGAGCAACTTTAGAAAGAACAGAATTTTGACTGTCTTGGTTGCCAAAACTTCCATCAACACCGATTGAGTTAATAAAGGTCAAGATAGCCGCTACCACTACGATGGTTTGACCCGCACCAAATACAAAACGCTTTAGCTTGTGCCAGGTTTTAATAACTACATTCTTTAGTTGTGGTATTTCATAGTCTGTCATTTCCATGATAAAGCTATCGCTATTACCTGGATAGATGGTGTACTTCAGCACTAGGCCGGTGAAGACCGCCGCTACAATACCCAATAGATACAACGCAAATACTACGTTCTGTCCCGATTCAGGAAAGAATGCGGCTGCGAATAAGGCATAAACCGGCAGGCGAGCACCACAGGACATAAAAGGTGCCATAGAAGCGGCTAAGCGGCGCTCGCGCTCTTGATCTAGGGTACGACTTGCCATAATTGCTGGGACGTTACAGCCAAAACCAAGCACCAAGGGTACAAAAGCCTTACCCGGAAGCCCTACTTTCTGCATCACTTTATCAAGCACAAACGCTGCGCGAGACATATAGCCCGACCCTTCGAGCAGGGTCAAGAACAGATATAGACCGCCGATAATAGGCACGAAGCTAGCAACAAGTTGTATGCCTCCACCAATACCGTCTGCAAGGATCGTCACTATCCAAGCTGGGAGAACCCCATCTAAAAGATGGTGTGTACCGCCAACAAATACTGCGCCAAATGAGATATCGAAAAAGTCTTGTAGCGCAGTACCAACATTGATGGAAAACATAAACATCAAATACATAACGGCGAAGAAAATAGGCACACCTAACCAGCGGTTTAGGATAACTGCGTCAATGCGCTCAGTTACACTACGCGTCACTCTTCCAACCTGAGCACGATTGGCTTTTGTTACCTGATGCAAAAATGAATATTTTACATCAGCGGTGTGCATTTCTATATCTAGATCGCTACCACGGCAGGTTGCCATAACTGCATCTCTTGCTTCACCAGACGCGTTATTTAACACCAACTGGTCTTGCTCAAGTGCACGTATCGCAATCGCGCGATTAGCCACTAGATCATAATCAAATAGGCTTGCGATGTTATCAAGGTAACGCTCACACTCTTCACCGTAATCCAGGTTCAAAGGTTCAACTTTCACCCCTTGAGCAAGCATCTTGTGCAGATCAGATTTAAGGGTATCGACCTCATGCTGCTTGGTTGCGCTTACCGCTAAGACAGGACAACCAATCGCCTTACTAAGCCCCTTAAGGTTTATCTTTTGCCCTTCTTTTTCCAGCGAATCCATTTTGTTTAGGATCACTACCATAGGGCGGCCAAGTTCACGCAACTGGAGGGTGACATACAGGCTGCGCTCTAAGCAGGTTGCATCAATAACGTTTATTATCAAATCAGCTGGCGAAGATAACACCGCTCGAGCTGCAATGGTTTCATCTAAGCTGTTGGCATCGTTACCACTATCTAGCGCGTAGATACCCGGCAGATCCGTTAGATCAAAATCATCGCCAGCTAGTGAGTAATAACCTGTCTTTTTCTCTACTGTTACACCAGCCCAGTTACCAACTCTTTGATTAGAACCGGTGAAGGCATTGAATAGTGTCGTCTTTCCGCTATTAGGGTTGCCTACGGTTAAGATTGAATAGTTCATTATGCAACCTCTACATCGATTTGTTTTGCAGTAGATTGGCGTAATGCGACACTCACATCACGCACGCGAATCTGCAGGGGATCGCCAAAGGGTGCAACACGAACAACGGTCACTTGGGTATTAGGCAATAACCCCATAACCATTAATTTTTTACGCGTTTGTCCATCCAATTGCTGCATGGATACTATGGTTGCTTGTTGCCCTAAAGGGATGTCTGCCAGTTTCATAATCTAAATGCCAATAATTATCATTTGAGTTAATGTAGCATACTGTACCCTACACAAACCTCGAATGGGACAAAAAAAAGCACCCTCTACAGGTGCTTTTGTGGGAAATTACTTTCCATAAATGAAAGGTTATTTTAGACAAGTCTCAAACTGGCGGCTTAGCTGATTAAGAAAATCAAAATACGCTCCGGGTTTAACCTCAATGCGAGAGGCAAGCGCATCTAACTCACCACGATTAACCGCGCTACCTCGCGTTACCGTTTCAATAATTGCAGGTTGGTACTGCGGCTCACTGAACACACATTTTACGTCACCTTTAGCAAGACGGGTCTTAATCTGTATCAGGCTTCGTGCGCCAGGCTTTCTCTCTGGACTCACCGTGAATGCACCAAGATGATTCAAGCCAAAAGACTCTTCAAAGTATCCATATGCATCATGAAACACATAATAGCCATTAGCTTTTAGAGGGGACAGGCGACTATCAATATCGAGTACAGTTTTATGTAATTGAACCAAGAATTGATCTAGATTTTGCTGATAATGCACCGCATTGTCTGGGTCCATAGCGGAAAGCTTGTGTGCGATGGCTGTGGCGATCACAGCAACTTGTTTTGGCCCTAACCACACATGTGGATCGTGTGTACCATGGTCATGCCCTTCATGTGCGTGAGCATGTTCTTCGGCAAACGCCCTACGCTCTAATTGCGGAATTTCGCTAATAGTAAGCACATTTTGTTGCCCTTCGACAGTTGCTGCCATAAAGGCTTCTAGGTCGTTGCCGTACCAAATAACAAGATCAGCAGAACGAATCTTCTTTAAGTCGGAAGGGCGTAATGCATAGTCATGGGGAGACATAGCGGAGCCGACTAATGCCTGAGATTTTGCTGAATTTTGGGTAATTTCTTGAGTAATCAGCTGGATAGGCTTAATACTACTAAGTACTTCAATAGCTTGAGCAGAAGACACAAACCCCAAACATGCTAAACACAATAAAATACGTTTCATTAAACCACTGACCTTGACTATAGAGATAACGGGATGCAAATGTTACATTATAACACTTCGCTAATGCAAACCTATCTATCACATAAAAACCACAAACGGCATTTATAGAAACAATTATGAAACAACTCATCGAACTGCAAAATATTAGCGTTCAATTTGGCCAACGAAAGGTGCTAGATAACGTCAGCATAACAATCAAACAATCTGAAATAACCACCCTTATCGGCCCTAATGGCGCAGGTAAGTCGACCTTAGTTAAGGTGCTTCTTGGGCTAAATACCCAATACAGTGGCAAGGTAGTTCGCGACAAAAAACTCCGTGTTGGCTATGTACCACAAAAGCTCCATCTCAATGATGCGTTGCCACTTAATGTGAATAAATTTTTGCAACTTGCTGGCAAATACAGCCAACAAGAGCGACAAGATGCATTAAATTTAGTCGGTGCAAGCCATCTAATTCACTCAGACGTACATAGCCTGTCAGGGGGCGAAACCCAGCGCATATTATTGGCCAGAGCACTATTGAGTCGTCCCGGACTGTTGGTATTAGATGAACCCGCACAAGGGGTTGATGTCCAAGGACAAGTTGAACTCTATAATCTCATCGATACCCTTAGACACAGATTTAGCTGCGCCATATTTATGGTGTCCCATGACCTGCACCTTGTGATGGCAAAAACAGATAATGTTATCTGCTTACAGCATCATATCTGTTGCTCAGGCACTCCTACCGTTATCGCTGAACACCCAAACTACATAGCAATGTTTGGCCAAAAAAATATCGACCAATCCAGCTTCGCCCTTTATCAACATCAGCATCAACATCACCACCATGACCTCTCTGGCGATACAGTCGAGGATGAAAGTGATGGGTGTCAACATGATTCACACGGACACAAACATGATTGAGTTCTTATTACCCTCTATTCTTGCGGGCATTGGTATCGCCATCGTTGCAGGGCCTTTAGGCTCATTTGTAGTATGGCGCAAGATGGCGTATTTCGGTGACACCCTTGCACACGCCTCATTAATGGGATTAGCGCTAGGCTTTTTATTAGATATCAATCTATATTTTGCGCTAATTGTTGTCTGTCTGAGTCTTGCAATTATCTTAGTGACATTGCAAAGGCAACAGCTCGTTGCAACTGACACACTACTCGGCATTTTAGCCCACAGTTCCCTATCGTTAGGTTTAATCGCCGTAAGCTTTCTTGATAATATTCGCGTAGACCTCATGGGGTATCTATTCGGTGATCTGCTGTCGGTATCCAATCAAGATGTTATGTTTATCTACCTTGGTGTATTTGCAATCTTGATAACCCTGGTCGCTTTTTGGCGACCGCTTCTGTCTAGTACCGTCAATGAAGAGCTGGCTGCAATTGAGGGAACGAATATTCATCTAATGCGTTTAATTATTATGCTAATGATTGGCCTAGTGATTGCGGTAGGGATGAAATTTGTTGGTGCGTTAATCATCACCTCTATGCTCATCATTCCAGCCGCAACGGCGCGCCGTTTTGCACGAACGCCGGAACAGATGGCTATCCTCGCCGCCGCAATCGGTGCATTATGTGTTCTCGGTGGGCTTAGTTTATCGTGGTTTTATGATACACCAGCCGGTCCATCGGTGGTGGTTAGCGCAACTTTCTGCTTTATATTGGCTCAGTTTAAAAAGGTCTAAGCGGTAAACGCTTGCTGCACTGTGTCAGCTAACCGCACAATTTGGACATAAAAAAAGGTTCACTAATGTGAACCTTTTTACTATACGGAGGCGGATTATTACCAGCCGGTTATCTCACGAAGGCCTTGACCAATCTCGGCCAGACTCTTCACCGTTTTAACGCCAGCTGCTTCCAAAGCTTGGAATTTATCTTCAGCAGTACCTTTACCACCAGAGATAATCGCGCCCGCGTGGCCCATACGTTTTCCAGGAGGTGCTGTCACCCCTGCAATGTACGACACAACCGGTTTAGTGACGTGCTGCTTGATATATTCTGCCGCTTCTTCTTCTGCAGTCCCACCGATCTCGCCAATCATAACAATAGCTTCAGTTTCTGGGTCTTCTTGGAATAGCTTAAGAATATCAATGAAGTTTGAACCCGGAATAGGGTCACCACCGATACCAACACAAGTTGACTGACCGAAACCTTCATCTGTTGTCTGCTTAACCGCTTCATAGGTTAGCGTACCAGAGCGAGATACGATCCCTACCTTGCCTTTTCTATGAATGTGGCCGGGCATAATACCGATCTTACATTCACCCGGAGTAATTACACCTGGGCAGTTAGGACCGATCATGCGTACGCCTGCTTCGTCTAACTTAACCTTCACATCGATCATATCTATTGTTGGAATACCTTCGGTAATCGTCACAATAAGCTCGATGCCTGCATCAATAGCTTCTAGGATGGCATCCTTACAAAAAGGGGCTGGAACATAGATTACGGTTGCCGTTGCACCTGTTACTTCGACTGCTTCGCGCACAGTATTAAACACAGGTAGACCTAGATGTGTTTGTCCACCCTTGCCAGGAGAAACTCCACCAACCATCTGCGTACCGTAGGCAATTGCCTGCTCTGAATGGAAGGTACCTTGACCGCCAGTGAAGCCTTGGCAGATTACTTTAGTGTCTTTGTTAATTAATACTGACATTATTTAGCCTCCGCAGCAGCTACAACTTTTTGTGCCGCGTCTGTAAGTGACTCCGCCGCGATAATATCAACGTCGGAACCCGCTAGTACCTTACGACCTAGGTCTGCATTAGTACCTTCTAGACGTACTACAACCGGTACATTCACACCGACTTCTTTAACTGCGCCAACGATGCCTTCTGCAATCATATCGCAGCGTACAATACCACCAAAGATGTTGACTAGAACCGCTTTTACATTGTCATCTGATAGGATGATCTTAAAGGCTTCAGCAACGCGCTCTTTAGTTGCACCGCCACCTACGTCTAGGAAGTTTGCCGGTTTGCCACCATGCAAATTAACGATATCCATTGTGCCCATCGCCAGACCCGCACCGTTAACCATACAGCCAACATTGCCATCTAGAGCAACATAGTTCAGCTCCCACTTCGCAGCATACGCTTCACGCTCATCTTCTTGAGACAAATCGTGCATTTCGCGTAATTTAGGCTGACGATATAGTGCATTTGAATCGATGTTAATCTTGCCATCTAGACACAAAAGGTTGTCTTCGGCAGTAATAACCAGTGGATTGATTTCAAGTAGCGCTAAGTCGTACTGTTCAAACATCTTGCCAAGACCCATGAAGATCTTCACAAACTGCTTAATTTGATCACCTTTAAGACCCAGCTTAAATGCTAACTCACGACCTTGATAACCTTGAGGACCAACTAGTGGATCGATTGCAGCTTTGTGAATGAGCTCAGGGGTCTCTTCAGCTACTTTTTCAATCTCAACGCCGCCTTCAGTAGACGCCATAAACACGATCTTACGACTTGCACGGTCAACGACCGCACCAAGATATAATTCGTTGGCAATATTAGACGCTTCTTCAACCAGGATCTTAGTTACCGGTTGACCGTTAGCGTCTGTTTGGTAAGTCACTAGGTTTTTACCTAACCACTTTTGCGCGAACTCTTTAACACCATCTTTAGTGTCATGCAGTTCAACACCACCAGCTTTGCCACGGCCACCAGCGTGAACCTGACACTTAACAACTTTTTTGGGGGTAGTTATACGACCAGCAGCCTCAAAAGCTTGTTGTGGAGTATCACAGGCATAACCCTCTGGTACTGGCAATCCAAACTCTGCGAAGAGCTGCTTCGCTTGATATTCATGCAAATTCATTGATTTCTTCCATCTTCATCCTGTATCAGACAACTCCGACACAGATTATCCTTGAGCTAAAGGCAAACCTTTAACAGGTGTAGGGTACTCTCGAGCTTGTGAACCTAAAGGTTCAACTGGGGGAAGTAACTCCCCCAATTTTTAGGGTCTTAAGACCCTTTTATACGTCTAGCAATAAGCGAGCTGGATCTTCAAGTAACTCTTTAACGGTTACTAGGAAGCTCACTGACTCCTTGCCATCAACCAAGCGGTGATCATAAGAAAGTGCCAGATACATCATTGGCAAAATCTCAACCTTACCGTTTACTGCCATTGGGCGGTCTTGGATTTTATGCATGCCTAAAATGGCTGCTTGTGGTGGGTTGATGATTGGTGTTGACATTAGAGAGCCAAACACACCGCCATTAGTAATGGTAAAGTTACCACCAATTAGCTCATCAACTGTCAATTTTCCGTCACGACCTTTTATCGCTAACTCTTTGATACCTTTCTCAATATCTGCAAAACCTAGCGTATCACAGTCTTTGAGTACTGGAGTAACAAGGCCGCGTGGGGTTGAAACCGCCATACTGATGTCAAAGTAGTTGTGATAAACGATATCATCGCCATCGATCGATGCGTTGATTTCTGGGAAGCGTTTTAGAGCCTCTGTTACCGCTTTCACATAAAAAGACATAAAGCCTAGGCGCACGTCATGACGCTTTTCAAAAGAGTCTTTATATTGCGCACGAAGCTCCATGATTGGCTTCATGTTTACTTCGTTGAACGTGGTCAACATCGCAGTATTGTTTTTCGCTTCCAATAGGCGATTAGCTACTGTTTTGCGAAGGCGTGTCATCGGCACACGTTTTTGACTGCGCGCTGGCGTTGCGAGGTCTTGCTGTAGAGGTGCTTCGGCCTTACTCGCTGGCTTAGCGGCATTACTCAGGTGTGCATCTATGTCTTCACGAGTGATACGACCGCCCACTCCAGTACCTTTTACATCTGACGCTTGCAGGCTGTGCTCTGCCAAAAGTCGACGTACAGCTGGGCTTAGTGCATCGTTGTTCTCTTCCGTTAAAGCAGCCTTATGGCGCTTGTCTGGAGACGCTTGGGTTTGCTCGGTAGTATCTTTGGTTGGCTCACCAGCAACTGCGCCTGGTTTTAGTCTGGCAATCAATTGCTTACTAAGAACCGTTGCGCCATCTTGTTCAATGATCTCTTCCAAAACACCCGCTTCTGGAGCCGGTACTTCTAACACTACTTTATCGGTTTCGATATCAACCAAGATCTCATCACGTTCAACACTTTCACCAGGTTGCTTGTGCCAAGTTGCAACCATAGCGTCTGCGACAGATTCAGGTAAATCTGGAACCAGAATTTCAATTGTCATTTGTCGGGATTCCTTATTCTTCTAGTTCTTTATCAATAGTTAACGCTTCGTCGATAAGCGCCTTTTGTTGTTTCAAGTGCACAGACATATAACCTACCGCCGGTGATGCTGAAGCAGGGCGTCCAGCATAACTTAGGGTTGTGTTAAATGGTGTAGCCGCACGGAAGTTGTGTTGGCTAGAATACCAAGCACCTTGGTTCTGAGGCTCTTCCTGACACCACACAAATTGCTTCGCTTCGGTATAGATGGAGATAGCTTCTCGAACATCTGCCAATGGGAATGGGTACAGCTGTTCGATTCGCACGATCGCGACATCATCAATCTCACGCTTGCGGCGCTCATCAAGCAAGTCGTAATAGACCTTACCCGAACAAAATACCACGCGACGAACCTTAGCTGGATCAAGCGCATCAATCTCATTGATACATGGCTGGAAGTTGCCTTGCGCTAAGTCTTCTAAGCTAGAAGTACACATTGGATGGCGCAGTAGCGACTTAGGCGACATAACAATCAATGGACGACGCATTGGGCGAACCACTTGGCGACGTAGCATGTGATATACCTGAGCTGGCGTTGATGGCACCACCACTTGAATATTCTGCTCAGCACACAATTGCAGGTAGCGCTCTAAACGTGCTGATGAGTGCTCAGGGCCTTGTCCTTCGTACCCATGCGGAAGCAACATAGTAATGCCACATAAACGGCCCCACTTTTGCTCACCCGATGAAATAAACTGATCAATAACAACCTGAGCGCCGTTGGCAAAATCACCAAATTGCGCTTCCCAAAGCGTTAAACCGCCTGGTTCGGCAGTTGCATAACCGTACTCAAATGCCAATACCGCTTCTTCAGATAGTACTGAATCAAAGACTTGGAAAGGACCTTGTTTATCATGCACATGCGCTAAAGGTACATAAGTACTGGCATCTTCTTGGTTGTGTAGAACGGCATGACGGTGGAAGAAGGTTCCGCGACCAGAATCCTGACCAGAGATACGCACTCGCTTACCATCATCGACCAATGTTGCATAAGCTAATGTCTCAGCCATACCCCAATCTAGAGGTTTATCTCCGGCAACCATCGATATACGGTCGTTATACAGTTTGTTTACACGGCTTTGTAACTGGTGGCTATCTGGATACTGGCATATGCGTTTGCCTAGCTCAGTTAGACGCCCAATTTCAACTTGATTGTCCCATTCGATATCCCACTCATGGCCCAAATATGGAGACCAATCAACCGAGTGCATCGCCATTGGACGCCACTCTTTGACCACCACTTCACCATGATCGAGGGCATCACGATATTCATTGACCAACTGCGTCGCGGTATCGATGCCAATCTCTTCGCGCTCCATCATCACATCAGCGTATAGCTTACGTGGGGTTGGATGCTTCTTGATTTTTTGATACATCAAAGGCTGAGTAGCATTTGGTTCATCGGCTTCGTTATGTCCGTGACGACGATAGCAAACTAGGTCAATCACTACATCGCGCTTAAACGTGTTGCGATAATCCAATGCAATGCGCGTTACGAATGCAACCGCTTCTGGGTCATCAGCATTAACATGGAAAATTGGAGCCTGTACCATCTTCGCGATATCAGTACAGTACATAGTCGAACGGGTATCTCTTGGATTAGATGTGGTAAAACCAATCTGGTTGTTGACCACAATTCTAACCGTACCACCCACTTGGAATCCGCGGGCAAGAGACATATTGAAGGTCTCTTGTACGACACCTTGTCCAGCAATTGCAGAGTCACCATGAATGGTAATTGGCAAGACTTTATCGCCATGCTTATCAGCTAAGCGGTCTTGACGAGCTCGAACCGACCCTATAACTACTGGGTTTACAATTTCTAGATGAGATGGGTTAAATGCCAAAGCAAGATGCACGTCACCACCTGGAGTGGCAAAGTCTGCTGAGAAACCCTGATGGTATTTCACATCACCAGTGCCCCATGTGTCATCGTGTTTACCGGCAAATTCATCAAACAGGTCTTGAGGCTTCTTACCCAGAACGTTGACTAGCATATTTAAACGGCCACGGTGTGCCATGCCAACCACGACCTCACGCATGCCGCTACGGCCTGCATGACGGATAAGCTCTTTGGTCATTGGGATAAGTGCATCCCCACCTTCAAGAGAGAATCGCTTAGCCCCTGGGAATTTAGCACCAAGATAACGCTCTAAACCTTCGGCAGCGGTAAGCTCATCTAGGAAGGTGATTTTTTCATCCAGAGAGAAATCCGCGTGCGACTGAACAGATTCAAGGCGCTGTTGTATCCAACGCTTTTGCTCTGTATTGGTCATGTGCATGTATTCTGCACCGACTGAGCCACAATAGGTGTTATTAAGTACCTTGTAGAGGTCACGAAGTTTCATCGTCTCTTGCGCTACAGCAAAAGAACCAACGTTGAAACTCTCGTTTAAGTCATCTTCTGTGAGGTTATGAAATGCAGGATCCAGTTCCGGTTGAACTGGTCGTTCCCACAAACCAAGCGGGTCTAGGTTTGCTGCTTGATGCCCACGAAAACGATAGGCATTGATAAGCTGTAAGACTTTAACTTGTTTTGCATCGACATCAGGGTCACTGACTGGAACGCTGTAATGCTTCGTTTCTTGTGCAAGTCTGCGAAAGTAATCACGAACACGCGAGTGGGATTGCTCCCCTGCTTCAGAAGTTTGCGCAGGCAACCCTTCAAAAACGCGCTTCCATTCTTCACTTATCAGATCTGGATCACTGAGATAAAGTTCGTAGAGTTCTTCTACGTACGTTGCATTGGCTCCAGCCAAGTGAGAAGACTCGAGCCAGGCCTTCATCACATTGTTATGCATATTTTCCCTTAACTAGTAATTTTATTTTTCACGATTTCGGTCTATGCCGAACTCATTTTCCAAAACAGTTGCTACACAGCTAAGTTGACTGGGTAACAGGCTTAACAGTTAACCTTGAAAAGCCTGAAATTTCAATCATCTATATAGAACGTTCCACCAGCATGGTCTTAATATGACCAATTGCCTTAGTTGGGTTTAACCCCTTAGGACATACACTGACACAGTTCATAATGCCATGACAACGGAAAACGCTAAATGCATCATCCAAATTGTCGAGTCGCTCATCTGTGGCAGTATCTCGGCTATCAATCAGCCAGCGATATGCAGCTAATAGACCAGCAGGACCAATAAACTTATCTGGATTCCACCAGAATGAAGGACACGACGTGGTGCAACATGCGCACATAATGCACTCATAAAGTCCATCAAGATGAGCTCGTTCTTCTGGTGACTGTTTATTTTCACGAGAAGGCGGTAGGTCACCCTCAGCAATCAAGAATGGCTTAACCTTGGTATAATTATCGTAGAACTGAGTCATATCGACTATCAGATCACGTACCACTGGCAATCCAGGTAATGGACGTATGGTAAGCGTACCCCCGCCTAAAGCGGACAGCGGAGTAATACACGCTAGACCATTCTTACCATTCATATTAAGGCCATCGCTGCCGCACACACCCTCGCGGCATGAACGCCTAAATGAAAGACTCGGATCTTGTTCTTTCAATAGAATGAGCGCATCCAAAACCATCATATCTGAACCTTCATCCACCTCTAGGGTGTATTGCTTCATATAAGGTTTAGAGTCCACATCTGGGTTGTAGCGATAGATAGAAAAATTCAGGTTCATATCTCGCTCCCTTAATAGGTTCTTGCTTTCGGAGGAAAGGCTTCGCGATGAACAGGTTCCATGTTCACATCACGCTTAGACATCTCTTCCGTGTCAGGGTTATAAATTGAATGGCATAGCCACTGCTCATCATCACGCTCAGGATAATCGTAACGCGCATGTGCACCACGGCTTTCTGTGCGGTAGTTCGCCGCAACTGCTGTAGCGAACGCGGTTTCCATCAGGTTATCAAGCTCTAAACATTCAACACGCTGGGTATTAAACTCGCTGGATTTATCTGCTAAATGGGCGTTATTTAGGCGCTCACGAATAACCTTAAGCTCCTCAAGTCCATTCGCCATCGCATCCCCTTCACGGAATACTGAGAAACTATTTTGCATGCAAGATTGTAGGTCTTTACGGATTTGAGCTGGGTCTTCACCACTGGTGCTATTTTCCCAACGCATAGTGCGCGCAAGAGATTCTTCAATATCAGAGTCTGTTGCTGGGCGCGCTTCAGTTTGTGCCGCCAGAGCCTCACCAAGGTGTAACCCGGTAGCACGTCCAAAGACCACAAGATCCAGTAGTGAGTTACCTCCAAGTCGGTTTGCACCGTGCACAGAAACAGACGCAATCTCACCACAAGCGAACAGCCCTTGAACTTCAATATCCTTGCCGTTGCTGTCTTGCTTAATCGCCTGACCTGAAACCTGAGTGGGTACACCACCCATCATATAGTGGCAGGTTGGAATAACAGGGATAGGTTCTTTTATTGGGTCAACGTGAGCAAAGGTTCTTGATAGCTCAAGAATACCCGGCAGGCGAGATTCAAGAACGTCACGTCCAAGATGGTCAAGTTTGAGCTTAAGATGAGGTCCCCACGGGCCATCACAGCCGCGTCCTTCACGGATCTCTATCATCATTGAGCGAGCAACAACGTCGCGACCAGCTAGGTCTTTCGCGTTCGGAGCATAGCGTTCCATAAAGCGCTCACCATCTTTATTGAGCAGGTAGCCACCCTCACCACGACACCCTTCTGTTACCAATACACCCGCGCCAGCAATACCAGTTGGATGGAACTGCCACATTTCCATATCTTGCATTGGTACGCCTGCACGCAGTGCCATACCGACGCCATCACCTGTGTTGATATGGGCATTGGTTGTTGATTGGTAGATTCGACCAGCACCGCCGGTTGCCAGAATCGTTGCCTTAGCTTTGAAATAGCATTTTTCACCAGTTTCCATACAGATAGCGGTACAACCCACCACTGCACCATCTTGGTTTTTCACTAAATCAAGGGCATACCACTCACTAAATATAGTGGTTTTGTGCTTAATATTTTGTTGATATAAGGTATGAAGCAGTGCATGACCGGTGCGGTCAGCCGCCGCCGCTGTACGTGCCGCTTGCTCTCCACCGAATTGTTTAGATTGACCGCCGAAAGGACGCTGATAGATGGTCCCATCTTCAAATCGAGAAAACGGCAAACCCATTTTCTCAAGCTCGATAACGGACTCTGGACCGTTTTTACACATGTATTCAATCGCATCTTGGTCACCGATATAATCAGAGCCCTTAACGGTATCGTACATATGCCATTGCCAGTTATCCTGATGCGAATTTCCAAGAGCTACGGTAATACCACCTTGAGCCGATACCGTGTGAGAACGAGTTGGAAACACCTTCGACAGCAAAGCACAAGAGAGGCCTTGCTCTGATATTTGCAGCGCGGCACGCATACCTGCACCACCGGCACCAATGACTATGGCGTCAAATTCGCGAACTGGAATCGTCATTTATGCTCCCCAAAGAATGAATAAGCCAGAAAAGAAATAGCCAAACAAAACAACAACCAATGCAAATTGCAGGCTGCCTCTAAGCAGAGTTGGCTTAATATAATCAGTCAGTACTTGCCATACCCCAATCCATGCATGAATTAAGATGCTAGCCAGCGCGACCATAGTGAAGATTTTGGTAAATAAACCACTGAAGAAATTGTTCCACTCTAGATAACCGACATCACCGGTTATGAGGAAAAAACCGCAGATATAAATGGTGTAAAGAGTCAATAAGATCGCAGATGCGCGGATCAATAAGAAATCATGGACACCGTTGCGTCCAATTGACGAAACATGGTTTACCATACGATAACTCCTGCAAGTAGCGCTAGAACACCGGTAATAATGAATGAAACCTGTGCACTCTTGGTGCCGCTTTCAAGGTCTTCGAAATAGCCCAAGTCTTGGCATAAATGACGAATCCCACCAACAATGTGATAGAACAATGCACTTAGCATTCCCCACAAAATAAACTTCACAAACCACCCATCAATAAAATTGGCAGCCTCCATAAAGCCTTTTGGCGACGATAAAGACGTTGATAACAACCACAGTAAAACACCAACAAACACAAAGGTGATAACACCAGAAATACGGTGCAATATGGATGCGATAGCAGTTATAGGGAATTGGATTGTCTGTAAATCCAAATTTATAGGTCTTTGATTTTTCTTGGTCACGGCGCTCTCACTCAGCTCCTTTGAGCATGGTTAAATGCATTTAGATAATAATTTATCGAAAACTTAACAAAACCTTACAAAACCCACGACTGAACTTTGTTATATTGCAGCTTTATTATTGCTCTCTACATACCTATTAACCCGTTAATAACACTGGCAAAGCCTTGAAAATACTAGGGTTGAGGCATAAATACCTCTCCACTATAAAATTGTTAACATGTTAATACAATTGACTTAACAAAATATGCTACCTAGAGCCGATTTTTAACCTTTTTATGTACAAAAACCCAAACAAGTGCACACAAAGATTTATATAAATTGACATCATCGTCGAACCTGCGTACAAATTCGGTGCACCATTGGAGAAAAATGGAACAATAAATAACAAAGGAGAATGTTATGGCAGATAAGCAAGCGACGCTTAATATCAAGGGCCAAGAACCGTTCGAGCTACCAATTATGGAAGGGACTGTTGGCCCAGATGTAATTGATGTTCGCACGCTAGGGAGTAAGGGCTTCTTTACCTTCGACCCAGGATTTCTTGCCACTGCTTCTTGTGAATCTCAAATTACCTACATCGATGGCGACGCCGGTATCCTACTTCACCGTGGCTATCCTATCGATCAGCTAGCAAACAATGCAGACTATCTCGAAGTGTGTTACATCCTTTTATATGGAGAGACACCAACTAGCTCTCAATATAATGAATTTAAAACCATAGTTGCTCGCCACACTATGGTTCACGAACAAATCGCAAGCTTTTTTCACGGATTCCGCCGTGACGCTCACCCAATGGCGGTGATGTGTGGCGTAGTAGGTGCTCTTGCGGCCTTCTACCACGATTCCTTGGATGTCAATAACGACAAACACCGTGAAATCGCAGCGTTCCGTTTGTTATCAAAAATGCCGACCTTAGCCGCAATGTGCTACAAATACAGCATTGGTCAGCCTTTTATCTATCCGCGCAACGACCTAACCTATGCAGAAAACTTCCTGCACATGATGTTTGCAAACCCATGTGAAGAATATGAAGTTAACCCAGTGGTTGCTCGAGCAATGGATAAGATTTTTACCCTACATGCTGACCATGAGCAAAACGCTTCGACCTCAACGGTTCGTTTGGCCGGCTCTTCAGGCGCTAACCCATTTGCGTGTATCGCAGCAGGTATCGCATCTTTATGGGGACCTGCACATGGCGGTGCTAATGAAGCTTGTTTACGTATGCTTGAAGAAATCGGTAGCGTTGACAACATTGAAGAGTATGTAGCGCGTGCGAAAGACAAAGAAGACCCATTCCGTCTGATGGGCTTTGGCCATCGCGTGTACAAGAACTACGATCCTCGTGCAACAGTAATGCGTGACGCATGCCACGATGTATTGAAAGAGCTAAACATCGAAGATCCACTACTTGATGTAGCGATGGAACTTGAGCGTATTGCGCTTTCTGATGAATACTTTGTGGAGAAGAAGCTGTATCCGAATGTAGATTTTTATTCGGGTATTATTCTTAAAGCGATTGGTATCCCTGCATCTATGTTTACTGTGATCTTTGCAATCTCTCGTACCATAGGTTGGATTGCTCACTGGAACGAAATGCACAGCGACCCAACTAACCGTATTGGGCGTCCACGTCAGCTTTATACTGGTGCACCGCAGCGAGAATTTAAGGCTCTTCACGAGCGCGAATAATTCGCTTATAAAAACTAAAAAGAGGCCAAACGGCCTCTTTTTTTATACTGGGTTATCGATATCGATAAAGGTGACATCGAGGTTATGAGTGTCAGCCAACCATTCCCCCAATGCTTTGATACCGTAACGCTCAGTCGCATGGTGCCCAGCTGCGAAATAATGGATATCCTGCTCTCTCGCACTATAGGTTGTGCGTTCAGATATCTCACCTGAAATAAATGCATCCAGTCCAAATTTCACTGCAAGATCAATATAATCTTGTCCTCCACCTGTGCACCAACCTAGTGTTTCGATCATAGTTTTGTCGCTATCAGGAGCAATATGTAACGGGTCACGTCCTAATACCAAACTGATTTGTTTACTAAATTCACTCGCTGAAATTGGGGCTTTCAATCGACCATACATAGCAACAGACTGTGGATGCCCCTCTAACCCCCCCTTAACTTCTATATTTAATAGCTGTGCAAGGCGGGCGTTATTACCAATTTCAGGATGAATATCTAGGGGCAGATGATAGCTATATAGGTTGATATCATTCTTGATTAAGCTACGAATTCTACGGCCTTTCATTCCAACTATAGGCTCAGGTTCGCCCTTCCAGAAATACCCATGATGAACCAAGATAGCATCGGCTTGCACTTCAATAGCTGCATCAATCAAGGCTTGCGAGGCGGTAACCCCAGTGACTATTTTATTGATCTCTCTCCTACCTTCAATCTGCAGGCCATTTGGCGCATAGTCTTTGATAAGCTCAGGAGATAGCTTTGCATTAAGCAGGGTTTGTAATTCTAGGTTATTCATCTTATTACCATAGTTAAAGTCGTGACCTATTGAGGATGCACTGAAGTCTCAACATTGTATCGCTTGGGTATATAATAGAGGCAAGTTAACCAAACATTTGAAAACACGTCAAAGTATGTTGCCACTTTTAACGCCTGAATCTCTATTACGCTTTGCTCACTGGATACAACGCACGCCAAATTTATTTGTGGGTGAGCAACCAGTAGTAAAGCTGCCTCCTTTGCATGATAAGCAGCTTCTGGATTGTTGCGAATATCAAGGCAACACGCGACTAGGATTTATCTATCAAACCCTTTGGCAAAGGTGGCTAGAACAAAGCCCTACCTTTGAGGTTTGTGAAAGTGAGCTTCAGTTAATTGATAACAAGAAGACCCTAGGAGAGATCGATTTTATTGTTAAAAATCGTATCAATAACCAATTTGAACATTGGGAAGTGGCGATAAAGTTTTATCTGCTCCAATCTGATTACTGGTATGGACCTAACGCGATAGATAGACTCGATAAAAAATTCACCCATATGCTAGAGCGTCAATTGCAACACGGGCAAAGCCTGTTTTTTAAAACGCGCTACCCTCAATACCCAAACCTCAAGCTGCAACTCATGCTTCAAGGGCGCTTATATACCAACCCTTTCTCTGACGAACCTATCCCTAGCCATTGTGCAGGCTGGCCTCTAAATTCAAGCCAGATAGATGGACATTGGTGCTATAAGAGCCAATTGCACCTAGTTAGTGATACTCTATATTTCGTGCCTAAGCCGCTATGGGCGATTGGGTTAACTGAGTTCAACACCCCCATCACCACCTTCCCCAACCAGCCAGTTCATTGCCAAACTCAACACGGTAAGTTTTGGTTCATCGTACCCGATAGTTGGCCACACGGGAGTTAAACTCAACGCTGACCGCTCTCAAAAAGACATCCCCCCACCGCCACATCAAATCATCGAGTCCATCATAAACAGTCCGGTTTGGTGCTAGGACAGACCCCGGCTTAAAACACCACCGGGGCGACGAAGGTACTGACAGCGAACCATAATACATCGATACATAGATACATCGAGCCCTTCATAACCAGTCCAGCTTAGTACTAGGACAGACCCCGGCTTAAAACACCACCGGGGTGACGAAGGTACTGACAGCGAACCATAATACATCGATACAGATACATCGAGCCCTTCATAACCAGCCCAGCTTAGTACTAGGACAGACCCCGGCTTAAAACACCACCGGGGTGACGAAGGTATTGAAAGCGAACCATAGATACATAGATACATCGAGTCCATCATAACCAACCCAGCTTAGTACTAGGACAGGCCCCCGGCTTAAAACACCACCGGGGCGACGAAGGTACTGACAGCGAACCATAATACATCGATACAGATACATCGAGCCCTTCATAACCAGCCCAGCTTAGTACTAGGACAGACCCCGGCTTAAAACACCACCGGGGTGACGAAGGTACTGACAGTGAACCATCGATACATAGATACATAGATACATAGAGTCCATCGATCCATCATCGATCCACAATGTTTCGTCATTCCCGCGCAGGCGGGAATCTGTAGACACTCGGGTTCCGTTTCAACACCAAACCCCAAAACAAAAAGCCCCGCATAAGCGGGGCCAAAATAGATATACTTAAAACTTAGCCTTATAGACCTGCGCTTTTAAATACATCATTTACTATCTGTTGTGCTTCTTGCTCAATAAGGGCTAGATGTTCTGCACCCTTAAAGCTCTCACAGTAGATTTTATAGATATCTTCTGTACCCGATGGACGAGCCGCAAACCAACCGTTCGCAGTTGTCACCTTAAGGCCACCGATTGCAGCGCCATTACCTGGTGCATGCGTTAGTCGTGCAGTGATTTTGTCACCAGCTAGAGTCTCAGCTGCGACCATTTCAGGAGACAATTTCTTCAATATCTCTTTTTGCGGACCGTTCGCGACAGCTTGAATACGGGTATAACTAGACTCGCCATGTTTGGCAGCGAGTTCATTGTAATATTGCTGCGGATTCTTCCCTGTAACTGCGGTAATTTCAGCTGCAAGCAGGCACAAGATAATACCATCTTTGTCCGTTGCCCACGGCGTACCATCGTTACGTAAGAAAGAAGCGCCAGCACTCTCTTCACCACCAAAGCCAAATTTGCCTTCATACAGTCCGTCAACAAACCATTTAAAGCCAACTGGTACTTCGCATAGCTCACGCCCAAGATCTGCTACTACGCGGTCAATGATCGCACTAGATACTAGCGTTTTGCCCACGGCAACGTCAGCTGACCACTCATTACGGTGGCGATAAAGGTAATCGATGCACACGGCTAAGAAGTGATTTGGATTCATAAGGCCCGCTGGCGTAACAATACCGTGGCGGTCATAGTCAGGGTCATTACCAAACGCTAGGTCGTACTCGTCTTTGAGAGCAAGTAAGCCAGCCATTGCATATGGGGATGAACAATCCATGCGGATCACGCCATCTTTGTCCAAAGACATAAACTGGAAGCTAGGGTCAACAGATTCACTAACTAAAGTTAGGTCAAGACCATAAGCTTGTTTAATTTGACGCCAGTATTCAATACCAGAACCACCTAGAGGATCGACACCCAGCTTAAGATTTGCTTTTTGGATAGCAGCCATATCCACAACGTTGACTAAATCGTCAACATAAGGTGCAACAAGGTCACGCTCAACAAATAGCTCACTCTCTTTAGCTTGAGTAATACTGATACGCTTCACAGCAGCCAAACCTGAGGCAATGATCTCATTTGCACGGTCTTCAATAGCTTGAGTAAGCTCACCTTCAGCAGGCCCACCGTGAACTGGATTATATTTGATCCCACCGTCTTGTGGTGGGTTATGTGAAGGTGTAATCACAATACCATCTGCTTTATCTGCATTGGCAAGATTATGTGTCAAAATTGCATGAGAGATACCCGGCGTTGGAGTATAGCCTTGATCTTCTTGGCAAATAACAGTGATACCATTGGCAATCAAAACCTCGACAACGCTAGTAAACGCAGGCTCAGATAGTGCGTGGGTGTCTTTCCCTACATATAAAGGACCGGTTACACCATTGGTCGCACGAACTTCCGCTACCGCTTGAGCAATCGCAAGGATATGGTTTTCATTGAATGTAATTTTGTCTGAGCTACCACGGTGACCAGAGGTACCAAATTGAACCTTCTGATCATCATTGCCTGCTTCAGGTTGAAGAAGATAATAGTTTGCAACTAACTGAGGTATATTGTGTAGGTCTTCTTGTAGAGCTTTTTGACCGGCTCGAGGGTGCATAGCCATAAATCATCCTTTTTTATTATCGGTATAGCTTTCAATAAAAAGCCCACTAAGCAACAAGCTTTCAAGTGGGCCATATTTTCCATTATATTGAACGAGTCACACGTTCGATGAGTTCAACAGGGAAGGACATCCTCACCATTAGCTGCTCAACCATCTGGCGCTTACGCTCTGTATTATTATTGGTAATCACCCAAAATGGTGACCCAGGAATTGCTCTTGGTTTCGTTGTCTTACCACTGGCAAGTAAAACGTCTTTGTTATCCGCAAAATAAATACGCTTGCGACCCTTAACCTGAGTCGCTTCAGCAAAGCCATCTTTGTCGATACTATGTAGTGATGCCAGCACAAACATAAAGCGATCAATCTTCTTATTCAGGGCTGCAAACTCATCCGAAATTAGAACAGTTCGGATCTGCTTGATAGGATCAATGCTAGACGTTTCTTTGCTCACAACATTAGGCGTTGCGCTATCTGTTGTTGGTTCATTGCTTTGAACTTGTGGCGTAGTAGATTCTTGCGATTGTTCACCATCCGCAATCAATAAACGTCGTAGTATATCGGATGCACTTTCTCCAATGCGCTGGGTACGGCTCGCAATAAAGCTATACAATTCGTCGTCAACTTCGATGGTTTTCATTCGCATTTCACAATCTTATTAGTTTAAACTGCGGCAGATTATAACCAGTTATTGTTGAGTTCTCTACGGAAAGCAAAAGGGAAATGATGAAAATGTCGAACCTATTACATTATCGTGACCAAGGCGATGGAGAAATAATCATATTAATCCATGGATTGTTTGGAAGTCTGGACAATCTAGGGCTTTTAGCTCGAGATCTAATTCAGGATCATAGAGTCATTAGCGTAGACCTGAGAAACCACGGTCAATCATTTCATAGCCAAGATCATAGTTATTTAGCGCAAGCAACGGATGTTCTGCAGCTGCTAAACCATCTCGATATTAAAACGGCCACTGTAATCGGGCACTCAATGGGAGGAAAGGTGGCGATGAAACTCTCCACACTTGCCCCTGATATTATCCATAAACTTATCGTTATGGATATGGCGCCTGTCCCTTATCAAGAGGATCGGCATTCAAACGTATTCGCCGGTATTGCAGAGGTAGAAACGGGACAGCCATCTACTCGCGCCCAAGCCATCGCGCTAATGGCAAACAAAATCGAAATAGATGGTGTTCGTCAATTCTTAAGTAAGTCACTCTATAAACAAGGTCAGCATCTAGGCTGGCGCTTTAATCATCAAGCTCTTAAAGCTGAATATAAGCACATTACTGGCTGGGAAAGCCTCACTGCTAATCCACTACCTGCCTTGTTTATAAAAGGAGCTGATTCAGACTACATAAAAGCTGAGCATCAACCCCAAATATTGGCTCAATTTCCAAATGCTAGAGCGCATATTATTGCTAACACTGGGCACTGGTTGCACGCAGAAAAGCCCGCGATGGTATTGCGTACTATACGTAAATTTTTGAACACAATAAGTGACTAACAAAGTCTATTACAAGCCTTAATTGCTGTGGTATAGTTCTTCGATTAATCAAGCATAAAGGGATGCCATGCTCTACGATTACATCGATCAGATAGAATCTATCGGACTCGATATATTATTCGCCTCTATCTTTATTTTGATAGGTTTGGCAATTAAAGACGTACTAAACCAAGGTAATGTACCTCCTTTTGGCCGTCGAATCGTATGGCTAGTGTTGTTCTTAGGTTGTGCTGGGTTTGTTGCCAAGGGAATCATTCAGGTCTCTTGGGAAGGCTCAGGGTTATAAACTCAAGACAATGTGCATCTTCATCAATCAATAAGGTATTCATTCTATGGCAAGCGTAGGTATCTTCTTCGGCAGCGACACTGGTAACACTGAAGCTGTAGCAAAGATGATTCAAAAACAACTTGGTAAAAAACTGGTTCATGTTCAAGATATTGCGAAAAGTAGTAAGGAAGATATCGATAACTTTGACCTGCTGCTACTAGGTATCCCGACGTGGTACTACGGTGAAGCTCAATGTGATTGGGATGACTTTTTCCCTGAACTCGAAGACATCGATTTTAGCACTAAACTTGTTGCTATCTTCGGTTGTGGTGACCAAGAAGATTATGCCGAGTACTTCTGTGATGCGATGGGCACCGTGCGCGATATCATCGAAGCCAAAAGCGGTACTATCGTTGGTTACTGGCCTACTGAAGGCTATGAATTTGAAGCCTCTAAAGCGCAAATCGATGACGACAACTTTGTTGGCCTATGCATCGATGAAGACCGCCAACCTGAACTGACCGATGAACGAGTTAAGACTTGGGTTGAGCAGATCTACGCCGAGATGTGCTTAGCTGAATTAGAAGACTAATTTCTAAACATTCTTAAAAGGGACTTCGGTCCCTTTTTTTATGCCGCTTTATTTGCAGAAATATCAACAACCTGTTTATTGCGCCGACGTATATACAGGGTTCGCTCCATCTTAGCCACGATATCCCCTTTCTCATCCTTAATATTCACGATAAATTTAGGAAAGAACTTATCCCCGTTAGCCGTAGCATTGCGGATCTGCGCCAGCATTTCAGGAGACAAGCGAAACTCAGCGCTTAAGCGACTTTTACCGGGTTTAATATAGTGGATACTCGCCCTACTATCCCAAATCAAATACTCTGGACCAAACACCCCCATCAACATAAAAGGGTATAAGGGATCTGTCATGGAGAATATATTCCCCCCATATTGAGTACGATTGGCATTTTTATTCCACCAGCTAAATTTCAATGCGACCCGTGCATAGCAGAAATCATCGCTAATCTCCTCAATACGAATTCCTGAGCCAACAAAAACGGGCCAACAATTGAACACTCGTTTGACCCATTTAGGCGTCATCCATTTGTACCAGCTTGCTTTCATAACACATTCTGTTAAGTTATTGTTAATGGAAATATTAATATGCGTGATTAGCCACTAGAATACAATGAAAAATCATCCCCTTAGTAAAGCTATGGTTTAATGTTATAAAGGGTTTCAATATAATGACGTATAGCTGAGCTTAAATTAGGAACTAACATGCCAGATAACAATAAAGCTTTAAAAGACGCGGGACTAAAAGTCACACTGCCTCGCTTGAAGATCTTAGAGCTTTTACAGCAACCCGGCTGTCAGCACATTAGTGCCGAAGATCTATATAAAAAGTTAATCGACATTGGTGAAGAGATCGGTCTTGCAACTGTCTATCGCGTACTCAACCAATTTGATGATGCAGGTATAGTCACCCGTCACCATTTTGAAGGCGGAAAATCTGTATTTGAGCTCGCCACTCAACAGCATCATGACCACCTTGTTTGCCTTGACTGTGGTGTGGTAATCGAATTCTCCGATGACGTCATTGAGCAACGTCAGCATGAAATTGCGAAGAAATATAATATAAATCTAACCAATCATAGCCTTTATCTATATGGTCGCTGTGCCAAAGGCGACTGCAAGAACAACCCGAGCCTGCACAATAACTAGCTGGGTGTGATATATGGTTAAAGGAAAAGGATTTACTTTAATCGAGATGATGGTGGTGATTGTAATCTTAGCAACCCTAGCGATTATTGCAGCGCCACGATTTCTAAATTTAAGCCACGATGCCCGCAGTTCAATGCTAAAAGGGGTTGCCAGCGAGTATCAACAAGCTGTCAGCTTTGCCAACCATAAGTGGGCTATCGAAGGGCGCGCCAATCAAGCTCAAGTTAATTTACCCGGCTATGTTGATGGCCAACTCGATATCAATGATGTTGGCTTTCCAATAGGCATCGACAAAAATGCTGCCCTGAGCGCACCCTACAATATAGGTAGGGGGCAAAAGGCATGCGCTGAGCTGTTTCAGACCCTACTCGATACCTCACTTACTGCAAGCCATCAACAAGCAAATATTGAAACGGTAGACTTTTTTGCAAGGCGCCAATCCAATTCAATTACACTCCCTGACGGCAGTACTACTACCGCTCAATCTAAATGCTATTACATCTATACTAAAGATAGCTTCAACCTTGACCCTGAGGTTGCTAAGCATGTTATATGGTACGACTCTAGAACAGGTGATGTCACCTATATCACCAACTCATAAAGATAGATGTAAAAAAACCGGCTCAATGGCCGGTTTTTTATCTTAAGCTATCAATCAGTTACTGATCTTTGCCCAAGTATCGCGAAGGCCTACTGTACGGTTAAAGACCAGTTTCTGCTGTGAGCTATCTTTGCTATCTATGCAAAAATACCCAGTACGCTCAAACTGAATCCCTTTCTCGGCTGATGCATCAATTAGGCTTGGTTCAACCACACCTTGAACCACAGTCAATGACTCAGGGTTAATACATGCCTTAAAGTCGTCTGCAGCAGCTGGATTGGCTACTGTAAATAGACGGTCGTAAAGACGCACTTCAGCGGCAATCCCTTTATTTGCAGATACCCAATGAATAACACCCTTAACCTTACGGCCATCACTTGGGTTTTTACCCAGGGTTTCGTCATCATAGCTACAGAAGATGGTGGTAATTTTGCCATCAGCGTCTTTTTCAATACGCTCTGCTTTTATCACATAGGCACCACGTAAACGAACTTCTTTACCTAATACTAAGCGCTTGTATTTCTTATTTGCTTCTTCACGGAAATCATCCGCTTCGATAAACAATTCACGGGTAAATGGAACCTGACGCGTGCCCATCTCTGGTTTGTTCGGATGGTTAGCCACCTCGAGCGTTTGTTCATCGCCAAAGTTTTCAATAACGACCTTAACCGGATCAAGTACCGCCATAGCACGCGCAGCATTCTCATTTAAGTCATCACGAATACAAGATTCAAGAGAGCCATACTCAATCATATTCTCTTGCTTAGTCACACCGATGCGCTTACAGAACTCACGAACAGAAGCTGGTGTAAACCCACGACGACGCAAGCCTGAGATTGTAGGCATACGCGGGTCATCCCAACCGTTCACTAGGTTTTCAGTCACAAGCTGACTTAGCTTACGCTTTGACATCACTGTGTTTTCAAGATTCAAGCGGCTAAATTCGTACTGATGTGGCTGGCATTCAATCGATATATTCTCTAGCACCCAATCATATAAACGACGGTTGTCTTGGAATTCAAGGGTACACAATGAATGAGTAATACCTTCTAACGCATCCGAAATACAGTGGGTAAAGTCATACATCGGATAGATGCACCACTTATCACCAGTTTGGTGGTGGGTAGCAAACCGCACACGATATAAAACGGGATCGCGCATTACCATGAACGAAGAAGACATATCGATCTTCGCACGCAGACACGCCTCGCCCTCTTTAAAGCCACCAGCTCGCATCTTTTCAAACAGAGCTAAGTTCTCTTCAATCGAGCGCGTACGATATGGGCTCTCTTTACCAGGGGCAACCAAGGTACCGCGATATTCACGGATCTGCTCAGCTGAAAGCTCTTCAACATAAGCTAGACCTTTATTGATTAGCTCAATTGCATAACCGTGTAGCTGATCAAAATAGTTAGATGAGTAGTGAATATCGCCTGACCACTCAAAGCCTAACCATTGAACGTCACTCTTAATTGAGTCAACGTATTCAATATCTTCTTTCTCAGGGTTGGTATCATCAAAGCGTAGATTACACTGTCCCTGATAGTCTTGAGCAATACCAAAGTTTAGACAAATGGATTTGGCGTGCCCGATGTGTAGGTAGCCATTTGGTTCTGGCGGGAAACGGGTATGCACGCTGTTGTGTTTGCCATCCGCAAGATCTTTATCAATGATTTGACGGATAAAGTTTGATGGACGAGCCTCGGCTTCAGTCATCGAAACACCTCATTAGTATTGTTCAATTAATTAATCTTTTCTGACCCTACATTGTATTCGTAACCGCAACTAAATCTAGGGTTTAATGTCGTAAAGATAAAAAAAATGCCTCCCAAGGGAGGCATTTACACAATACTTTAACTAAATCGACTAAGAAGGAAGCTCAACTGCTGTTAAGTCAGTATCTTCAGGGATATTTTTCATCTCCCCTGCAATGATTTCAGCTAGAGGACCTAAGATGATTTGAACGTTATTTGAGCCAAGCTTAACTACGCCCATCGCACCCATATTCTTCAGTTGCCTCTCATTAATCACACTTGGATCTTTCAGAGTTAGACGTAAGCGAGTGATACAAGCATCGATAGTAGTAAGGTTGCTATGACCACCTAGTGCTTTTAGATATTGCTTAGCAAGTTCAGCTGAGTTCTCAGAAACCTTAGAGGTGCTAACGCCATCTTCGTCATCTTCACGACCTGGAGTTTTTAGGCCGAACTTAACAATAACGGTACGGAACACTGTGTAGTAAATCGCGAAGAATACTAGACCTTGTACAATTAGCATGTACCAATTTACAGCTAGTGGGTTTTGGCTTGATAACACGAAGTCAACCAGACCTGCCGAGAAGCCGAAACCAGCCATCCACTGCATTGTTGCCGCGACGTACAACGAGATACCCGTCAATACTGCGTGTAGCAAGTATAGTGGTGGAGCTAGGAACATGAAGCTGAATTCAAGTGGTTCTGTGATACCAGTGAAGAACGATGCCATACCAGCTGCTAGCATAATAGATGCTACTTTCGCTTTGTTTTCTGGCTTCGCAGTATGGTACATAGCAAGTGCTGCACCAGGTAGACCAAACATCATAATCGGGAAGAAGCCCGCTTGGTACATACCAGTCACACCTGGGATACCAGTACCTTCAGCGATAGATTTTGCGCCACCAAGGAAGTTAGGGATATCGTTAATACCAACAACGTCAAACCAAAATACTGGGTACAATGCGTGGTGAAGACCAACGGTTAAGAATAGACGGTTAAAGAAACCGAATAGACCAGCACCAACAGCGCCCATTTGTTGAAGTTGGATACCAAAGCTATTCAAACCATCAAAAATCGGCGGCCAGATAAATAGGAATACCGCAGCTAATACCATACCTGCAATTGAAGTCAGAATAGGAACTAGGCGTTTACCACTGAAGAATGCAAGAGCTTTAGGCAGTTCTACAGTGTGGAATTTGTTATAGATTTCCGCAGATACGATACCTACTACAATACCAACAAACTGGTTACCAATCTTGTTGAATGCTGCAGGAGCTTGGTCTACGTGTAGCATTTGAGCAACTGACGCAGGCGAAAGCAGTGTTGTCAGTACCATGTAACATACAAAGCCAGCTAGTGCCGCTGAACCGTTTTTATCTTTACTTAAACCAAACGCGACACCAATCGCAAATAGCAAAGCCATATTATCAATGATTGCACCACCAGATTTAATCAGGAATGCAGCTAAAACGTTATCTGCCCCCCAACCGGTTGGGTCAATCCAGTATCCGATCCCCATTAGGATCGCAGCAGCAGGCAAAGTTGCTACTGGAACCATTAGCGCCTTACCTATTTTTTGAAAATATCCGAGAACATTCACGTTAGTCTCCCTCCCAGGAAATTATATTAATTCAGCCGTAATCTAGCGTCGCTACACTTTTTACTATGTAGAGAAGCAGATGAAAACTTTTTTTTACTCTCCAATTTAGTTATTTCCATCATAAGCACATAAATTTGCGTCGCAAATTAAAACCCCAAGAAACGTGACGTGGGTCATGGTATATAATTTCAACAACTGATTTTTGTTAGCATGATCATAAAACTTATTTCACACTTAAAATTAACTTAGTTTTTGAGTATACTGCGGTTAACAAAGGTTAATTACCTTAGATTAAAGGTGCATGAAGCCTTATATGGCGGGCACTTTACCCTTACAACAACAGATTTTGTAGTCGGCTATCGCGGGCTATTTACTTTCATCAGGAGCTATACATTATGTATGCGTTAACCAATTGCGTCCTTTTTACTGGCAGTGATACTTTATATCAACACGCTATTGTCATTGATGGTGATCAAATTGTTCAGGTATGCCCTCAACACGAGCTTGCACCTTCAATTGATACTATCGACCTTAATGGTGCCAACGTATCACCTGGCTTTATCGATGTGCAGCTAAATGGTTGTGGGGGCGTTATGTTCAACGACCACATTAATGCCGACACACTACACACCATGCACCTTGCCAACCTAAAGTCTGGTTGTACTAGCTACCTGCCAACACTTATCACCTCATCGGATGATGATATGAAAGCAGCAATTACAGCCCAACGCGATTATTGTGCACGCTACCCTAACCACTCTCTTGGTCTGCACCTAGAAGGTCCTTATCTAAACCTTGCACGTAAAGGCATTCATACCGAGTCTTACATTCGCCAATCCGACGATGATATGATTGATTTTATCTGCCAGAACGCAGACGCCGTAGCAAAGGTTACTTTAGCTCCAGAGCAAAATAACCCAGCGCATATCCAAAAACTGAGCAATGCAGGCATAGTGGTTTCGATTGGTCATACAGCAGCGACCTATAAAGAGGCACGTGAAGGCTTTGCCAACGGCATTACCTTCGCAACTCATCTATTTAACGCGATGACACCTAATACCGTTCGTGAGCCTGGGGTCGTGGGCGCAATCTATGACACACCCGAGGTATACGCTGGCATTATTGTGGACGGACATCATGTAGATTATGCAAACGTTCGTATTGCGAAGCACGTAAAAGGCGACAAACTGGTTCTAGTTACTGATGCCACCGCTCCAGCAGGCGCATCAATGACAGAGTTTAATTTTGTAGGAAAAACAGTCTATTATAAAGACGGTAAATGCGTTGATGCCAATGGCACTCTTGGTGGTTCAGCATTAACTATGATAGAAGCTGTAGAAAACTGCGTTAAATATGTCGGCCTTCCTTTGGATGAAACCCTGCGTATGGCAACTTTATATCCAGCTAAAGCGATTGGAATAGAAAATAAGCTAGGACGCATAAAATCAGGTATGATTGCCAACCTTGCTATTTTTGATAGTAAGTTCAACATGTTAAAAACCGTCGTGAACGGCGAAATTCAATAAGGATAGCTATGACTGGCGAGCAAATTGGTAACGTAGACTTGGTCAAACAGCTAAACGGTGCTGCTGTTTATCGACTCATTGACCAACAAGGCCCTATTTCTCGGATTCAAATTGCAGAACTGAGTCACTTGGCGCCTGCAAGTGTCACGAAGATAACTCGTCAGTTACTAGAATTTGGCTTTATCCAAGAGGTTGCACAGCAAGCCTCAACGGGTGGACGCCGCGCAATATCATTAAAGACCCAAGTTTCCCAATTCCAAACTATTGCAGTTCGGATTGGGCGAGATTACATCCAATTGTCACTGCACGACCTTAGTGGTCAAATATTGGCACAGGATGAATCCTCTATTTCGTACAGTAATCAAACCGAACTGGTTGGGTTGCTGTACGACAAGATAAACCTATTTAAAGCTAGCACCCTAGATCAGGTGCAAAACCTAATTGCTATTGGCGTAATCCTGCCTGGGTTAGTTAACCCTGAGAAAGGTGAAGTCGACTATATGCCTAACACTAAAATCGACCACCTGCCTCTGGCACAGTTGATGATAAAAGAGTTTGGCGTTGAGTGTTTCGTTGGTAATGACATTCGAGCTATGGCATTAGCCGAACACTACTTTGGGCAAACCCAAGACTGTAATGATTCGGTATTGGTTAGTGTCCACCGCGGAGCAGGTTCTGGCATTATTGCCGGTGGTCGAGTGTTCTTAGGCAGTAACCAGAATGTGGGCGAAATCGGCCATATTCAGGTAGACCCTTTGGGTGAGCAATGTCAATGTGGCAATTTTGGTTGCCTTGAAACCATCGCCTCTAACCCTGCAATTATTAAGGGTGTAAAAGAGCGCCTGGCTCAAGGCTATAATTCAACCTTGGCTGAAGAGTCTCACATCAATATAGACACCATATGCAATCACGCATTATCTGGTGATGCACTTGCAACTCAAAGCATCGTGCGAGTTGGTAATCAACTAGGTAAAGCTATCGCTATTGTTATTAATCTGTTTAATCCCGATAAAATAGTAATTGCGGGGCATATTACCAAGGCACACGAGATCTTATTTCCTGCCATCGAAAGAAACGTATCTAGCCAATCCTTAACTGCGTTTAATAAAGGTTTATCGATTGTTGCCTCTTCTCTTGAGCATCAACCGACGATGGGCGCCTTCGCAATTGTGAAGCGTGCCATGTTAAATGGTATATTGTTACAGAAATTGATGGATTCGAATCAATAACGATTACAATCTATGTGCTATTTGTGATTGAATGTGCCCTGTTTGAGTAATTGTTAACAGGGTAATATGGATATAGTTCTAATATGCGTGGCATTTATCGCCGGTTTTGCCGCGCAGCGATGTAATCTGCCGCCTTTGGTCGGCTTTCTTCTTGCGGGCTTTGGCCTTCACGCAATGGGGGTCGAGAGCAATCAAGCCATAGCGAGCATGGCCGATATAGGGGTGACCTTATTATTGTTCACTATTGGACTCAAGCTTGATATCAAAGTCCTCCTATCCAAAGAGATTTGGGCTGGCGCGACCATCCACAACCTTGCATCAACCGCTTTTTTTACTCTTTCTCTGCTCGCTCTTAAAGTCATAGGCGTTAGCGCATTCGCTGGCATGGGTGTCAGCCAACTTATGATTTTGGGCTTTGCTCTCTCTTTCTCTAGTACTGTATTTGCCATTAAAGCCTTGCAAGACAATGGCGAGATGAACTCAGTTTATGGCACGCTAGCGATAGGTATTTTGGTTATGCAAGATATCTTTGCAGTGTTGTTTTTAACCGCCTCTACCGGAAAGATACCGCAGTGGTATGCCATTTTCTTATTTGCCCTCCCCTTTGTCAGACCTCTTTTTTATAAGCTACTTAATAAGCTAGGGCATGGTGAACTTTTAGTACTCGGCGGCATCTTCTTTGCTCTAGTAGTTGGGGCTGGGCTTTTTGAGTTGGTTGGAGTGAAAGCTGACCTTGGTGCTCTGGTAATGGGTATGTTACTCGCTGGACACGCCAAGGCTTCAGAGCTTTCTAAGTCACTATTTAATATGAAAGAGCTGCTGTTAGTCTGCTTTTTCCTAAATATAGGCTTATCAGATCAGCCCACCATCAGTGGCCTAATCATGGCTGTAGTATTTATACTATTACTCCCAGTTAAAGCGGTGTTCTACTATTTTATTCTTGACCGCTTTAAGTTTCGCAACCGCACCTCACTACTCACCTCTCTGACACTATTTAACTACAGTGAATTTGGGCTCATTGTGGGTGGACTTGCATACAAAGAAGGGTGGATATCAAGTGACATCATGGTTTCGATCGCTCTGGCCGTATCCATCTCTTTTGTCATTGCAGCCCCTATTAACCGCTTTAGCAATCAGATATATCGACGCAGTGCCCAGTGGCTGCGAGAAAACAGCGATACCAAGATCAATATTCGAGATCAATTCATCCCGATAGAAGATGCTCAGGTTATGATCTTAGGTATGGGGCGTATCGGCACCGGCGCCTATGACGAATTAGTACGGCGCCACGGCCCGATATGTATCGGCGTCGAGATCCGCGATGATACGGCGTCTCACCATCAGCATCAACATCGCAATATTATATCTGGCGATGTAACCGATTCTGATTTTTGGGAACGCATTCAAGACCTGCAACAGATCGAACTGGTGCTGCTGGCCATCCCAAACAACAAGGGAAACCACTATGCTTTTCAGCAGTTAAAGCAAAGGGGCTATCAAGGTAAGATTGCAGCTATTGCTGAATACTCTGACCAAGTTGAAGAGTTTTTAGATTTGGGCGCCGATGCCGCGTTCAACATCTATCGCGAGGCTGGCAGCGGCTTTGCAACACATGTCTGTGATACCCTAAAACCAGAGTTCACACACAGAAATAGCTAGATAACCAGCGGCCTTTAATTAGGCTGCTTTTCTTTTCTACGATTGACTGTATTTCCATGCCAAGTTTGATGGATAGGCTAAACTTACTTATAAATCAATAATATGAAAAGTACATGACAACCAATACCTTCCTTCAATTTGTAGTAAATGAGAATCGAAGTAAGCTTATCCAGTGGCTGCCGATACTGTGTGGTATCTTTTTATTGTTTGGGCTTTCTATACCCCATATACAATCGACCACCTTTTTACTGAACTCCGTAAACGATGTCCGTTACTTCCAGTTATTCTTGATAATCATAGCGCCAATCCTATGCCTTGCGCTGTGGTATGTGGCCAAGAATAGCCATCAAACTAATCATTCAAACCTGATTTTAATCCTGTGCATTGCAGTTTTGGTGGCCGGCCTACATGCAGTCATGTTGAACCAGTCACATACTTTTGCCCCTATTTCTATTGTATTACTCAGTATTATTGTCAAAGTTATGATTCTAAAGACTGCGGCTATCTGCGTAATCTACAGCACCAGCGTGCTATCAGGCATTGCCGCTATCATGATATTTGAAGGCAACAGGGTGTTAAATAATCATCTACTGTTGTCGATTTTACTGGTGTTCATTTGGCTGATTTATTTAGGAAACGACCATTACATGATGAGAAAAAAGGCTTTTACTCATCAGCAGCAGCAGTGGCGAGCACGGCAAAAAATAACCCTGCAACTTCTAGAACTCAAATCGCAAAAGCAAATGTTACTATCATTAGCTACCCAAGATGCACTAACTGGTACATTTAACCGTGGATATTTTGATAACTCATTAGAGCAAGAATACAAACGAACCCTTCGCAATGGCGCAACCCTAGGGATATTGATTATCGATATAGACCACTTTAAACAAGTGAACGATACCTTAGGCCATCAAGCTGGTGATGCTTTCTTAAAGCAAGTGGCTATCCAGCTAAAACAGACCTTCCTACGCGCTACAGATATCGTTTGCCGCTATGGTGGCGAAGAGTTTGCCATCATAGTACCGGACACCTCCGCTCAAGAACTCACCATACAAGCGAAGCGATTAACGCAAAGTCTTATTGATATCAATCTCCCACACCCAAACGGCAATCCATTAACGGTGAGCATAGGCATAGCTTTAACCAACAGCCCAGTACGCGATACTCAACATTTGATCGCTTTAGCCGATGCAGCCTTATACCAAGTAAAAGAAAGCGGTCGCAATGGATTTAAAATTTCATCCTGAGTATATAAAACAACCAGTCATTAAACTACATTCACTAAAAGCACGCTTTTAATGTAAATTATCTAACCATAAGGCTTGGAAGATAATTAATTACATATAATGGCTTGCTTTTTCTGACTGGGATGGCAAATTGGTTTTATACGATTTAACTGTTTCAAAGGAAATATTATGTGCTCGATTTTTGGAATTCTAGACATTAAGAGTGATGCGGCAAGTTTGCGCCCAATAGCTCTAGAAATGTCGAAGAAACTGCGCCACCGTGGCCCAGATTGGTCAGGTATCTACTCTTCAGAGAAAGCCATACTTGCACATGAGCGTCTTGCTATCGTTGGTCTAAATAGTGGTGCTCAACCCCTTTATAGCCCAGACAAAAAGCTGATCCTTGCCGTAAATGGTGAAATATACAACCATAAAGAGCTACGTGCTCGATATGAAGATAAATACGAGTTTCAAACTGACTCCGATTGTGAGGTTATTTTAGCTCTCTATCAAGATATGGGTGAAGACCTTCTCGAAGAGCTTAACGGTATCTTTGCTTTTGTGCTTTATGATGAAGAGAAAGACAGCTACCTAATTGGTCGTGACCACATTGGTATCATCCCACTTTATCAGGGTCTAGATGAGCACGGTAACCTATATGTTGCCTCAGAGATGAAAGCATTAGTGCCGGTTTGTAAAACCGTAAGTGAATTCCCTCCCGGCGCATACTTAAAATCAACGGATACCCAGCCAACCCGTTACTATGTTCGTGACTGGAACGAATATGCTGCGGTTCAAGGAAACAGCACCAGTAAAAAAGACCTTACTGAAGCCCTTGAAGCAGCCGTAAAACGTCAGCTAATGACCGACGTACCATACGGTGTACTATTGTCAGGTGGACTTGATTCATCGATTACTTCTGCGGTAGCAAAACGCTTTGCAGCGATGCGCGTTGAAGATGATGAGAAGTCAGAAGCGTGGTGGCCACAACTTCACTCATTTGCCGTTGGCCTTGAGGGTGCCCCTGATCTAAAAGCCGCTCGTGAAGTAGCTGACCAAATTGGCACGGTTCACCACGAGATGACCTACACCATACAAGAAGGTCTAGATGCTATACGTGATGTTATCTATCACATTGAAACCTACGATGTAACCACTATTCGTGCTTCGACTCCTATGTTCCTTATGGGACGTAAAATTAAAGCTATGGGTATCAAGATGGTACTTTCTGGAGAAGGTGCTGATGAGATCTTTGGCGGCTATCTATATTTCCATAAAGCGCCTAACGCACAAGAGTTCCATGAAGAAACAGTACGTAAACTATTAGCCCTAAACATGTTTGATTGCGCTCGCGCTAACAAATCATTAGCCGCTTGGGGTGTAGAGGGGCGTGTACCTTTCCTAGACAAAGAATTTATTGATGTAGCAATGCGCCTTAACCCACAAGATAAAATGTGTGGCAACGGTAAGATGGAGAAACATATCCTACGCGAATGTTTTGAGCACTATCTACCTGAATCTATTGCATGGCGCCAAAAGGAACAGTTCTCGGACGGTGTAGGCTATAACTGGATTGATACTCTACGTGAAGTGGCAGAGGAGAAGGTTACGGATAAGCAGATGGAAACTGCACAATTCCGCTTCCCATACAACACGCCAACGACCAAAGAAGGTTATGCGTACCGTGAGATTTTTGAAGAGCTTTTCCCACTGCCTTCAGCAGCAGAGTGTGTACCTGGTGGTCCATCTGTAGCCTGCTCTTCAGCAAAAGCGATAGAATGGGATGAGTCATTTAAAAACAATGCAGACCCATCAGGTCGCGCCGTAAAAGCGGTACATAACGACTCATACTAAGCTCGCTCAAGCTTAAATCGCGTAAGTTGATTAACAAAAAGGGATGCTGATAGCATCCCTTTTTTACTTCTTTTCAATATCCTGATTATCGATATGAACCTCAACTTGCTTGCTGATTAAGGTTACCAATAATATTGAACGCTTTTCTCCATCTGGCTCATGATAGATGGCATCTACACCAGCAAATTGACCGGATGTAATGGTTACCTTAGTACCCTTATCTATAACTTCAGCTTCGGGAAGGGGTACAGTTTGCGTTGGCTCTAACTGTTTAAGGGTATAAACAAGATCCCCTTGCAGCTCCTTAGGATACACTCCGCCACGAACAAAGTCGGCAACACCTCGGGTTGAACGCACCGTGGTAAAACTCGGGCCAATCTCATAGTCAAAACGGACAAACATATAGCCAGGAAATAATGGTTCGTGTGTAATCTTCACATTGCCGCGTATGCATTTTTCTATAGAAACTTGTGGGTAATAGACCTCAACCCCCTGATTCTCCAAATGCATTTTTGCTCTTTGCTGCTCACCTCGTTTGCAATACAGTAAATACCAACGTTTCATATTATTGCCCTTAGCCTTTCACTAATTACAGCTTATCACGTCTTTAACGATTGCACCTAACGGCAGGCAGTCAAAAGCGCTTAAATGGCTAACTCGCCGCGCTTATAGCCTCTACCTTTGAACAAGGGCTGCCATCATCTCAATATGCAGCTCATCGTCATTCAAACAAGGAATATAGTTAAATGAGTGTCCACCAGCGTGCAAAAACTCCTCACGGCACTCTTCAGATATTTCTTCCAAGGTTTCAAGGCAATCAACAGCAAAAGCAGGGGTTATGATATCTAGGCTTGTTACCCCATCTTTGGCTAATTGGTGCAGGGTTTTATCTGTATAAGGTTGCAGCCACTCTTCTCGTCCAAACCGAGATTGGTATGACATTCCAATCTGAGACTCATCTAAGCCTAGCTCTTGAGCTAGTAGCTCGGTCGTTGCCACGCAATGCTGCGGATAGACATCACCGTTGTCAGCATAACGCTTTGGGATCCCATGATAGGAACACAGCAAATAATCAGATTGACCATGCTTATCCCAGCTACTGCGTACAGACTCGGCTAAGGCTTTAATGTAAAGCGGATGCTGATAGTAAGCATCAATTGTGCGCAGTGCCGGAACCAAAGTAAGGCAGCCAAGTGCTTTACCTATTCCATCAACAGCAGCTGCGGTCGTTGTTGCAGAGTACTGTGGATATAAAGGTAATATCACCACTTCATCCACGCCGGCCTGTATTAAGCGCTCAATACCACTTAATAAACTGGGATTGCCATAGGTCATACCTAATTCAACGGGACAGTCTAGCACCTTGGCTAGAGCATCTGCTTGGCGCTTAGAATAAACCAAAAGCGGAGAGCCTTGCTCCATCCATACCTGTTGATAGAGCTTAGCTACTTTTGGCGCTCGAACCGGTAAGATAATACCGTGCAACAAGGGGCACCATAGCCATCGGCTCATATCCACAACGCGTTGGTCATGTAGAAACTGAGAAAGGAATTTTTTAACCGCATGCGATGTCGGTTGATCTGGAGTGCCAAGGTTTACTAATAACACACCGGTCTTGGGTTTGTTTTGCATAACATCCTAAATTATAAGCAATAAAAAGGCGACATTACGTCGCCTAATAGTATCTCTGCTTAAGCAGTATGTCGCAATACTTAAGCCAGTGCTTTTTCTATGTCAGCACTCACTTCTGCAACTTGCTTAGTACCATCAAATTTTAGGTACTGAGTGTTACCCGCCGCTGCTTCTTTACCGTAGTACTCGATAAGTGGTGCAGTCTGCTCATGGTAAACACCTAGACGTGCACGTACGGTTTCTTCTTTGTCATCTTCACGGATAACAAGGTCTTCGCCAGTTACGTCATCTTTACCTTCAACCTTAGGTGGGTTGTATACAAGGTGGTAAGTACGACCTGATGCTAGGTGAGCACGACGGCCAGCCATACGCTCAACAATCACGCTATCAGCTACATCAAACTCAATCACGTAGTCGACATCGATACCCATTTCTTTCAAGCCATCAGCCTGAGGAATAGTACGAGGGAAGCCATCAAGTAGGAAGCCCTTTGCACAATCTGGTTGTGCGATACGCTCTTTGATCAAACCAAGGATGATATCATCAGAAACCAGCTGACCTGCATCAATGACTTCTTTTGCCTTTTTGCCAAGTTCAGTACCCGCTTTGATTGCTGCACGCAGCATGTCACCGGTAGAAATTTGTGGAATACCATATTTTTCCATGATGAACTGAGCTTGAGTGCCTTTACCAGCGCCAGGAGCACCTAAAAGAATGATGCGCATTGTTTATCCTCTTTGAAATTGACCGTATAACGAATGCCACAATATCTAGCTAAACTGCTGATTATGCAGTGGATTTCGGTATAAAGTTAGAATGCTTACAAATTGAGCCCCGAATGTTATCACAAATCGGGGCTCGGTGTTTAATTTTGCTAATTTGACTTATTTTGCCAACAATTGATTTACAGCACTTAAGAACTGACTTGGGTCTTGTAGTGAACCACGTTCAGCCAACATTGCCTGCCCTAATAGCATCTCTACCCAGCGACCAAACGCGATTTCATCTGCTGTATCGGCCATTTGTTTCACAAGTTCATGCTCAGGGTTAATCTCTAAGATGTACTTAACCTCTGGTGCTTCTTGACCTGCAGCTTCAAGCAGCTTAGCCATTTGAGTACCCATTTCGAAGTCATCGGTTACAACAACGGCAGGGGTAGTGGCAAGCTTAAAGGTAGTGCGAACCTCTTTAACACGATCACCTAGGTAATCTTTAGTGCGCTCAACCACCGACTTAAACTCTTCTTCGGCTTCTTTCTGCTTCTCTTTTTCGGCATCGTCTTCAAATTGACTTAGATCGAGACCCGCTTTGGTAATAGATTGGAACGATTTGCCATCAAACTCATTTAAGTAGTTCATCAGCCATTCGTCGATGCGATCGTACATCAGCACGACCTCAATACCTTTAGCCGCAAATTGCTCTAGGTGAGGGCTGTTTTTCGCCGCTGCATAGCTATCCGCAGTTAGATAATAAATCTTATCTTGTCCCTCTTTCATGCGCTCGACATAGCCCGCAAGGCCAACGGATTGTTCCGCACTATCGGTATGGGTTGAAGCAAAGCGAAGAAGATTAGCGATCTTCTCTTTATTCGCCATATCTTCCGCCGGGCCTTCTTTAAGTACTAAACCGAACTCTTTCCAGAACGTAAGGTATTTTTGATCATCTTTATTTGCAAGGCGTTCAAGCATAGTTAGTACACGCTTAGTGCATGCATTACGCAAAGACTGAGTTACCTTGTTGTCTTGTAAGATTTCACGAGAAACATTGAGCGGTAGATCGTTTGAATCAATCAAGCCTTTTACAAAACGTAGGTAAGAAGGCATAAACTGCGCCGCATCATCCATAATGAAGACACGCTGTACGTATAACTTAAGACCACTCTTATGGTCACGGTTCATCATATCCCAAGGGGCTTTCGATGGAATATAAAGAAGGCTAGTGTAATCGTTTTTACCTTCTACTTTGTTGTGGCTCCAAAGTAGAGGATCAGCAAAGTCGTTAGATACATGTTTATAGAACTCTTGGTACTCTTCCTCTTTGATCTCAGACTTAGAGCGAGTCCATAGTGCTTGAGCTTTATTGATCTGCTCCCACTTGCTATCCCCCGTTTCCTTGCCTTCTTCATCAGTAACCTTAGTTAAGATAGAAACAGGGATACCGATATGATCAGAATACTTACCAATTACATCACGCAGGCGCCACTCAGATAAAAACTCTTTACCTTCCTCACGCATATGCAAGGTGATCTCTGTACCGCGCTGCTCTTTTACAATATCTTCGATGGTGTAGTCACCTTCACCAGCAGAGTGCCATTGCACTGCTTGGTCGGCATTTAGTCCTGCAGCGCGAGTACGTACCGTTACTGCATCGGCAACGATAAATGCTGAATAAAATCCAACCCCAAATTGACCGATAAGTTGTGAGTCTTTAGATTGATCTTCAGACAGTTTTGAGAAGAAATCAGCCGTGCCCGATTTTGCGATTGTTCCAAGATGTTCGATAACATCCTCACGGCTCATGCCGATACCGTTATCAGAAACAGTCAGGGTATTGGTTTTTTCATTGAATGACAGCTTAACCCCTAAGTCTGCATCACCTTGATATAAATCTGTATTTGACAGTGCTTGAAAGCGAAGTTTGTCCGATGCATCTGACGCATTTGAGATAAGCTCACGCAAGAAGATCTCTTTATTCGAATAGAGAGAATGGATCATCAGGTGAAGCAGTTGTTTTACTTCAGATTGGAAACCACGAGTTTCTTTGTTCGCAGAGATTGTCTCGCTCATATTAACTCCATTGTAATCAATATTATTAGCGGCCATTTGGCCTGGTAATTAGTTCATAGCTAAGTTTTATTCGAATTTAAACATTCACTTGCTGGAGGTGCATGACTCACTATTCACACCTTGATGAATACAAGTCACCTCAAAACATAAAACCAACAAGCTTTGCCGCCATTCAGGGGACTATAAAAGCTATATAACACAAGAAATAAGGCTTTAAGATGCAAAATCAAGGTCAAAGGTGACAAAAAAAATGTTTTTTAAATAAAAATTTATTATGCTACTAACAATTCATTCTAAAAATGAATTGAAAGCACATTGCGAATGGACAGCAAGTGCAATGCTTAAGGATGTTTTAAAGTTGAAAATCAAAGAAGAACTAAATGAGTAATATCGGTATAAAATACATACTGGCCCAGAAGTATATTTTTGATCCAAACAATAACTCGCTGGTTGAACAACACGCGGAAGATACGATCACACGTTTAGGTAGTAACGAGAGTCGTATTTTAACCTTACTTTGTGACAAGCCAAACGAAGTGATAACTCGTGATCAACTGCATGAATTTGTATGGCGAGATCAAGGCTTTCAAGTCGATGACTCTAGCCTTACACAAGCGATTTCGACCTTAAGAAGAATGTTAAAAGATTCTACGAAATCGCCTCAATTTGTAAAAACCGTACCTAAACGTGGATATCAACTCATTTGTTCAGTTGAGCGCACTACGCCAAGTGCGGTTGTAGAAGAACAGCCTAAAGATATAGTTTTAGAGTCTCCATTGTCGCAAATAGCCAATGGTGCTCAAGCTAATCTAAAAGAATCTAAACCTAAGCCAGAATCAAAGAAATCATCTTTATGGGCGCGTTTAGACATTCAAACACGTGTAATGTTAGCGTTTGCATTAGCTTTACCCATTATCGCTATATTTATCCCTAATTCTGCTCCGTCAGCATTTAGAGATGTTACAAGCGTCGCCGACATTCAGGTGAAGACAATTGAAGGGCATCCTACTCTAGAGCAGTGGCTACCAAGCATTAAAATGTGTGTTGAGAGCTATATTAATGCCTACCCAGATGATTCAGATCCGGTTGAGGTAATTGCGACAGCAAGTCAGGATAACCAACTCTATCTAAACTATATCCATGCTCCAGAATTTACCGACAAGAACAGTACTGTTCGTCTCATTGCAGACCAAAGTGACCTTAGACACATCTGCTCTCCAAAAAAGGAGAACAATAAATGAATAAACGAATAGCAGCGATAATTCTGATCATATCTACCCTAGTAAGTAGCTGGATTTTTTGGGGCAGTGATGTGAAGGTTGAGCAAGTTCTCACATCGCGTGAATGGCAAACCAATATGAACACATTGGTCTACTCAGATGAAGCAGATAAAGCGATTGGTCCGGTAAGTAAGGTTCACGTAACATCCAATGTGAAATATTTACCCAATGGTGATTATATTCGCTCTTCTCGAATGCAGATATTCAATGATGATGAAGAGATCTCTCTAACTATGAATATTGCTGAGTCTGGACGTTGGGAGTTAAGCGATAACTATCTGCTTATTGACCCCAAAGAATTTAAAGATTCATCCACCACTGGTGAATCTCAAGATTTTACTGATGCGCAATTGAGAATGATTAAGCAAGTATTTATTACCGATGCTCAACAAAGCCGTAGAATGGATATTATCAACGATAACTCTATCCTACTGACAAGCCTAGGACACGGTTCTCGAGTACTGGTCTCGACACCATAAAAGTTAGTATCAACTCAACAAAAAGGAGGCTAAGCCTCCTTTTTTTATCGTTAAATATAGGTATCAGCTAACACTTCTCCGTCAAAACTCAATACCTTTAATTCACGTCCATCCAAAATCCCGTAACTGGCAACATTTCCACCTTTAGGTAAGGTTACTGAGCCTGGGTTAAACAAGATGTAATCCCCCATACACTGAGCAACCGGCAAATGTGTATGTCCATGCGCCAGCACGTCCCCACTGTTTAACGGCGGTAATCTATCTTGGTTATACAGATGGCCATGGGTTAGGAATAAACGCTTTCCATCCTCAAGTAAGATTTGTGCAAAATCACTCAATACTGGGAACTCAAGTAGCATCTGATCAACTTCGCTGTCGCAGTTACCACGTACTGCAATGATCTGTTGCTTATATTGATTGAGTAATTCGGCAACCTCTGCCGGGGCATAACCTGCGGGAACCGCGTTCCTTGGCCCATGGTTAAGCACATCCCCTAGAATAATCAGGTGCTGGGCTTCACTTTCATGGAAGGCTTGTAATGCTTTTTTGGTTGAAACGAGGCAACCATGTAAATCTGAGGCGAAAAATAACTTCATAAACAACATTTTGAGTAATTTGGAATGACTCAAAGTTTACCAAGTCACATAATATGAGACCAGTGCTAACGCGTGATTTGTCGAACGTTATCCGAGTTGCAAACCTATCACCATTGTTTCAATCTATACTCTATAAAACCTTACTTCATACCTAAAACTATCAATGAGGGTGAAATGCAGATACTCATGACTGGAGGCACAGGCTTTGTTGGGAAAGCTCTAATTAAGCAGCTTCTGCCTAGCCGCATTACGATATTAACTCGAGACATTGAGCTTGCAAAAAAACAACTCCACCACTTCAATAGCAACTATTTTGAGTTGATCGATTCGTTAGATGAACTGGATAACCTAGACAAATTTGATGCGGTTATAAACCTAGCTGGTGAGCCCATTGTTGAGCGACGTTGGAGCGCGACTCAAAAGCAACGCATCTGCAGCAGTCGCTGGCAGGTAACTGAAAAGCTAGTCGAACTTATCTGTTGCAGTGATACGCCACCCGCGGTTTTTATTAGTGGTTCCGCGGTTGGGATTTACGGCGACCAAGGCAATACTGTGGTCAACGAACAAACCGAATGCCCGACTTCCAACTTTCCATTCCACGTATGCTCACAGTGGGAAGCCATTGCCCTAAAAGCGCAAAGTGAACAGACTCGCGTTTGTCTACTTCGAACTGGCGTCGTATTAGGACTAGATGGCGGCGCCCTAAAAAAAATGCAGCTTCCATATAAAATGGGACTTGGCGGGCCTATCGGAAACGGCCAACAATATATGCCTTGGATACACCTCCAAGATATGGTGTGTGGCATCCAGTTTGTATTGGAAGACGCCAGAGCGTATGGGGCTTTTAACCTCGTTGCCCCTCATCCGGTCACCAATTCTGAATTTAGCCAGCAGCTAGCAAAAACGCTAAAACGCCCTCATTTTCTATTTACACCCAAGTTGATTATGAAACTTCTTATGGGAGAGTCGAGCTGTTTATTACTCGATAGCGTCAACGCCAAGCCAGTAAAACTCACTGAGTTAGGCTATCAGTTTACCTATTCACGCCTGCAGCCTGCACTAAGACAAATATTTAGTCGCTCATAAATACAGTTTATTACTCGACGCCATAAAATTGTAACAAACCAAATGCATAATGATCGTATTCACACTAATGTGTAATTACGGTGTCGAGAACAATATGTCATTTAATCAATTCAATTGGTTGAGTGTGGGGGTAGTGCTACTTGTGATCATTTTGCTGTGATCCCCAACTCAATCCCTGAAAAGGCCAGTATCATTTTTTAATAAATGTACTGGCTTTTTTGTTTATTAATCTCTTGAACTGCGCGCTTTGTTTAGCTAACAAAGACTTGAATTTTCTCAGAACAACCCAATAACATAAACTGTACCTAAACAATCACCAAGAGACTCATAATGCAGGCACAACTTATCGTCGAAATGAACCAAGAGAACTTTCAACAGATCCTTCAAGGTTCAATGGAAACTCCAGTACTGACCTACTTTTGGGCTCCAATGAGTCAAGAGAGCGCAGCTCTCATCCCTCAGTTACAGCAACTCACCCAACAATATGCGGGTGCCTTCACTCTCGCGACATTAAACTGTGAAGCTGAACAAAATATTGCCGCCCAATTCGGTGTTCAAGCCTTACCAACTATCGCTCTATTTAATCAAGGTCAGGCGGTGGATGGACTTGGAGGACCGCAGCCGATCCAAGCTATCCAAGATATGCTCGACAAACACCTGCCAAGCCAAGATGAGCTGAATCTCAAGCAAGCTCTGACCTTGATCTCTGAGTCTCAGCATGCTCAAGCGCTTGCCCTTTTAAATGGCCTAGCTGAAGAACTAAAAGCACAGGGTGAGGTGAAATTGGCAATCGCAGATTGTCTACTTGAAACGCAGCAATATGAGCAAGCAGAAACGGTGCTGCAACACATCCCACTTCAGTACCAAGACAATTACTATAAAGGGTTAGTCGCTAAACTCGAACTGCATGCGCAAGCTGCCAATAGCCCTGAGATCCAAGCCCTTGAACAGCAATTAGCACAGACACCGCAAGATGCTCAAATAGCACATGACCTAGCTCTGCAGTATCAACAGGTTAACCGCAGTGAAGATGCACTGGCATTACTGTGGTCGTTTATTAGCAAAGACTTAGCTAGCCTTGATGGTGAGATGCGTAAGACCTTTATGGATCTTCTATCGGCACTTGGTCAAGACAACAGCGCGGCCAAGCAGTATCGACGCCAACTCTACTCGATTCTTTACTAAGCATTTCAAATAAAGGGGCATATATTGCCCCTTTATTATGTAATAAACCACTTAGCGTTTTGATTTATCGCGCAAAGATTAGCCGCTAAACTATGTCCGGATAATATTTCAGGTATAGTAACTAGATTCATCCATACAAGGAAAAGCACATGGACTCAACTCTCATCACAATTGTGGTATTTATCATACTGGCTGTGGTTTTTATTATGTCTGCGGTAAAAACTGTCCCTCAAGGCAACAACTGGACAGTGGAACGATTTGGTCGCTATACCAAGACCTTAAACCCAGGGCTAAACTTAATTATTCCATTTATTGATACTATAGGTAACAAAATCAATATGATGGAGCGTGTAATGGACATCCCTGCTCAAGAGGTGATATCCAAAGACAACGCCAATGTCACTATCGATGCGGTGTGCTTTGTTCAAGTTGTCGATGCAGCTCAAGCATCCTATGAGATTACTGACCTTGAGCATGCAATTCGCAACCTAACCCTGACTAACATTCGTACTGTATTAGGTTCTATGGAATTGGACCAAATGCTAAGTCAGCGTGACCTTATCAACACACAATTGCTAACTATCGTAGATGAAGCGACCAATCCTTGGGGAGTTAAGGTCACTCGTATCGAGATTAAAGATGTTCAGCCGCCAGCAGATCTAACTGCGGCGATGAACGCTCAGATGAAGGCTGAGCGTAACAAGCGTGCCGAAGTGCTAGAAGCCGAGGGCGTTCGTCAAGCTGAGATATTACGCGCCCAAGGCCACAAACAATCCGAAATCCTAAAAGCCGAAGGGGAAAAGCAAGCTGCTATTCTACAAGCAGAAGCTCGTGAGCGTTCGGCAGAAGCCGAAGCTAAGGCAACTCAAATGGTTTCTGAGGCGATCGCCAAAGGGGATATGCAAGCGGTCAATTACTTTATCGCGCAAGGTTACACCGATGCCCTAAAGAGTATTGGTCAGGCTGAAAATAGTAAGATCGTTATGCTTCCGCTAGAGGCTGCTGGCCTAATGGGTTCAATTGCTGGTGTAGCTGAAATGTTTAAGCATTCTGCTGATAAAGGTGAATCGTGATCGAGCTACTTTCGCAGATCAATTTCTGGCACTGGCTCGCCTTTGGCTTGATCCTGTTGTGCGTTGAGTTGCTAGGTACTGCGGGTTATTTCTTATGGCTAGGCCTATCTGCGTTAATCGTGGGCCTATTATTGTCATTTCTGCCATTAAGCTGGCAAATGCAATTGATGAGCTTTGCCAGTTTTAGCCTTGTCACTACTTGGCTATGGTGGCGCTATCAATCTAAGCGCGATATCAAGTCCCATCAAACATCGACCCTAAATCAACGCTCCAAGCAATTGATTGGTGAAACGACAATCCTTACACAGGCATTTGCTGTGGGTAAAGGACGCATTCACTTGGGAGATACCTCTTGGAGTGCGGTCTCAGAGCAGTCGCTTGCCCAAGGTACTCGAGTCGAAGTATACAAAGTAGAAGGTATAGTGTTACACATTCGTGCCATTGACTGAGGCCGTGAAACTGACCTAAAAAAGGAGAGCTTCACAGCTCTCCTTTTTCACTTATAAAGCAATCTGGTTTTGGGCTATTAGCTCCAATAGATCCGCTTCTGTTCTAATCTCTACACCAAGCTCAGTGGCTTTGGCTAGCTTAGAGCCTGCATTGTCACCTGCAAACAATATATCGGTTTTCTTAGATACACTGCCGGTCACCTTAGCCCCCAACTGTTGCAGTGCTGCTTTAGCGTCACCACGATTAAGCTGAGATAGAGAGCCAGTTAATACAACCGTTTTATCTGCTAATGGTAAGGTACTAGGGTCAGATAGCACTTCAATTTCAGGCCAATTAATACCAAGCTCTAAAAGCTCATTAATGACATCTTGATTACGCTGCTGCGCAAAAAAACTACGTATGTGCTCTGCAACCACAGCGCCTATATCATCAACTTCCAATAGCTGTTCAACACTCGCCTGCTCAATTGCTGGTAAGGTTTTGAAATGCAGAGCAAGATTGGCTGCTGTCGCCTCTCCAACTTCACGTATCCCCAAAGAGAACAAAAAGCGAGCTAAGGTGGTTTGTTTCGCGTTTTCTAGAGCGGTAACCACATTCTGTGCCGATTTTGGTCCCATACGTTCAAGGACAGTAATTCGCCCAGCACTCAATCGAAACAGGTCTGCGGGTGTTTCCACCATCTCTTTATCCACCAATTGCTCAACGACTTTATCACCAAGGCCATCGACATCCATCGCTTTACGAGACACAAAGTGTTTTAGGGCTTGCTTACGCTGTGCCGAGCACACTAACCCTCCGCTACAACGAGTAACCACTTCCCCTTCAGTACGCTCGGTATCGGAGCCGCATACAGGGCAATGTGTAGGATAAACAACGGCCACAGCAGATTCTGGGCGGCGCTCTTTTACAACTGCAGTAATTTGAGGGATCACATCCCCTGCCCGCCGGATAATAACCGTATCACCAATCATAACCCCAAGGCGCTCAATTTCGTCCGCGTTATGCAAGGTTGCATTGCTCACCGTTACTCCACCCACAAAAACAGGTTCGAGCTTAGCCACTGGGGTTATAGCACCCGTTCGACCGACCTGAAATTCAACATCATTGAGGCGAGTAAGTTCTTCTTGAGCAGGAAATTTATACGCAATAGCCCAGCGCGGCGCTCGTGCAACAAAGCCCAATTGCTCCTGCTTGGCTATATCATCGAGCTTAATCACCACCCCATCAATCTCATACGAGAGATCATCGCGACCGTTTAAAATAGCCTGATAATATTCAATGACATCCTGTAGATTAGCAACACGCCTTACTTCAGGACACATTGGCAATCCCCAGGTTTTCAACTCAAGAAAGCGTTGATAGTGGCTACTCGCGAGCGTTCCACCCTCAATAACTCCTACGCTATACGCATAGAACCCAAGTGAGCGGCTAGCCGTGACCTTAGAGTCTAGTTGACGCAAACTGCCCGCGGCAGCGTTACGTGGGTTGGCAAACGGCTTATCCCCGCGCTCAAGCGCACGCTGGTTTAGCCTTTCAAAGCTAGCTTTAGGCATGAATACCTCCCCCCGAACTTCAAGGCGAGTTGGGTAACCCTCTCCTTGTAATTTAAGAGGGATAGCTGAGATAGTACGTACATTCTGAGTAATATTTTCACCGGTTGCACCATCACCACGGGTAGCCGCCTGCACCAAAACTCCGTTTTCATACATCAGGCTTACTGCAAGGCCATCAAGCTTAGGTTCACAACTAAAGTCGCCTAACGCTGTGGTATTAAGCCGGTCTTGCATGCGTTTGTAAAAACTTGCCAGTTCTTGGTCATCAAAGGCATTATCCAATGACAGCATCGCGACCTCATGTGCAACCTGAGTGAAGCCAGACAAAGCTGCGCCACCAACACGTTGCGAAGGAGAATCCACGCTCACTAACTCAGGGTTTTGTGCTTCTAGTTCCAGAAGTTGGCGCATTAGACGATCATATTCCGCATCTGGAATTTCAGGACTGTCCTCTACGTAATAACGCACCGCATGATAATGAAGAGCTTTAGCGAGCTCAGCGTGTTGTTGAAAAATAGTCTTTGGCATAGTCGTACTCATACAAAAAAGCCCCTTATAGATCCTCTATAAAGAGCCTTTATTTAATTTCAATTAGTTAAACCTATAATGCTTGGCTAGCTTGCTGCGCTTTTTTGTTGGCTTCAAATTGTTGCACCTGTCGCTTAAAGGCGTCGATTCTATCGCGCGTCATTAGAGCATACTTGTCATCTAATACATTCCCACCAAGATCATCGGCAATCATCTGCGCAGTATGTAGCATTAGTTTAAAGTTTTGCTCTGCATCTCCATAGCATGGCAAGGTCATAAAGAATGAAATGCCATCGGTATAAAAACTAGCAGGATCGATATATTCAAATGTACCTGGTTTCATCATATTGGCGACGCTAAACAAGACTTTACCATTACTGGTTAAGTCTGAATGGCGGTGGTAAATATTCATGGCACCAAATATCAAACCGTTTTGCTCCATACTCTCAAACAGGTTTGTACCCGCGAACTGTTGATGATGAGCGGCTTGAACATGTAGCACTAACACCTCTAGCTTGTCTTCGCTGACTTGTGCAGGCTCAGGTTGCTCAGCGACAGGTTGTGGTTCAACAACTTGTGGTTGAGGCTCTTCAAATACAGGCTCGATTTCAGGCTCTTCCACTGCAGTAACCGATGGAATATCTTCATCAAAATGCTTCGAGTATGCATCTGAGCTAATGGTAATAGTCGGTAGTGCATCTGTCTTAATTGATTTTGACTTAAGATGCTCCGAATCGTCTTCAACATTAACCTCAGTTTGAACATCGGAAAACATAAGAGGATCTGGGTTATCCGTCTCTTCTAATGCCGAGAAACTTGGTTCTTGTTTAGTCGTTGATTTAGACACCTTAACAACATCAAAGTCGTCAGTGCTCTGGTCCTGTTGTTTAATCTCTGAACTCTGAACTGGCTTAAGTTCAGGCTCTTCTTTTTGAAGTTTGCCCAATGGTTTATCAGAAAACTTGCCACTTTGTTCGCGGCGATTAGTCCATAATCCATGAATCAGTAGGCCAGCTATCGCTAGGATGCCGACTATGATGAGTACGATTCGCAATTCCTGCATTTTTTGCTCTCTGCTTTACCTTGGTCAGATACCCATGAGTGGTTACTTCTACTTTAACAAAACTCCTATAGAGATTTGAATCTTTTCGTTGTTTTCACTCATTTTATGCTGTGATTTTGAGCACGCTTTTCATATATTAAGCTCAAATGCCTATAAACAGGGTCACACAAGACACAATGCCTCAACATGCCACCTCTGTCCAACGCCAAACCCAAACTGGGGTTGGCTATTTTTTCACCGGCGCCAAGCTTGCAATGCAACCAGGCTTACGCCGATATGTATTTATGCCCCTCCTGATCAACGTTTTATTAATAGGTTCAGCACTGTTTTACTTGTTTTCTAACCTAAATAGTTGGATTGAACAGTGGATCGGTGGTTTGCCCGAATTCTTAGAATGGCTAACTTACGTTTTATGGCCACTACTTGCTCTTACTATATTAGCGACTTTCTCTTACTTTTTTAGCACTTTAGCCAATTTTATTGCCGCCCCGTTTTGCGGCTTACTGGCAGAAAAAGTAGAACAAACCTTGAGCCCTGAAGGAATGATAGAGGAAAGTTGGGCAGAATTAGTCAAGGATGTGCCAAGAATTTTAGCTAGAGAATGGCGAAAACTCCGCTATCTATTACCTAAAGCTATTGGGTTATTTCTACTATTGCTCATTCCTGCTTTCGGCCAAACTGTGGCTCCAGTGATATGGTTTATTTTTACCAGTTGGATGCTAGCGATCCAATACTGCGATTATCCCTTCGATAACCACAAGGTCGATTTTCAAAGCATGCGTATGAGCCTAAAAGGCAAACAATCTAAAGCTTATGGCTTTGGAGCTCTGGTGGCTTTGTTTACGTCCATCCCCATTCTTAACCTGATTATTATGCCTATTGCCGTATGCGGGGCTACCGCTATGTGGGTATCAGAGTTTAAGGACAGCTATAAGCTGTAATAATATAAACGTTATAATACAAACTGATATTAGTTATAACCTTTTATTACTTTATAACCGGATTGATGCGACTTATTCTAGGGCATATATAGACCCAAACTAATTCGCATCAATGTGCACAAGGATATAGAGCAATGAGCAAGATTTACGAAGATAACTCACTGACTATTGGTAATACTCCATTAGTTCGCCTAAACCGTGTTAGCCAAGGTAACGTTCTCGCAAAAGTTGAAGCGCGTAACCCAAGCTTTAGCGTAAAGTGCCGCATCGGTGCAAATATGGTATGGGAAGCCGAGAAACAGGGACTATTAAAGCCTGGCATAGAACTGGTTGAACCGACTAGTGGTAATACGGGTATTGCATTGGCATTTGTGGCAGCGGCTCGTGGCTATAAGCTGACTCTGACAATGCCTGAATCTATGAGCTTAGAGCGTCGTAAACTTCTCAAGGCTCTGGGTGCAAATCTTGTGCTAACTGAAGCGGCTAAAGGCATGAAAGGTGCAATCTCTAAAGCTGAAGAGATTGTTGCTCAGAACCCAGAGAGCACTTTATTGCTACAACAGTTTAATAACCCTGCCAACCCAGCAATTCACGAACAAACAACCGGTCCTGAGCTTTGGGAAGCAACCGATGGTGAAATCGATGTGTTGGTTTCTGGTGTTGGTACCGGTGGTACTATCACGGGTACAAGCCGTTATCTTAAAAAGACCAAAGGCAAAGCAATAACCTCTGTTGCCGTTGAACCGGCTGAATCACCAGTAATTGGTCAAGCGTTAGCCGGAGAAGCAATTCAACCAGCTCCGCATAAAATTCAAGGTATCGGTGCGGGCTTTATTCCTGGAAACTTAGATCTAGAACTTATTGATAAGGTAGTAACCGTCACTTCTGATGAAGCGATTGAGATGGCTCGCCGACTAATGGAAGAAGAAGGCATTCTTGCTGGGATTTCGTCTGGTGCTGCAGTCGTTGCTGCTAATAAAATAGCAGAACTACCTGAATTTAAAGGTAAAAATATTGTAACCATCCTACCTAGCTCTGGTGAACGTTACCTAAGTACAGCACTATTTGCTGGCATATTCACTGAAAAAGAAAATCAACAATAAATTATTCAAAAATTGTAGATGTATCAATTTTTAGACATAAAAAGCCCCGACTCGGGGCTTTTTTATTGATCCGTCGCTAACATTTGGTACTATGAGTTTGGTTTATTTTTCACTTCAAAATAAAAGAAGTCATAAAATAAGGGTTGAACAAGAGGTCATAAGAACCGAAGTCAATTCAACTGAAAGTAGCATTTTGCTTGGTTAATAATTCCTTACAAAATGAAAACTAATTCAGAATTCACAAACATAATCGATATAAACAACGGGGTAATTCACATGTACGAGAAGCAAGTAGAAATCACAGCAGAAAATGGTCTTCACACTCGCCCAGCAGCACAGTTCGTTAAAGAAGCAAAATCTTTCGACGCAGACATCACTGTGACTTCAAATGGCAAAAGCGCAAGCGCTAAAAGCCTTTTCAAGCTTCAAACTCTTGGTCTAGTTAAAGGTACTCTAGTAACTATCTCTGCAGAGGGCGCACAAGCTCAAGAAGCGGTAGATCACCTAGTAGCACTGATGGATGAGCTTCACTAAGCCATCCCATCTAGTTTCTAAAGCCACTTGCTTAAAAAGCCAAGTGGCTTTATTGATTTAATGCCTAGTTAGAGTAAAAATTAACACTAATCTAGGACAAAAACTGACCAATTCGAGGTACAGCTATGATCTCAGGTATTCTAGCCTCTCCGGGTATTGCTATTGGTAAAGCATTACTTCTTCAAGAAGACGAAATCGTTCTTAACACAAATAAAATTACAGCAGATCAAGTAGATGCTGAAGTTCAGCGTTTTTATGATGCGCGTTCTAAATCTTCTGCTCAGCTTGATATTGTACGACAAAAAGCATTAGAAACCTTTGGTGAAGAAAAAGAAGCGATCTTTGAAGGTCACATCATGCTTCTTGAAGATGAAGAGCTAGAAGAAGAGATTCTTGCTCTTATTAAAGGTGACAAACTTTCTGCTGACAATGCAATCCACAGCATTATCGAAGAGCAAGCAACTGCTCTTGAGTCACTAGATGACGAATATCTAAAAGAACGTGCCACTGATATCCGAGATATCGGTACGCGCTTTGTTAAAAATGCTCTAGGTATCAATATTGTATCGCTCAGCGATATCAATGAAGAAGTTATTCTTGTTGCATACGACCTTACCCCATCAGAAACAGCACAAATCAACCTAGACTATGTATTAGGTTTTGGCTGTGATATCGGTGGTCGTACATCACACACTTCTATCATGGCTCGCTCTCTAGAGCTTCCAGCGATTGTTGGTACTAACGACATCACTAAACAAGTGAAAAACGGCGACATGCTGATCCTGGACGCATTAAACAACAAGATCATCATTAACCCATCACAAGCTGAGCTTGATGAAGCGAAACAATTCCAAGAAAGTTTCCTTGCAGATAAAGCAGAGCTCGCAAAACTAAAAGACTTACCAGCTGTCACTCTTGATGGTCATCATGTCGAAGTTTGTGGCAATATCGGCACTGTAAAAGACTGCGATGGCATTATCCGTAACGGTGGCGAAGGCGTTGGTCTATACCGTACTGAATTCCTATTTATGGACCGCGATTCACTTCCTACAGAAGAAGTGCAATATCAAGCGTATAAAGAAGTAGCCGAAACAATGGAAGGTCAGGCCGTAATTATCCGTACTATGGATATCGGTGGTGATAAAGACCTACCGTACATGGACCTGCCTCAAGAGATGAACCCATTCCTAGGCTGGCGCGCAGTTCGCATCAGTTTAGACCGTCGTGAAATTCTTCGCGATCAGCTACGTGGTATTCTACGTGCATCTGCACACGGTAAACTGCGCATCATGTTCCCAATGATCATCTCGGTTGAAGAAATTCGTCAACTTAAAGATGCAATTGAAGAATACAAAGCTGAACTTCGTAGCGAAGGGCTAGCGTTTGATGAAGAAATCGAAATCGGCGTAATGGTTGAAACACCAGCCGCTGCAGCGATTGCACACCACTTAGCAAAAGAAGTTTCTTTCTTTAGTATTGGTACAAACGACTTAACTCAGTATACTCTAGCAGTAGACCGTGGTAATGAGCTTATTTCTCATCTTTACAATCCGCTATCACCAGCTGTACTTACAGTTATTAAACAGGTGATTGACGCTTCTCACAAGGAAGGTAAGTGGACTGGAATGTGTGGTGAGTTAGCCGGCGACGAGCGTGCGACACTTCTACTATTAGGTATGGGTCTAGATGAGTTCTCAATGAGCGGCATCTCTATACCAACAGTTAAGAAAGTTATCCGTAACTCTAACTTCGCAGAAGTTAAGGCAATGGCAGATGAAGCTCTGCAAATGCCAACTGCTGCTGAAATTGAAGCGCACGTTGCGAAATTTATCGCGGATAAAACCAACTAATAATATAATTCAATAGAAATTAATTGCTTAGGAGCATGTAATGGGTCTGTTTGACAAACTTAAGAAGCTGGTATCGGACGAAGGCAACACTGCAGGTTCAATCGAAATCATCTCTCCTCTGGACGGTGAAATCGTTAACATTGAAGATGTGCCTGATGTGGTTTTTGCAGAAAAAATCGTTGGTGATGGTATCGCAATTAAACCAACTGGTAACAAAATCGTTGCCCCTGTAAATGGTACTATCGGTAAAATCTTCGAAACTAACCACGCGTTTTCTATCGAGTCTACTGACGGTATTGAAATGTTCGTTCACTTTGGTATCGACACAGTTGAACTTAAAGGTGAAGGCTTTACTCGTATCGCTGAAGAAGGCCAAGAAGTTAAAGTTGGTGACACTGTTATCGAATTTGACCTAGCCCTTCTAGAAGAGAAAGCAAAATCAACTCTTACTCCTGTTGTTATCTCTAACATGGATGAAATTAAAGAGCTGAACAAACTTTCTGGTACAGTAACAGTTGGCGAGACTGCGGTACTTCGCATAACTAAATAAGTACCTTTAGGTATAAAAAAACGCAGCTTTTAGGCTGCGTTTTTTATTATCAGAATTTAGTTCTAAGCTAAGGTTTGTAACAAATTTTGGCTCGGTGCAAAGAAGTAAGCGCCAGTCACAGCTTTAGTATAATCTAGAAGATTATCTGTTTTACCATCTACTTGACCATACATGCTGTCTAGCATTGCGCTGAAGTTACTTAGGGTATTGCAATAAGCTGTAAACAATAAGCCGTGCTCACCCGATACAGAGCCGTATGGCAAGCTATGACGTACAATCTTAAGCCCCTTACCTTCTTTTTTAATATCTACACGCCCCACATGTGACTGCGCATCTACATCATCAAGTTCTATTGAGTCTGGCTTTGTGCGCCCAACAATCTTCTCTTGTTGAGAAACTGAAAGCGCATTCCATGCAGGCAGTGCATGAATAAAGCGTTGCACCATTACATAGCTTCCACCCTCAAACTCACCTTCAGCTACTAAAGCAACATCCGCGCGATCAGCCCCTTTCGGGTTCTCGGTGCCATCAACAAAATCGGTCATGTCACGAGAATCTAGATATTTGTATCCATAGGTTTCATCAACGACTTCAACCTGCTGGGAGATCTCTTGCATCAATTTGCGTAACAAGTAGAAATGCAGGTCATGACGATGAGAATGACAGTGCAGGTAAATATCAGCTTCCGTTGTAGGAGCAACCTGCTCACCACCCTCTAGTCGAGGAAAGCTCTTCAATTCTAGAGGCGGAGCTTGTTCAAATGTAGAACTCCAGAAATCATGGGAGAAGGCAATGCTACTCGTAAGGTTCGCACCAGGTTGATTGTGGTTGATCTCTCCAACCCATTCACCTACTTGACGTAGGCTCTGCATCACAAGGCGACTGTCCCCTGTAACCTTCAATAATACATATAAAGCAAATGGGCCAGGTTCTGGCACAATAGCTGTTTGCGATTGAATCATTTTCACTCCTAAAAATAGATTACATTATGATTTTACAAGGTTATGGTGTTTTAAAGCACTCTTTAACTCTATGACTATTAAATAAATATATGATTATCCAGCTTAATCCTACGATGGATACTGCACTTCCCCAACTAAACTGTCCATGCCTTAATACAACCGCTTGTAGCTCTATGACAATCTGAATAAAAGCGGTAGCCAGGACGACCCAACGCCCGATACGTACAACCTTCGCAATCCATGGTCGTTCTGGGGTACGCAGACCAATAAACCACATAATGACAATAGAAGGCAGCCCTAACCACATCATTAAATATAGATGTGAGACGCTAGGGTACAATAAGCCTAATATCTCACTGCCTTTATCACGGGTTGCTGCTGCCATAACAAATGCGACCCAGCCACGAGCTAAGAACGCTAACCCAACCCAAAGCCAGATTGGAGCCTTCAAATAGCCATGTTTATCATAATCTTCGATAAAATATCGCATTCACGTTACTCAAAAAATTAGGCATAATTCTAATTAGAATTTCTCTATACCGATCGCAATGAAAAAGAACAATACGATAATATCAAACGAAGCCCAACAGCAAGCAGAAAAAGTCGCTAAAGCAACTCAACGCCCTGGGCAAACAAAAGAACAAACTCGGCTTATCGCGCAAGGTATTGCCAAAGGTATTGCTGAATACAAAAAACAGCACAAACAAAAAGCGCGACAAGCTGATAAAGCCAAGAAGAAGAGCATACGACCTGCTGTAGCTAACCAAGCATCTGAAACCGAACTACCGGCTAGCAATGCAGTACCATCATCGAACAAAACGGGCTCTATGCTGCCGTGGATATTACTTATCTTAAGCTGGATTGGATTTGCACTCTACCTTGCTAAATAGTATTAGCTGTTAAATTGCGCTTCGAGTTGAGCGGTATTCGAGGTGAGCCACTTTTCATCTAATGGCCCCCAGTCAGATACGGTGTAATACCCATCATTATGGCGGCAACCATCTTGAATGAATTGTAAGCTTATGCCAATCCCAGGCAAAGCTTTGAGTACATCTTGAATGGTGCGACGAGGCCAGCCTGTGCGCTCAATCAGCTTGGGGACATTTGGGCGCTCAATACTCGCTATTAGGTGTGCAAGATACAAACGACGCGCGAAAACAGGATTCAATTCCATTGATACCTCCGAAAATTAGTCGTATTCATTATTACTAATATTGGTTGAGGAAAATTGAGGCGGATCAATTCAACTGTGTTCAAACACACTTTTTTAGCAAACAATAGACAAAGCAAACTGTTACAGTAACTCTACAATCGTGGAATGTAGTCTGCTAGGATGCCAATAAACACATCAACAAAGGATCTGAAATGAGTGTAATCATGTACGGTATACCAAACTGCGATACCATCAAAAAAGCCAAAAAATGGCTATTGGAAAACGACATTGAGTTTCAATTTCACGATTATCGTAAGCAAGGTATCGATACCGATTTGGTCAACGAATTTTGTCATTTGTTAGGTTGGGAGCAGGTTCTCAATAAACGTGGTACAACCTATCGCCAACTCACGGATGAACAAAAGCAGACACTCAACGAACAGACGTTAATCCCTCTTTTGGTAGAGCACCCAGCAATGATTAAGCGCCCAATCATTCGTATCGGTGAACTGCTACATATAGGCTTTAAAGCTGAACAATATAACGACATTTTTCATATTTAAAATATTCAAGGAATTAGAATGCAAGCAAGTCCAGTTTTAGAGCTAGCCAAAGATCTTATCAGTCGAGAGTCTGTAACCCCTGAAGATGCAGGCTGTCAGCCACTTATGATTGAACGCCTTAAAGCACTTGGTTTTGAGATTGAAGTATTACACTTTGAGGACACCCTAAATCTTTGGGCTCGCCGTGGAAAAGAAGCGCCCTTATTTGCTTTCGCAGGCCACACCGACGTCGTCCCAGCTGGTAATCTTACTCACTGGAATACTGCGCCATTCGAGCCACAAGTTATTGATGGTTACCTATATGGTCGCGGCGCTGCAGATATGAAAGGATCTCTTGCCGCAATGGTTATTGCAGCAGAAGAATTTATTGCTGCTAATCCTGACCATAAAGGCTCCATAGCCTTTCTTATTACCTCAGATGAAGAAGGCCCGTTCATCAACGGAACCACTCGTGTCGTAGAGACCTTGATGGCTCGTAATGAAATTATTGATATGTGTATTGTAGGTGAACCCTCTAGTACTAACTACGTTGGTGACATAGTCAAAAATGGTCGACGAGGCTCCTTTACTGGCGAACTAACCGTAAAAGGGATTCAGGGGCATGTGGCCTATCCACATATTGCAAAAAATCCGATACCCCTCGCCTTACCGGCACTTGCCGAGCTTAGCCAGGTTGAATGGGATCAAGGCAATGAATTTTTCCCACCAACTAGCTTCCAATTCCCTAACCTAAACTCAGGGACAGGCGCCAGTAATGTTATCCCCGGTGAGTTGCACGCAATGTTTAACCTGCGCTACAGCACAGAAATCACCCATGAAGAGATAAAACAGCGTATCTATCAAATACTCGATAAATACGACTTTGAATATGACCTAAAATGGACACTAAACGGCGAACCCTTTCTTACCGGAACTGGTGATCTATTAGACGCCGTTGTTGATGCTGTAGAACAAGTAAACGGTCAAAAGCCTCAATTACTGACCACTGGTGGTACCTCCGATGGTCGCTTTATCGCGAAAATGGGTGGGCAAGTGATTGAATTGGGGCCGGTAAACGCTACTATCCATAAAGTTAACGAATGCGTGAAAGCAGAAGATCTTGATCTTCTTGCCAAAATGTATCAAAACGTACTACAAAACCTACTAGTTAAATAAACCTATGACAAAAACTCAAATCCTTTGGCAGGACACACACCTAACCGGTTTATGCCAATCCCATTTAATTCCAACTAACATCAATGAACAACGTCTCCTCGTTCATACTTTAGTTGCTAGGGATTTACAAAATCTTGCTAGGGCTGCGCACGCTGAAGGATTTGAATTAAACATTGCAAGTGGATTTAGAGACTTCTCCCGCCAGAAGGCCATTTGGAATAGTAAGTTTACCGGGCAGCGTGCGATTTTAGACTCCGACTCTCACCCTATAGACCCACACTCTCTCGACGATGAACAAAAAATCACGGCTATCATGCGCTGGTCAGCACTACCTGGAGCCAGTCGTCACCATTGGGGAACAGATTTTGATGTCTACGCGCAAAACACCCTTCCTAAGGACACACACCTAAAACTAGAACCTTGGGAATACCTAGCTGGTCATCAAATACATTTTTATAATTGGCTACAAAAAAATGCACATCTATTTGGGTTTTTCTTTCCTTATAGCAAGGATTTAGGCGGGGTAGCCGCTGAACCTTGGCACATAAGCCATAAAGCAGTAGCAACTCAAGCTCTACACCACCTATCCCCTCTGTTACTTAGCAGTACATTATTAAACCACCCTATTGAAGGCTCGAGTGCCATTATCAACAATATTGATAACCTTTACGTTCGATACATCTCAAATATATCTATTGATTAGAATAAACAACATAGGACACACACCGAATGCTTTTAGATTTAATTTTTAACCCTTGGGTCATTATCTTCGTCGTTGTATGTATAGTTGTAGGGAATATTGCAGCTTTAAAGCACACTGCTAATTTTAAAATAAGTACAATGTCAGAAAAAAAACGCGATGAGCTTGAACGGTTAAAGCAGTATGACGAAGAGCGCCAAGCTAGAAACCAAAAAGATGAAAATGAACCTAATGACTTCAAAGATAAGTAATAAATGCTTTTAAGGACAGTCCGAGGTATCTCAAGGACAGTCTCATATATTTTCATCAAAGATCACGCTGTATTTAGGTACCTCGATAAGCATATTGAGGAAAATATTTACACTAGAAAGCACTGCTTATAATAGGAAGGGGAAGATAGTTAATATTGAGACAATACTAGCAGTACTAGTTCGAGTCTATTACTGGTTCCTACTACTTGTTAGGCCCCTCTTTCCTGAAGTCGATAGAGACATATCTTATTCTTACCCAAAATAGACTTTAACGCTTGAATATCATTAGGGTCACCTACCGCTGTTCGGCCTGTTTGTCCTAATTGAGTGCACACTTTAATCCACTCTTTAGGGTGAAGCTGTAACCGTTCCAATATTGGAGGGCATTGTTCACTAACTGAAGCCTTACCTTGTCGAATATGCCGAGCTGACCAATCAACTAACTCAATATAGTCTGAGAGAATCAAAGGAACACCTTCATAAGCTTCGTTTAATACATCCCCGACAAACGGATAAAGGCAAGGTGCATTAATTTCCCCTTGATAAGCTCGGGCTATTCTCGCTTTTATAGAGGTAAAATCCGACGCTTCAGGTGTATCCACAATACCAGCGCGAACAGGGTTAAGGTCAACATAGACCATTGCGGCGATCAGTGCTTTTTCATCCAACAAAGCCTGGCTTTTATACCGGCTCTCCCAAAAATGACCTCTGCAGTTATCCTCATCATTGGCTCGGCATGCAATGTCATAATTGAGCTCTTTCATGAACCAACTTAGGCACCATAGTCTCTCACGCCATTGTTCAATGATTTTCAGACAAGCCGCCTCTTCTATCGCACACTCAATCTGACCGCTTTTCCACCGCATAATCAAATTCGGTAAGTTATGCTCTAACCCCCATCTTTCAACAACTTCAAACGGTGATAAATTTTCAGCTTTGTCTTTGTTGAGGTGGATAACTAGATGATAGTGATTACTCATAATTGCATATGCACAAATATCGATACAATATAACTTAGACAAGGTTTGTAATTTCGTCTCAATCCAGTCTTTACGGTGCTCGTAGCTAATATTATTCGTGATATCTTTTCCACAAAGAAAACTTTGTCTAACACACCGCGAAACACAGTGATAATAAGGCGTCGCTTCGACAGATACGAGTTGCTTTCTTGCTGTTGTCACCAGAAACCCCCTTACAATAACAAATCATCTTATAGTGATAGTACAGTCAGGAGAGGAACACTCTTAAAGAAGCCTAAAAACCCTTCAAATAAACAAAAGTTCATACTAAATCTCATACTTTCATGCGAAAAACAAAAGCTTAATAGCTTAATTCTGATGACCTAATTATGAATATAAAGTCGAGTCTAAAGCATAACCATTAAGCGGTCTGTCCTTAATTTAGCGCAGTCTACCCCTAAATTGGCGGGGTGAAATTGGTGTGTGTCCTTGATACAGGGGGAGAGTAAAGTTGGGGAATAAAAAACGCCCAACTCTAAGAGTGGGCGTTGTTAGTTTTATTTGTCGTCAGTATCAGTATCTTTAGCTGGTTCGTCTTTCATGACTTCAACTAGCACTGGTAACATATCTTCAAGCATTTCCTCTGTGACTGGTTTGCCTTTGGCGTCAGTTATATTTATAGAGGTTCGGTTGCCTAAATCACCAAGCAAGAAGGTATATGTCTCTGAATTATAATTCAAAGGTTTGGTTCCGACTCGGTCCCAAAAATCGTCGTCAGGCGCTGCGTAGCTGGCCTTAATTGTACCTTGAGATTGATTACGCTCTTCTAAACTAAAGCCCATAACCGGTAGTAATTCAGGAACCCTTTGCCAAAATACATTGTATTGCGCGCGAGCGATAATTATAGGTAAACCACTACGATCTTTGCCCATGCTCAATGGGATAACCTTAACTAAAGCAAGGGCTTGTCTTGCCGCCTCTTCCCTCACGCTTTGATCATAACGTGACGTAACAAGGTTTGTCATAAAGGTGTTATAACGTTCTTTATTGGTACGAGAAACCGGTTTTTCTTCACCGCCTTCTTTCCACGCAATCAGACTGATACGGAAGCCATAACGAGAGTTTTGCTCGAAGCGCTCAATCTTAAATCGACTTTGTAAGGTCTCTTCTTCGTCTTCTTCTTCCCAAACGATCCAGTCTGTTTCTAGGCTATTATCTGATTCTTCAACAAGTTTAATATCTCGCTCTGAAATCATATTCTTTACTGTTTCCCAGACCTTATCGCGCTCTTCGGAAGTTAACAGCCACAACGTAACCTCTCCATCTTTTTGATCGGTACGAGCTCCAGGAATCAACTCCAAAACTTGTTGTGGTGGTCGAATATCTACCTGCTTACCAATTCCACCAGAAAACTCACCCTTAGGAATATCATAATCAGGATAATGCTCTAAGGTTTGCTCAGGCGAAGATACAATAGCCGAGGTTGGCTCAACCTCTAGATACTTAAAGTCGTCTTTTGCTTGACGTCGCTCAGCGGCACTGCCTGCGCAGCCACTTAAAACAGCAACAGCCAGTGAGCTTATCACTAGCTGATTAACAAATTTCATCGATACTCCTAGCCACTATCATGAGATAGTGTATGACGGTGCTCTAAGCGAGATTCGCTTGCTCTAGAGCAGCTTTAACCACCTGCTGACTCTGCTCCGATAATGAAGTTAACGGCAAACGCAGATGGTTTTGTTGAATTAAATTGAGATGATAAGCGGCCCATTTTACTGGAATCGGGCTGGATTCTACAAATAAACCTTTGTGAAGTCCGACTAAGCTCTGATTAATTGTTTCAGCTTCGTCAAACTTACCTTGCTTGGCTAGATTATAGATAGTGGCCATATCTTTAGCTGCAACATTATTAGTCACAGAGATCACACCATTACCACCTTGTTTAACAAACTCAAGACCGGTTTCATCATCACCAGAGAGTAAGATGAAATCTTTTCCACAAAGTTCCCGATGTTCAGCAATACGAGAAAGATCTGCGGTTGCATCTTTAAGGCCAACAATGTTTTCTAGTTTAGACAAGCGCGCAACAGTTTCTGGCTTCAGGTCGACACCAGTACGGCCAGGAACATTATATAGGATAACGGGTACTGCACTAACGCGAGAGATCGCTTTGAAGTGTTGGTATAAGCCCTCTTGAGTCGGCTTATTGTAATAAGGAGTCACACTAAGGCAACCAGCGATCCCAGAATCATTCAATAGACGGCTAAACGTCACGGCTTCATGGGTCGCGTTGGCTCCCGTACCGGCAATAACAGGAATACGACCTGCTGCAAATTGTACGGTTTTATTTACCACCTTTACATGTTCTTCAACAGTTAAAGTTGCTGACTCACCCGTAGTACCTACGGCAACAATTGCATCAGTGCCTGCTTCAATATGGTACTCCACCAAGTTTTGAAGGCTTTGATAATCCACTTCTCCGTCTTGGTTCAACGGTGTGATTAAAGCAACAATACTACCTGAAAACATGATCCACTCCCTAATCTTGATTGATATAGCATGGTACTTGATAGCGCTTAGATTAGACAAGGGATACACGAGCAAGAATCGCATTATTTACGGTTATTTTGCATAAAGGCTGACTCAAAACAAAGTCGTTAGCTTCAAATTATAATTTTCTAACATTTCTGGTCACAACACAAAACTAAAGCGTGTAAAATATTACAATAGTTCCCTTCTGGGAAACCGGCTTCAAGGTCGACTTTTTGCTAAGGATGCATATTCAATGTCGCAACATCTCGTGATTACTGCAATAGGCGCGGACCGCGCAGGCATAGGAAACCAAGTCATTCAGCTGGTATCAAAGATTGGCTGCAATATTGTAGATAGCCGCTTAGCTATATTTGGTAACGAATTTACTCTGATAATGATGGTTTCAGGTACTAATGCGCAAATTGCTCGTATCGAACATACCCTGCCACAGCTTGGCCAAGAGCTAGATTTAGCGACAATGATGAAACGAACCTCCAGGCACCGAGAAGTGATTCAAAACTTTACCTTGGAAGCCCATATTGTTTCAGCTGATAAAGTCGGATTGACCGAAGGCATCACCCAGTTCTTTGCCCAGCGCGATATTGGTCTGGATTCTTTAAGCGCTCAGACTTTACTCGCCAATAAGACACCAAATAAAGAAGACCAATTTCAGATCACCCTCACCGCTTCTTTATCTGACGAATACAATCTAATGGAATTACAAGAAGCCTTTAATGAATTGTGTTTAAGCCTTGGCGTTAATGGAACACTCAACTTTTTGAATAATGGATAAGGAAACAACATGCAGACATTGCAAGCGGGGGCTACCGCACCCGACGTAACACTTTTGGACCAAGATAATCAACCCGTATCAATCACCGACTTTAAAGGTAAGAAAGTTCTCTTTTATTTTTACCCTAAAGCGATGACACCAGGCTGTACTGTTCAAGCGCAAGGCTTACGTGATATCAAAGCTGAATTAGATGATAAAGGTGTTGTGGTACTTGGCGTTAGCATCGACCCTGTGAAGCGCTTAAGTAAGTTTATCGAACGCGATCAGCTTAACTTCACCCTACTCTCAGATGAAGACCATGCTGCGGCTGAGCAATTCGGGGTATGGGGAGAGAGGAAAGTTATGGGACGAGTATACGATGGACTGCATCGCATTAGCTTCTTAATTGATGAAAATGGTGTGATTGAGCATGTCTTCAATAAGTTCAAAACCAAAGAGCACCATCAAGTTGTTTTGGATTATCTAAACAACGCCTAACCCGTTCATTAATAAAAAATAGCCGCTTCAAAAGCGGCTATTTTTTTGTTTATTCTGCAACGCTATCGATATCGGGTTCCTTGGTATATGTAAAAGCACTAATGACGGCTTTAACCAAGGTTGCTAGTGGTATAGCAAAGAAAATCCCCCAGAATCCCCACAGACCTCCAAACACCAATACAGCAACAATAATTGCAACAGGGTGAAGGTTCACTGCTTCAGAAAACAGGACAGGCACCAACACATTACCGTCGAGTGCTTGAATAATTCCATAGGCCACCAGCAAGTAATAGAATTGCGGGGACAGTCCCCACTGGAATAAGCCCACAATTGCGACCGGAATTGTTACCGCTGCTGCACCGATATAAGGAATGAGCACCGACAATCCTACCGCCAACGCCAATAAGGCTGAGTAACGCAAATCAAGCAGATAAAAGGTGACGTAGCTTGCTAATCCAACAATCAGAATCTCCAATACCTTACCTCGGATATAATTAGAGATCTGCTGATTCATTTCCACCCATACTTTATAGGCTAAGTTTCTATTCTGGGGTAATACGCCACCTAAGGCACTCAGCATTTGCTCTTTATCTTTAAGTAAGAAGAAAATAAGCAATGGTACCAATATTAGGTAGATACCAACTGTTGCCAGACTCACTAGTGAGGCTAATGAGCCTTTAACTATGGTTTCCCCCATCCCCATAACCTGATTTTTAACATCGCCAAAGATTGTCTCAACATTGGTGATAGTTGCGAACTCAGGGTAGCGCTCCGGTATGGAGTGAATATAGCCCAGCAGCTCCACATACATGCTGGGAACATCATTAATAAGATTCCCAATCTGTTGCCAGATTGTTGGGATAATCCCTATCATTGAAATCAAAACTAGGCTGATAAATACAAGCAGGACACACACTACTGCAACAGAGCGAGGTAACCCAAACTTAACCAATTTAGTTACCGGCCATTCCAGTAAATACGCTAGAACAATGGCGACTAACAGAGGCGCTATTAAGCTACCAAAAAAATAAATTGTAATGAAGCCAGCTAGGATAATAACAACCAAGCTAACTGCATGTGGGTCAGAAAAACGACGGTAATACCACTGACTCAACATTTTAAACATGAATGACTACTCTTTGATAATCGTAAGGTGATAACAATCAGATGTACGTTCAAGCTGTGTATGCCATTGATTACTGCTGAAATATCGAATCATATCTTCGATTGAGCTGAGCTCTGTAACCATAAACTTGATGCTTTCGCCGACTGTTAGCTCAAGGCTAGCTCGCTTGGCCAATAGTAATGACATTGGACAACGATGTTCTGTTAAATCTATCACACTACTGCGCATGGATGAGCCTTTCTTAAAAAAGGTATTGTAATTCTTTTTAACAGAATCTGTATACCCAAGCTGGGTGTCAATGGTAACCTATTATAAGCTCAAGTGGTCATAATAAACCGCTTAAGTAGAAGAAACTAATGGAGTATTAACGAAACCATTTACTTAATAAATGGTCGTAACCTATATGCGATACGCTATCTAGTCATAGGTTACAGTTCAAATAGGATGTGTTTGTTGAATCCCTTCAAGCTTAAGCCACTGCGTACCGCGTTGGCTATTTTACTCAGCTCATCAATATGTATGGCTCCCTCAAGTTGGGCCAATAGCGCGAACTTACCTGATATAGGCACCACTGCGGGTGCGACATTATCCATAGATCAAGAGAATAATTACGGTGATGCCTATATGCGCCTACTCAGAGCGAGTCAGCCTATAGTCAGCGATCCCGTACTTTCAGAATACGTTTCAGGCTTGGGTAATCGTTTAGTCGCCAACGCAAGTGATGTGAAAACACCATTTACTTTTTTCCTGATCCGTGACAGAAACATCAATGCATTTGCATTTTTTGGCGGTCACGTTGCCCTACATACTGGCTTATTTCTACACGCAAACTCTGAGGGTGAGCTAGCATCTGTTGTTGCGCACGAAATTGCGCACGTAACCCAAAGACACCTTGCAAGGCGCATGGAAGATCAGGCACGTAAAACGCCACTGACTATCGCAGCATTAGCCGGCTCTATTCTATTAGCGATTGCGGCGCCAGAGGCAGGAATTGCAGCGATAACAGCGACACAAGCTGGTGCTATTCAAAGTTCAATTAACTATACGCGAAGCAACGAAAAAGAGGCAGATAGGGTCGGAATGAGCACCCTTATCAAAGCAGGTTTTGATCCCCATGCTATGCCACACTTCTTTGGTAGGCTTGCTGACCAATATCGCTATGCGAGCAAACCGCCGCCAATGTTACTAACTCACCCGTTGCCTGAAGACCGAATCACCGATACCCGTGCCCGAGCTGATAAATACCCAGTAACGCCAGTTAAGCCCTCACTCAACTTTCATTTCGCAAAATCCAGAATCATAGCTCGCTATGTTGGCATTGATAGCGATGGCGCTTTAGATTGGTTCGCTCGTCAAGAAAAACGAGCAGCCCCTAGTATCAAGCCTGCTTATTCCTACGGAAAAGCACTGGTTTATTTGGATAACCAGCAACTCGATAAAGCCGAGCCCCTACTGCTTCAGTTAGACAAAACGTACCCAAATAACAACTTTGTTCTTGACGCTTTATCTGATTTTTATATCGCGCGTAAGCAAGGTAAAAAAGCACAGGCTATGCTTGAAAAAGCACTCGAAACTAAGCCCAAAAATAAGGTTCTGACTATCAACCTTGCCAATGTTTTGATAGAAGACAACCAAAATCAAACAGCTGTCAGAATCCTACAACGCTTTGCTCACGACAACCCGCAAGACACCAATGGATGGCACCTTCTAAGCAAAGCTCACGCAAACCTAGGTGATTCAGCAAATGAGGTTGCTGCCCGTGGTGAGCTATACGCGCTTAATGCCAATTGGAATCGAGCTATTCAAAGCTTTACTCAAGCCGCTCAATTATCAGATCTGGGAAGCTTACAACAAGCCAGATTTGACGCCCGTATCGATCAACTATTACAACAACGTGATCAATTCATGTCCCTACAAGACTAAACAATCAAAGGAATTTTTATGTCAGTTACTATCTTTCATAACCCTCGCTGCTCTAAGAGTCGTCAAACCCTTGCTCTATTAGAAGCTCAAGGAATAGAACCTGAAGTCGTACTTTATCAACAAGCTGAGCTGTCTCTAGATAACTTAAAGCAAATATATATCCAACTTGGCCTTACAGACGTTCGAGATATGATGCGTACTAAAGAGGCTGAATATCGTGAGCTTGGACTCGGCGCGGAAAATATCAATGATGATCAACTATTTAGCGCTATGCTAGAACACCGTAAACTGATCGAAAGGCCGATAGTAATAAATAAGGGTAAAGCTCGCCATGGTCGTCCACCAGAGCAGGTGTTAGAGATTTTATAATGAACTCCCCACAGGCAAACATTACTCGACTAGCGCTTAAGGTTGCTCAGATAGGCCACTTTACTTTGCTGGTGTGGGTTATAGCTTGGCATAGCCTTATCTCGCCAGCTATTGAACTCAACCCTTGGGTCCTAACCTTAGTCTGGACTGTCCCGTTATTGCTCCCAATTAAAGGCATACTCAAGGCCAAGCCTTATACCTTTGCTTGGGGTAACTTTGTGCTCTTACTCTACTTCCTACACTCTTTAACTCTTATTTATGTAGATGAGGGCGAGCGATGGTTAGCTATCATAGAGCTTGTCATTGTGAGTATCACGTTTATAGCTAACTTGATTTTTAGTCGCCTAAGAGGCAAAGAATTGGGGTTAAAACTCAAAAAACTATCACAATTAACCCAAGAAGAATCTGAACAGTACTCTGCTAAGTAGCTTATCGCTAGACTACATTTGAGATATTCATAGATAAAAAATAACCCCACATTATTGTGGGGTTATTTTCCTCTGATTTAGAACGTGTAATTAATTCCAATCAAAATAAAGCTCTTGTTCTTCATCAACAGTATCTTGCGAACTCGGCCCTAATTCAGGTTCGGATTCAGTGCTTAATTGTTGGCTTGGAGCAGCATCTGCCGACTCTGAGGAAGGTACTGATTCTGGGACAGTCCCGTTAGTAGTTACCTCAGGTGTTTTGATAACAGGTAATACAGGTTGAGGCGCTTGCCCTTTGTTTACCTGTTTGCTGCGCAAAAGCTGACGTTGAAAATCATCTTGGTCGGTAATGAGATTGATACGAAAATCAACACTATTACCGGTAACTTTGTCCAATTCAACAGAAGCTACGCTAGCTAAACCTTGTAGCATTTTTTCTACAGTGAAGAAGTCCTTAGCTGTCTCAATGCCATCAAAGTTAACCACTATTGAAGAAGCAATCTTGCCACCACTCTTCGCTGTGCTCTTATTAGCATAATAACGACCAAGTTCCGCAACTAGAGCCTCTGTAACCTGCTTACTAGTGCCACTAAATTGCCCTGTCACCTTAGCCAGCGATGGATCTGCAATATATTGTGCCTTGTCGTCATATAGCGTCCAACGTAATTTCTGTTTACTGCCATTACGTTCGATTCTAACCACAACTACAGAGTCTGTATGATAGCGACGACTCGCCTTTGATATTTGCTCTCCGAAACCACCCCATAATTCGGTTGCTTTGATACTAGTGACATCATCAATATCTCCAACCGGAACAACCACTGGTAGGCCTTTTTGATGCGCTACATAGTTTAAATTCGCAACAGATGTGCGTCCGGATTGCTCCCAACTAATAGTGCGGTCATAGCCATTATCTTCTACAATCCACACCAGTACCTTAGCTCGCTCTGGTGGCCAGTAAGGCAAATTGGCCTGTTGCAATAATGCTTGAATCTGGCGAGGGTTAAAAGACATTAACAGCGTAGGTTGCCCATTTTTCGAAGAGGGTGAGATGGTTGATAAAAAGCGACTGCTTTGAGTAATTGCCTTTTTCACAACCGGATTATCTAGCGATGCACTGTCTCCAGTCGCTCTCACTATCACCTCTCGCATACCACTACGACGAGCTAACTCCTCGCCACTTTGTTTTGCATTAGCTTGTTGCTCATAGACTACAGATTCCACATCAAACAAGTTAACTTTAGTGGCCGCAAAGCTTGAAAAAGAGGCTAATACCATCACCAATAACGCACAAATTCGCATAAACAACTCAATATTATGAAGTAAACATGAAGGACAAGTAACGAAATAAAGGAAGATGACGAATCAATCCTCCTTATTATATCGACTTATTTAGTGCCGAAGATTTTATCGCCTGCATCACCAAGACCAGGAACGATATAACCTTTGTCATTTAAGCACTGATCGATAGCTGCGGTATATAGCTCAATATCAGGGTGAGCTTTCTCTAGAGCCTCGATACCTTCAGGAGCTGCGACCAACACTAACGCTTTAATATTTTTAGAACCGCTTTCTTTAAGAAGATCAATAGTAGCAATCATCGACCCACCAGTAGCAAGCATAGGGTCAACGACTAAGGCTATACGCTCATCAAGATGAGACGCCAACTTATTAAAATAAGGAACCGGCTCTAGCGTTTCTTCATCACGATAAATACCAACAACACTAATTTTAGCACTTGGCATATGTTCAAGAACGCCATCCATCATACCTAATCCAGCACGTAGAATTGGCACAACGGTAACCTTTTTACCTTTAATTTGGTCGACTTCAACATCGCCGTCCCAGCCTTGAATAGTTACCCGCTCAGTTTCTAAGTTTGCTGTCGCTTCATAAGTCAATAGGCTGCCAACTTCAGTTGCTAGCTCACGGAAACGCTTAGTACTGATGTCTCCTTCACGCATCAAACCTAATTTATGTTTGACAAGTGGGTGTTTTACCTCAATGACTTTCATCTCTTTCTCCAGAAATAGTAACTATAAACCTGTGAATTATATACCTAACCCGCTATAGGATGCGAGTTTAACCATAAGTTAGTATTTATTAAAAATAACAGCGCAAACGTTTGCTATTGCACTTTGTCCCTTGTTAGAATAGCGCCGATTTTTCTTACCTAATAATTTGACCGAGGACTTTCCCGTGAGTAGTAACAAGACTTCTCTTAGCTACAAAGACGCTGGTGTAGATATCGACGCTGGCAACGCACTGGTTGACAAAATTAAAGGTGCTGTAAAGCGCACCCGTCGTCCAGAGGTCATGGGGGGCATTGGTGGTTTTGGTGCATTATGTGAACTGCCAACCAAATATAAACACCCCGTATTGGTTTCAGGCACAGATGGTGTAGGTACTAAACTACGCCTTGCTTTAGACATGAAAAAACACGATACCATCGGTGTTGACCTTGTTGCTATGTGTGTAAACGACCTTATAGTTCAAGGTGCAGAGCCTCTATTCTTCTTAGACTACTATGCTACAGGAAAACTAGACATTGAGACCGCCGCAGACGTAGTTGCAGGTATCGCTGAGGGTTGTGTACAAAGTGGTTGTGCTCTAATCGGTGGTGAAACCGCAGAAATGCCTGGTATGTATGAAGGCGACGACTACGATGTTGCTGGCTTCTGCGTTGGTGTTGTCGAAAAAGAAGATATCATCGATGGCACAAAAGTAGCGGCTGGTGATGCACTTATCGCAGTTGGTTCAAGCGGCCCTCACTCAAATGGATACTCTTTAGTTCGCAAAATTCTTGAAGTATCAAAGGCTGACCTAGAGCAACCACTAGAAGGTAAGACTCTTGGTGAGCACCTTTTAGAACCAACTAAAATCTACATTAAATCTGCACTTAAGATGATTGAGAAGCACGACATTCATGCGATTTCTCACATTACAGGTGGTGGCTTCTGGGAAAACATTCCTCGCGTACTTCCTGAAGGAACTAAAGCAGTTATTGATGGCAATAGCTGGCAGTGGCCTACCGTTTTCAACTGGTTACAAGAGAATGGTAACGTGGATACACGTGAGATGTACCGCACCTTTAACTGTGGTGTTGGTTTAATTGTAGCGCTTCCACAAGACCAAGCTGATGCTGCGGTAGAATTATTAAAAGCTGAAGGTGAAAACGCTTGGGTAATTGGTCAGATTGCTAATGCAACCGCTGACGAAGAGCAAGTAGAGATCAAATAGCAATGAAAAGTATCGTCGTCCTAATTTCAGGGAATGGAAGTAATCTACAGGCCATCATTGATGCCTGTACGAAGGGCGAGATTGATGGCCATGTCAGCGCAGTTATTAGTAACCGTACTGATGCTTATGGTTTGCAACGAGCTCAACAGGCGGCGATTCCTACTCATTCTCTATCTCATAAATCCTTTATAGATCGTGAATCTTTTGACAACCAAGTTATGAAGATAATCGATAACTATCAGCCTGATTTAATCGTTTTAGCTGGCTATATGCGAATCCTTTCTGAAGGATTCGTGAATCACTACTTAGGTAAAATGATCAATATTCATCCTTCATTATTACCCAAGTACCCAGGCCTGCACACCCACCAACGCGCTATCGATGCCGGGGATACTGAACATGGCAGCAGTGTCCACTTCGTTACGCCACAGCTAGACAGTGGCCCAATTATCGAGCAAATAAAGGTGGAAGTGACTAGCGATGATTCACCTGAGTCACTAATGACTAAAGTGCAGATTGCTGAACATAAGCTCTACCCCAGAGTGATTCAAGACATTTTATCCGGTCGGATAAAATGGCAGAACTAGTTACTAAGCAGGCTCTAAGCCTGCTTTTTTTTATCTCAAATAAATACATTAAATTGAGGACACACACCAGTTGATCGCTTAAATTGGTGTGTGTCCTCTTAACTCTATTTATTGGTCAATAAGATTTCACTGCAACAGAGCGGTTGAATGTGGATAAATATTCGCCGCCACCATAGAATGCTGTTTTGCTAGTATTTAGAGTTGTGGTGAGCGTTAAAAAAGTTATCGGATTATTAATGTTGTTATTGCTAGGCAGTCACGTGGCCTTGGCCAGTGAGCAGCATAACAAGGCTTATATTGTAAATGGTAGTGATGCTAAGATAGATGACTATTCTTCATTTGTGAGCCTGTACTACAACCCAGATGGCTATATCAAAGAGAATCCACATTATCCGTACTGTGGTGGGGTACTTATTGCACCTCAGTATGTACTCACCGCTGCGCACTGTATTTATAATGATAGATTGGATCAACTCTACACCTCAGTGGTATTTAAGCCTCAGAATGAAGCATTAAGTAACCCACAATTTGATGGTGTACAGAGCCGACGCGTTTCCGATATATTTTATCGCAATGACTTTATCAATAGTCCCGATGATTCTTATCCCAATGATATTGCGATACTGAAACTAGAAGCACCTCGACAGATTGGTTCTGTTATAGATTGGGCTATCGATGAGCAGTACCGTAATGACGCTACGTCACGCTACATTGCCGTTGGGCATGGTAAGACATCTACAGGCAACAAAAACACACATACCCTTCAACAAACTGAACTGTTACTACAAGGTGAATCACAGTGCCATCGTGACATTGGAAACCTTATCACAAACTCTCAGCTCTGTTTTGGAGGCATTTACAATCCTCAAACCCAACTCCGAAATGCGCCTTGTAACGGTGATTCTGGTGGTCCACTCTATTGGCTACATGATAGTAAAAAGACCCTAATTGGTATTACTAGCTTTGGTACTACTGTGTGCGGTACACCATCACAGAAAGCAACGTCGGTATACACCAAGGTATCGAGTTTCGATTATTGGATTACAGATGTGCTAAATGGTCAGATTGACTCCGATACAACCACACACCTGCGCATTAAAGAATCCAATCGCCTCAGTGGTATCGTTGAAGTTGTTGACCACAGCATCTATCACCAAGATCTACAACTAGAAACGGATAGCTCTGAAAATAAAGTGCAACCTAAGGCTACACAAAAATCAAACTCGACTAGTGGTGGTTCTGTTGGTGGGCTGTGGTTGTTAATGTTGGCAATGGTAGCGGCTCGCAGAAGAGCCGCATAATTTTATTAATCTAGGGCTTGAGTCGGCGCTTGGCTGCGAGGTTTTGCTTCAGCAAACGCAACATGCGCAAGGCTATTGGAGTTACCAGAAATAACCTCACCAAATTGGAACAAGGTGAACTCTCCCGGCTTAAGCCTGTACCACACCTCATCCTCAGTTAAAGGCTGGGTTGCAATGATAGAAACTACATCATTAGGCGTGGTTTCTTCTTGGAAGTTAATCGTAACATCCTCATCTATTAAACTCGCTTCGCCAAACGGGGCGCGGCGAGTAATGTAATATAGATGATTGGTGCAGTATGCAAACACATACTCTCCGTCAGATAGCAGCATATTAAATACACCGATATCTCTGAGCTCATCGCAAAGCGTAGCAATGTAATTAAACACCTCAACCATATCTTGAGGCAGTTCTGGATAACGATTTTCTAGGTTATCTAATAGCCAACAAAATGCTTTCTCACTGTCAGTTTCACCGACTGAGCGATGGCGTAGTTCAGGCAAATCTTGATAGCCACTAAGCTGTCCGTTATGTGCAAAAGTCCAATAGCGTCCCCACAATTCTCGAGTAAAAGGATGGGTATTTTCTAGATTTACTGCACCACGATTTGCTTGTCGAATATGACTAATGACCGCACGGCTTTTAATTGGATAGTTCTGAACCAACTCAGCTATTTTAGACTCACAGCTTGGGTTAGGGTCCTTGAATGTACGAAACCCCTTCCCTTCGTAGAAAGTAATACCCCAACCATCTCTATGTGGGCCGGTGTTGCCTCCACGCTGCATTAAGCCAGTAAAGCTAAAGCAGATATCTGTTGGCACATTGGCGCTCATGCCAAGCAGTTCACACATAATTCATTTCCTCGTTTAGAACCTTATAGCTCCATCTCTTTTTCAACTAGCTGGATAATAATATGAATGATTTTAATATGGATTTCTTGGATACGATCTGCATATCCAAAGTGTGGTACTCGAATTTCAATATCCGCAGCACCCGCCATCTTACCGCCATCTTTACCAGTTAGCGCAATACTTTTAATGCCCTTCTCTTTGGCTGTTTCAATAGCTTTTAAAACGTTGCCTGAATTACCAGACGTTGACAGCCCAAACAGCACATCGCCTTGTTGACCAACGGCTTCGAGGTAGCGTGAAAACACAAAGTCATAGCCGAAATCATTACTCACGCAAGAAAGGTGGCTAGGATCAGAGATAGCAATTCCCGGATAACCAGGACGGTTTTCACGATAACGACCAGTTAACTCTTCAGCAAAATGCATCGCATCACAGTGAGAGCCGCCGTTGCCGCATGATAAAACCTTACCACCTTGTTTGAAGGAGTCAGCGATGAGCTTAGCTGCAGCCTCAATTTGCTTGATGTTATTTTCATCATTAATAAAGGCTTCAAGCACTTGAGCTGCTTCATTTAGCTCACTCTTAATTAGATCCAAATACATGACATTTACTCCCTGTGGGTCTTTAAATTATATTACCTCGAATGTAGCAAGAAACCTTAATCAGTGTCGAGCTATCTGCCTCTATTAATGTATCTCTCACCGTGACTAATACCTGCGCGGTTAAATCTCGCTCGACAATGCCTTTTTTTTAATCGATAGCATAAAAAAATCCGCCCTACACAGATCACATTTCATTGCATTTAAAATCACATTATATTAACAAACAAGCTAGTATTTTGATCTGGTATGACCTCTGACCTATATTATAGGTATTGGTTCTAATTTATGGAGAGCCCCAAATCATGGAACTGCTTATCGCCTTACTTGCCCTTATGGGCACAACCTGTGTTTGTTTATATCGACGAACTCCGCTGTTATCGAGTCTATTTTTCAACCTTGGTGCATTAATGATATCAAGTGTCGCCATTGGTATATCGTGGGTGGCTTGGCTAGCATTTGTTGCACTTGGGACACTGTTAATGCTAGATACATGGAGACAGCAGAACCTAACTCGACCGATATTAAATGGGTTTAGAAAGATGCTACCCGCCATGTCCCAAACTGAAAAAGAGGCATTGGATGCTGGTACAACCTGGTTTGAGGCTGAATTATTTCAAGGCAAACCCGATTGGGCTTTTCTAAAAGACATAAAAAAATCCAAGCTAACAACAGAAGAAAAGGCGTTCTTAAATGGCCCAGTAAATGAGCTGTGTGCCATGGTCAATGACTTCGAAATAACCCATGAAATAGCCGATCTTCCTCCTGAAGTATGGCAGTTCCTCAAACAACACAAATTCTTTGCCATGATCATTAAGAAAAAATATGGTGGCTTAGAGTTTTCTGCGTACGCACAGGCATTAGTTCTGCAACGACTCGCTGGCTCCTCTATCGTCGTGGCCTCTACCGTTGGAGTGCCGAATTCTCTAGGGCCTGGTGAGTTACTACAAATGTATGGTACTGAGCAACAGAGAGACTATTACCTGCCGCGCCTTGCACAAGGTAAAGAGATCCCATGTTTTGCCTTAACCAGCCCAGAAGCAGGATCAGATGCCGGCGCAATCCCCGACTTTGGTGTGGTATGCCACGGTACTTGGAAGGGTAAAAATGTATTGGGTATGAAGCTCACTTGGAATAAGCGGTACATTACCCTAGCGCCAATAGCGACAGTACTTGGGCTCGCCTTTAAGTTACGAGATCCCGATGGGCTACTTGGTGATAAACAAGACCTAGGGATTACCTGCGCTCTAATTCCCACCAATCTTGAAGGAGTCAAAATTGGTCGTCGCCACTTCCCGGTTAATATTCCATTTCAAAATGGCCCAACTCAAGCCCAGGAACTATTCGTACCTCTCGATTTCATTATCGGTGGCCCCAAAATGGCAGGACAAGGTTGGAAAATGTTGGTTGAATGCCTATCTGTAGGGCGAGCAATCACACTTCCATCGGCAAATACTGGCGGCGTAAAAACCAATGCATTAGCAGTTGGTGCTTACGCTCGTATCCGTCGTCAATTTAAACAACCGATAGGTCGAATGGAGGGTGTAGAAGAGCCATTAGCGCGCATAGCAGGCACTGCATATTTACTGGAAGCCGCCAACCTATTAACCATGAGTGCAATCGACCAGGGTGCTAAACCATCGGTTATTTCAGCTATCGTGAAGTATCACTGCACCCATCTTAGTCAACGCGCCTCTATCGATGCAATGGACGTTGCTGGAGGCAAAGGGGTCATGCTCGGTCCTTCCAACTTCCTTGCCCGTGGCTATCAAGGCGCGCCGGTATCCATTACCGTTGAAGGAGCTAACATCCTAACTCGCTCGCTGATGATTTACGGCCAAGGTGCCATTCGTTGCCACCCTTATGTCCTTAAAGAAATGGAAGCCGCCCACTCCAGTGATAGCCAAGCCCTAGCAAACTTTGATAAAGCACTACTTGGGCATATTGGTTTTGCAATGAGTAATTTTGTTCGTAGCTTAACCTTCTCTCTCACTGATGGTTATGGTTCACACACAGCGGTCAAAGGTGCAACCAAGCATTACTATCAAAAACTCAACCGCTATAGTGCGAACCTCGCTCTATTATCTGATATCTCCATGCTGATGTTAGGTGGCTCTCTAAAGCGCAAAGAACGGCTCTCAGCGCGACTGGCTGATATGCTCGGTCAGCTCTATCTGTGCTCGGCGGTTCTACAGCGATTTGAACAAGATGGGCAGCCACAAGAAGACCTGCCGCTAGTAGATTGGTGTGCACAAAACAGTCTCTATCAGATTGAATCGGCAATGCATGATTTCCTAAGTAACTTCCCCGTTAAAGGTATTGGCGCGGTATTGAAGTTACTGTTAATGCCAATAGGAAGAGTACGTAAAGCACCGAGTGACAAACTCGACAGCACACTGGCTAAAATACTACAAACTCCAAGTCCAAGTCGTGCTCGCTTAGGCTGCAATCAATATCTTGAGCCTTCGAAATACAACGTACAAGGTCAACTTGAACTAGCCTTAACCGTAATCTTGCAAGCAGAACCTATTTTTGAAAAGGTATGTAAGCAATTACAAACTAGAAGAGCCTTCACTCGCTTAGATTTAGTTGCCAAAGATGGCCTTAAAGCAGATATCATCACTCAAGAAGAAGCAGAAGTACTGATAGAAGCTGAAGAGCATAGGATGCGTTCAATCAATGTGGATGATTTCGCCGCAGACGCTTTAAAAGCGGGCTCCGTTAAATCGTCACTAGCACAGCAGCAAACCTAAAATTAAAACCGAGTAATAACATAAATGCCTCCACAATTTGGAGGCATTTTTATAGTTACTGCACAGCTCAATAGGGTTACCAGCTACGATCCCCACCCACCAATTTGAGTCGCTCGGCATGGGCTTCTAGCTCTTCATCGCTCGCTCGCAATACCTTAAGCTTACGTCCAGCGACCACTCGAGCAAAACCTTGTGATTGACCAGAGTCACTTGAACTACTCGCAAACTCTAGTGCGGTTTGTCCCCCCGTCATCGCCAAATAAACATCGGCGAGGATCTCGGCATCGAGCAAGGCGCCGTGCAACACACGCGCTGAAATATCAATGGTGTAATGCTTTGCTAGAGAGTCTAAGTTTTTACGGCCCGGCATATTTGGCATACGCTTTGCCATTGCCAAGGTATCGGTAATTTTACAATGGTCCTTGGTTTTACCTATGCTGGGATCCAGCATATTAAACTCATTGTCCATAAAGCCGACATCAAACGGCGCATTGTGTGCCACCAGCTCAGCGCCAGAGATAAACTCCAGAAACTCTTGATGCACCTCTTTATATTCGGGCTTGTCTAACAAAAACTCATCGGTAATACCGTGTACACCAATCGCTTCTGGTTGACTCTCTCTATCTGGCTTGATGTACACATGAAAATGACGGCCAGTGAGTTTACGGTCGATGATCTCTACCGCCCCTATCTCAATGATTCTATGACCAAGATAAGTTGGGCCACCTTCGCGGTTCATACCGGTGGTTTCTGTATCGAGTACCACGATACGATGTAAATTGTTGCTAGTATTCATAATTAAAACTGTGTCAGACTAAGGCATCGGCTAGCTACTAATATACCAAATCATGCTCAAACAAGTTGAAATTTTCACTGATGGTTCTTGCTTAGGTAATCCAGGCCCCGGTGGCTATGGTATTGTCATGCGTTATAAAGCCCATGAAAAGCAAATATCTAAAGGTTTTACACTCACCACCAACAACCGTATGGAGATGATGGCAGCAGTTGAAGCCCTAAGACTCCTAACCGAACCTTGTGCGATAACTCTCACCACCGATAGCCAGTATGTCCGCCAAGGCATCACCCAGTGGATCCACAACTGGAAGAAACGTGACTGGAAAACAGCGGACAAAAAGCCGGTGAAGAATGCAGACTTATGGAAGGCACTAGATAAAGAAACCCAGCGCCACAGTGTTGATTGGCGATGGGTAAAAGGCCATGCAGGTCACCGCGAAAACGAAATCTGTGACGATATTGCTCGCGCGGCAGCCGAGGCTCCAACAGAAGAAGATACCGGTTATCAAGCCAAATAGTTAATAGCCTATGTTCGGTAATTAACACTCACTGGAGATAAACGACGCTTGAGTTTCCAGTGTGGCTTAATCGGTTTTAACGGGTATGTACGTTTACGTGCCACCATAAAATAGAGGCTACAAAACGGCGCGCTCCAACCACCGCATAGGTTTTCCATCCACGTCCAAATGGCTCGCTGCTTCTTGGCTGGAATCATCGCATAGCTATCAAGATGAACGACTTGATAATTAAGTAAACTAAGCCAATCTTTAACCCGGTATGGGGTAAACATACGCCCATTCCACGGTAGATCATCCTTGCGCCAAGGCATTAAACTGTTTATTCCTGTTAAACTAACAGGATTAAACCCAGTAATAATAAGGTATCCATCGTCTATCATTACTCGGTCGACTTCGCGCAGTAATCGATGAGGGTCTAGACAATAATCAAGCTGATGAGCCATTACCACCACATCGATACTTTTCTCTAGAAAAGGTAAATCAAAGGCATCCGCAATCACATTGTGTGCTGGGTTAGTGATATCAAGGTTAATTTGATGCTGAATGTTACTGTCGCAACTGGTAAGCTCACAGCTCAATCCGCCCAGCTTTAGCATATGGTAGCCAAATAGCTTGGGAGACCATTCATCAAGGCGCGTTTGAATCGTATCAAACACCCAATCATGCTTTGGTAGGTCACTCCATGAGTGAGGTTGCTTTAATTTTCGGGATATTCGAGCAGGTCGCATTCAGAGGCCATCCAAAGCTCAATAATAAGGGACATTGTTAATGTTAGTAGTAAAAAGCATACCTGCATTCAACGACAATTACATCTGGCTAATTCACAATAACCAAGGTCAGTGTGCAGTTGTTGATCCTGGCGACCACCAGCCAGTTATCGAGTATCTGCAATCGCACCAGCTAACACTCACTCAGGTCCTTGTCACTCACCATCACCCTGACCATATTGGAGGGGTTGCGGCGTTAAAGCGTGCTTATAAACATATAAAAATCGTAGGCCCTAAAAACGATGCTGTAGCAGGTCTCTCACAGTCAGTAGCACAAGGCGATACCGTTGAAGTGTTGGGTACAACGCTCGATGTCCTTGACCTGCCAGGTCATACCCTAGGGCATATTGCCTACCTAGGCGATGATAAGCTTTTTTGCGGTGACGTTCTTTTTTCAGCTGGATGTGGACGTATCTTTGAAGGCAGCGCTGAACAGATGTGGGAATCACTACAAAAACTGCAAAAACTGCCGGAGCAAACCAAGGTCTTTTGTGCCCATGAATATACCGCTAGCAACCTGGCATTTGCCCTTGCTGTTGAGCCTGGAAATACTGAGTTACAAAAATATAGAGATACCGTAAATCACCTCCGAGCTCAGCAAAAACCCACACTTCCAACCACGATAGGGACAGAAAAGAACATAAATCCATTTTTACGCGTCACAGAGCCTGAAATTATCGATGGCATACGCAATAAAACAGAGGATCTCACCCCCTGTGGCGTATTTAGCGCACTACGAAAATGGAAAGATCACTTCTAATTGTATACACTCTGGCGAATTTTCCGCGATTACTAGGGTTACAAGGCACATCAATGAGACTTAAGCACTGTTGGGTACTGGCATTATTACTAACTGGGTGCCAAGTGGCACAGACTCCCCAAACCACAGAGAGCGAATCGCCGCGCTCTAGTAATGATGTGAGCCAACCCACGGATAACGCTCAGGTAGTCGTTCCAGTTGAGGAGGAAGTTACTCCTGAGCCCGAGCCGGTAAAAGAGTTAACCCCTCAAGAGCAGGACGATGTATGGAAGCGCATCGGTATGCAATTAAAGCTGCCGGTTGCCGATCAACAGAAAGTTGACTACTACCGCAACTGGTACCTAAAACACCCTAGCCATCTTCGTACGGTATCCAAGCGTGCACAACCGTTCCTATATCTCATTACAGAGAAGATAGAAGAGCGAGGTTTGCCGATGGAACTGGCACTACTACCGATTGTTGAAAGCTCATTCGATGCGTTTGCTTATTCTCATGGTAGCGCCGCTGGTCTATGGCAGTTTATTCCAGGCACAGGCAAGATGTACGGCCTGCAACAAACCTATTGGTATGACGGTCGCCGAGACGTGGAAGCAGCTACCGATGCCGCTTTGGATTATTTGACCTACCTTGGGCGCCGCTTTGATGGAAATTGGAATCATGCGATCGCGTCTTATAACAGTGGTAGTGGACGTGTGAGCAGTGCAGTACGCAAAAACCGCCGCCTAGGCAAACCGACTGATTTCTTTTCATTGCAGCTTCCTAAAGAAACCAGCGGTTATGTACCAAAGCTAATGGCATTAGCCGATATCATTGCAAATCAAGAGAAATATGGCGTTGAAATCCCACCCATTGAGAACAAGCCTGTATTAGTAAGTGTTGACCCTAAAGAGCAACTCGACCTAGGCATTGCTGCGCACTATGCTGGCATCTCTGTACGTGAGCTACAAAGCTATAATCCTGGTTATAATCAATGGGCAACCGCACCAAATGGTCCATACCATCTATTGATACCTATTGATAAAAAATCGCGCTTTGAAGAACAGGCCAAGAAAAATAAAGGCAAAGGCATTAAGGTAACTCGCTACAAGGTTCAATCTGGTGACACCTTGAGTCAGATAGCCAAATCACACAATACCACCATGGATGCGATAAAAACCGCCAATAACATGGACTCATCAGCACTGAGAGCAGGCCACTTCATTCTCGTACCAACCTCATCTCAAAAAGCCAATGCTTACGCTCTTAGCGCCGACAACCGTCTAAAACAAACCCAGTCTCGGGCGCGTGGTGACTATAAGGTAACGCATACCGTAGCATCTGGTGAAAGCTTCTGGACTATAGCTAAAAAACACGATGTATCGGTGCAATCGTTAGCTAAGTGGAACGGCATGGCCCCTAAAGATACATTACGCGTAGGTCAGCACCTTGTGGTATGGAAGAAAGGTAAGCAAGGCGCGGTAATCCGCACTGTCTATTACCAGGTTCGCAGCGGTGACAATATCAGTATTATCGCGAATCGCTTCAAGGTGAGCTCCACTGATGTGATCAAATGGAACAACCTTGAAAAATCGAAATACCTAAAACCGGGACAAAAGCTCAAGCTCTATGTTGATGTAACCAAGGTAAGCGTATAAATCCTATTCGATTAGGCTAAATTTAGCGGTCAAAGGGTTATGATCTGAGGCGTCACTAGTTGACGCCTCTGCTTTATCTAGCTTTAGGCCTCGATAAAAAATATGATCTAACACCTGCCCATCCAAGAAACGGGTGCGCCTATCCGGCGTATAAACCACCTCTGATAGCCCCGCACTTACCATCGCTTGTCTAAGCGCTTGTAGCCGCTCACTATTCCAAGAATTAAAGTCTCCGCCAAGGATAACCGGTCCTATATGCTGCCCTAGCTTATCGGTTAGCTTTGCCAGTTGCTGCGCATAGTCGTGGGTTCCCAATGTAAAATTGATACCATGTAAGTTGCCAACACCTAAGGTTGCACCATCAGACAATAGGTAGGTTGCAAATAAGGCCGATTTAGGAAGTCGCAACCAAGGCTCATTGGCCAATTGAGCACAAATGCTTGTTGGGTAGACATGCGCCAAATTAAACACTCCCGCAGTGGCATCAAATGCCTCAAATGCAGTTGCTTGCTGTCCTACCCAATCAGCATGATAGAGCCACTGTTTAAATTCATCCGACATACTGACTTCTTGCAGTAAGCCCAGCTGAATATGAGGCAGGTAAGAATCAAGTTCATGCCTCCATCCCGGCTTGTTCTGCTTATAGATATTCCACACTAACACCTTAATATCCCCATGGTTATCTAAGGGTTGCGGAGCAGAAAATTGTCGACATTGAACACTAGTTTGTTGTCTATCAGCCACACCATCAGTCACAACGACAGTGTCGGCATTAGGGACTTTAAACAGAAAATTAAAGCTCAATACACCACCAGCAGCCAACACTAGCAGCGCGCCAAAAACGCGAGTAAAGCGCATAACCAACAAGCCCTATTCAATCAAGATGATCTAAATCTAACACAAACAAAAAGCCCTCGCGAAATGCGAGGGCTTATAAATACACTATCAATAAAACGACTTAGATTGCGTCTTCGTCTTCTTCGCCTGTACGAATACGTACCACGCGTTCAACATCAGTGACAAAAATCTTACCATCACCAATTTTACCCGTTTGAGCAGTATCGACTATGGTATCAATACATTGTGGAGCCATTTCTTCAGAGACCACTATCTCAAGCTTTACTTTTGGAAGAAAATCGACCATGTATTCTGCTCCGCGATACAGCTCGGTATGGCCTTTTTGACGCCCAAAGCCTTTAACTTCAGATACTGTCATACCTGTGATACCGACATCTGCTAGTGCCTCACGCACATCATCAAGTTTAAATGGTTTGATGATCGCTTCGATTTTTTTCATGGTTATTCCCTAACTCTACAAGTATGTGTGTACTTGAATTTTATACTATTTTTAAACAAAAATGCTATATGCTTTTACTTCAAAGATGCGTAATAAGCTGCAAGATTTGCAATATCATCATCACTTAGTAATGAAGCTTGAGCGACCATTACAGGGGCTAGGCCACCGGTTCTTTGTTTACTCTTATAGGCCTTCATTGATGACACCAAATATTTTTCGTTCTGACCTGCAAGGTTTGGGTAACCATCGATAAGAGCTACTCCATCCGCGCCATGACAAGCACCGCAAATTGCAGCGCGAGCCTTACCTGCTGCGATATCTGCTGCATTCGCAGAAAAGCCAACCATACAAGCCATAACTGCAATAAATAGAGACTTTTTCATCATTCACCTTTCACACTTTAATTATCCCAATAGAAACGACAGTCATCTCCTGAAAATTCTTTACAAACAAATAAATTTCCTACAGCGACTACCTGTTGGTTATACATCAAAATGGGTATAAAGGTTCGTTTCCATGGCGGAATTTGATACTCCTGAAACAGTTTTTTTAGCTTTCTGCTACCCAGTCGTCCCTCTGGGTGCAAAATAGCCCCCTTGACACTGTCGAGAAATACCACTGAAACAAGCTCATTTTTTAGAGGAGAGCGTAGCTGCATGCCTCTGTCATCAGTATGAGTTAACTCGACCGTACCTAAGCGACAAGGCAGCGGCATCGCCTCTCCAAACCCAAGCGGTTGTGACCACTGTTTATTTACTGCGCAATTAGCAACGAGGTAAAGTCGATTTTGATAACGATGGACGCTGTTTTCACCCAGTACCAGTTTTGGATTCGCATCGCTCTTTGCCCCCATAACTTCCGTTACAATAAGGCGTAACTGTTTTTGTGAAGGCATCACCTGCTTTAATTGCTTGAGCCACATGCGCAGCAATTGATTTTGCAGCGCAGATTCATAACCAATAAGCTGCTGACAATCTAAGCTTTGATTTAAATCGACTAAGGTTTGATACTTCTCATCGATTAAGCTTTGTAGCAGGCTCTGTTGCTCATAGCACAGCCCAGCACTACGCACGGCTGCGGCTTGAATATGAGGCCAACGCTGGGCCAGTTTAGGCACAATTTCATGGCGTAAGAAGTTTCGATCAAAATCTTGATTTTGATTACTTTCATCTTCAACCCATTCCAATTGCAGTTGCGCTGCGCATTGTTCCAAGTATTGCCGAGTAAAGCCTAAAAACGGTCGCAGTAAGTAAGCACCATTAAAATCACTGACCTCCCCCATAGCCGCTAGCCCTGCAGGACCACTGCCACGCTTTAATGCCAATAGTAATGTTTCCAATTGATCATCAGCGTGTTGCGCGGTTAATAACAGGTCGTGTGGCGCTAGATGTCGCGCAAGCAAGCCGTATCGAGCTTCCCTTGCCTGAGCTTCAAGGCTTTGATTTGAGTCTAAGTCCAACGCCGCATACTCAATATGTAAGGTAAGCTGATACTCATGACACCAACGTTGACACTCACGGGCCCAGTGGTCAGCATGTACACTCAATCCATGATGAACATGTACCACCTCAATAACCGTATCGGGGTGTTGTTGCCTATATTCAAATAAAGTATGTAGTAGCAGACGCGAGTCTAATCCTCCACTCAAGGCGAGAACCAGTTTGGATGCAGGGGATTGATGTGCCTGTAGCAGGCCACTCAAAGACGATAGCAACTCAGTCATGAAAACCCTTAAACAAAAAAAGCGAGCCAAGGCTCGCTTCTAGGATAATAGCGTTAATCTTAGCAGTAACCGTAGCTCATTAAGCGATCATAACGACGCTCAAGTAGCTGATCGTTATCTTTACCTTCCAATTCAGCAAGCTGAGCAATGAGGGTCGACTTAACATTCTCGGCTGTAGCAATATGGTCACGATGCGCACCACCAAGTGGTTCAGTAATGATCTCATCGATTAAACCAAGCTCTTTTAGGCGTGGCGCAATAAGGCCCATAGCTTCAGCTGCTTGTGGGGCTTTATCTGAGTCACGCCATAAAATGGAAGCACAGCCCTCAGGAGAGATAACCGAATAAGTCGAATATTCTAACATGTTGACGAAGTCACCAACACCGATAGCTAATGCTCCACCAGAGCCGCCTTCACCGACTACGTTACAGATAACCGGTACCGTCAATCCAGCCATAACTTTAAGGTTTTGTGCAATGGCTTCTGATTGACCGCGTTCTTCAGCACCAAGACCTGGGTATGCACCAGCGGTATCGATGAAGGTAATAACTGGCATCTTAAAGCGCTCAGCCAATTGCATAAGGCGTAAGGCTTTACGGTATCCTTCAGGCTTTGGCATACCAAAATTGCGTATTACTTTTTCTTTGGTCTCACGACCCTTTTGATGGCCAATAACCATAACTGGACGTCCATCAATACGAGCAATACCGCCAACAATCGCTTTGTCATCAGCATAAGCACGATCACCGCATAATTCTTCGAACTCAGTAAATACATGCTCAATATAATCATAGGTATAAGGGCGCTGAGGATGGCGAGCAAGTTGGGCAACCTGCCACGCACCTAGATCTCCAAAGATTTTCTTCTTCAGCTCTAGGCTCTTCTTCTCTAAAGATGCGATCTCTTTATTCAGATCAAGTCCGTCTTCATCACCATGGCGACTCACGTCACGTAGGGCTTCGATTTTTGCTTCCAATTCTGCAATCGGCTTTTCAAACTCTAGAAAGTTTAAACTCATCTAGCATTCCTTCATGTATTTCGGCTGATGACGGAGGTTTCCATCATCAATTAAATTCAAGTTCTACCTGGTCAGGACCAAGTAGCATTTTTAAATCATCCAACAAGATATCCGATGGCGTTACTCGCCATTCTACACCTAAGCTTAATTTTGCCCTTGCGTCTTCTCGTTGGTAATAAATACTTACAGGCACAGTACCCGCACGGTGCGGCTCTAGAATTTCCCCAAATCGTTGAAAAAACTGAGCATTAATTTGTGACTCTGAGATAGAAAGCGAAAGCCCAGAGGCAAACTTTTCACGAGCCTGCCCAAGATCCATGATCTCACGCGCCGTCATTTTAAGGCCACCATTGAAATCATCAAAGCTGACCTGTCCAGAAACGACCACAATTTTATCGCTTTCTACAAAATCTGCATACTTTTCTAACACATCCGAGAAAAGCATGACCTCCATCCTAGCGGATCTATCGTCTAAGGTCATGATTCCAATGCGTGTTCCGCGTTTGGTCGTCATCACCCTAGCTGCAATAACTAGCCCGGCAAGTGTAACAGATTGGTCACGTCGGGTTGGGGTCGCATTATTTAAACGACAACTGATGTATTTAGCTAACTCTCTACGATATTCATTAATAGGGTGCCCCGTCAAGTACAGACCTAGGGTTTCTCTCTCCCCTTCCAACCAAACCTTCTCTGGCCAATTAGGCACCTGAGCATAGGCTTGCTCTACACCTGAATGGGTATCGTTCAATACCCCAAACATATCTGACTGCCCAAATGCCTGAGCTTGATTGTGTTGTCCCGCAGCGCGCACGGCATCATCAACCGATGCCATCATGGCAGCTCGATGTGGTCCAAGCTTATCCAGTGCGCCGGCTTGAATCAGTTTTTCGATGACCCGTTTGTTACATTTTTTAAGGTCAATTCGAGCACAGAAATCGAATAAATCCTTAAAATGTCCACCGCTATTACGTGCCTGTGTGATGCTCTCTATCGGCCCTTCACCTACACCTTTGATTGCACCGATGCCGTATACCACAGCGCCATTCTCATCCACATTAAAGCGGTATAAGCCAGAGTTGACATCCGGAGGCAGGATCTTTAGCCCCATACGCAGACATTCGTCAACCAAGCCAACCACTTTCTCGGTATTATCCATATCCGCGGTCATTACCGCAGCCATAAACTCGGCAGGATAGTGCGTTTTAAGCCATAGGGTTTGATAAGAAACTAGCGCATACGCAGCTGAGTGTGATTTGTTAAATCCATAACCGGCGAACTTCTCCACCAAGTCAAAGATCTTCATTGCCAACTCGCCATCGACGCCATTTTTCTCCGCACCGTCTTTAAATACAGTACGCTGTTTGGCCATCTCTTCCGGTTTTTTCTTACCCATAGCTCGGCGAAGCATATCTGCGCCGCCTAGGGTGTAGCCCGCTAATATCTGAGCAATCTGCATTACCTGTTCTTGATACAAGATAATGCCATAAGTTGGATCTAGGGTTTCCTTAAGTGATTCATGCTGCCATTTTTCATCAGGATACGACACCGCCTCACGAGCGTGCTTACGGTCAATAAAGTTATCTACCATCCCAGATTGTAATGGACCCGGACGGAACAGCGCCACCAAAGCGATAATATCCTCAAAACAATCCGGTTGCAGGCGTTTGATCAGGTCTTTCATACCGCGAGATTCAAGCTGGAATACCGCCGTTGTCTCTGAGTTCTGTAACAGACGGAATGAGGCTTCATCTTGCAGAGGAATCGATTCAATTCGAACCGGATCTTTCCCTTCACGTTCAAGCTTAGGGTTTATTAACCCAAGGGCCCAGTCAATGATGGTTAGGGTTCGCAACCCCAAGAAGTCAAACTTAACCAAGCCAGCCGTTTCAACATCGTTCTTATCGAATTGAGTAACTGGGAAGTGCCCTTCAGAATCCGCATAAATAGGGGCAAAGTCAGTAATTGTAGTCGGTGAAATAACAACACCACCGGCATGCTTACCGGCATTTCGTGTACACCCTTCGAGGATGCGACACATATCAATCAGCTCTTTGACCTCTTCATCTGCTTCATATAGCTCACCGAACTGCGGTTCGGCATCAAATGCTTTAGCCAGCGTCATACCAGGGTCGGGTGGAACGAGCTTGGAAATTCTATCTACAAAGCCATAAGGGTGCCCGAGTACTCGACCAACATCGCGAATAACCGCTTTTGCCGCCATAGTACCAAAGGTAATGATCTGAGATACCGCATCACGGCCATACATCTCAGCAACATGATCGATAACCTGATCACGCTTATCCATACAAAAATCGACATCGAAATCGGGCATGGATACACGCTCAGGGTTCAAAAACCGCTCGAACAGCAGATCATATTCCAAGGGATCTAAGTCGGTGATCATAAGTGCATAAGCGACCAACGAACCGGCACCTGACCCCCTTCCTGGTCCAACCGGAATATCGTTATCTTTAGACCACTGGATAAACTCCATTACGATAAGGAAGTAACCAGGGAATCCCATCTGGTTGATAACATCCAATTCAATCTGCAAGCGCTCATCATATTCAGGGCGTCGCTGCTCACGAACCTTAGGGTCTGGAAATAGAAACTCTAAACGGGCCTCAAGGCCTTGTTGAGACTTCATGACCAAGAACTCGGTTTCCTCCATTCCCTCTGTTGGGAATGCAGGTAGGAAATACTCATTCAAGCGCACGGTGACATTACAACGCTTAGCAATCTCGACGCTATTTTCTAATGCTTCAGGAATATCAGAAAACAGTTCACACATCTCTTGCTCAGTACGCAGATACTGCTGAGCGCTGTAATTTTTTGGTCGTTTAGGGTCTTCAAGGGTATAACCATCATGGATGGCAACCCGTATTTCATGGGCATCAAATTGATCTTCTGTCAGAAATACCACCTGATTGGTGGCGACGACAGGAATCTCATACTGCTCAGCGCACTCTAAAGCAAAATGCAGATAGCTTTCTTCATCCGGTCGCCCTGTTCGAGTCAACTCCAAATAGAAGCGGTCAGGGAAGTATTGCTGGTAAAAATCCAACGTCTGTTTCACTAAAGCAGGATTCCCTTTGAGCAAGGCTCGTCCTACCTCGCCATCCTTACCGCCCGAAAGAAGGATGAGCCCTTCACTAAACTCAGTGAGCCATTCTTTGTCAATAACCGGTTGATGCTGCACATGCCCGCGCAAATACGCTTTAGAGATAAGGAGTGTTAGATTCTTATAACCGGTATTATTGGTGGCAAGCACCGTAAGGGTGGTCAGCTCGTCAGCAAAGTCTGCTGAGCGCATGCTGAAATCCGCGCCGATAATGGGTTTCACACCATTACTATGCGCATTATTATAGAATTTGACCAATCCACATAGGTTACTAAAGTCGGTCAAGGCAACCGCAGGCATGCCTAACTCAGCGACTTTCTTAACCAAAGGTGGCACTTTGGATAAGCCGTCAACCATAGAATAGTCACTGTGGACCCGTAGATGAATAAACCTAGGTTCTGTCATTGGTGCTTACAACTCTCTTAATCAATTAAACCTAACACACGCTTTACTGGCTTGAAGCTTTTGCGATACTCGGCTATTACACCATGTTTCTCAATCGCCGCAAAATGCGCTTTAGTTGGATAGCCTTTATGTTGGGCAAAACCAAACTGTGGGTGACGCTTATCTAGTTCAACCATCTCCTGGTCTCGAACAACCTTGGCGATAATTGACGCAGCACTTATTTCAGCAACTCGTAGGTCACCTTTAACCACGGCCTGTCCCGGCATTGCAATATTTGGTACGCGATTACCGTCAATGAGTACAAATTCAGGGGTAACAGACAAGCCTTCAACTGCTCGTGTCATCGCCAGCATCGTTGCTTGTAATATATTTAGCTCATCGATCTCTTGTGGTGAGCATCGCCCTACAGACCAAGCTAACGCCTTATGCTGTATCTCTGGAAATAGCGCCTGTCGTTTTTTCTCAGACAGGGTTTTAGAATCCCCTAAACCTTCAATTGGATTATTCGGGTCAAGGATAACGGCCGCAGTCACGACATCACCAACTAAGGGGCCTCGCCCAACCTCATCCACACCAGCAAACAGGGTATACCCTTGTGGGTACACAAAGGGTTCAAAAATAGGTTTACTCATTTACTTACCAATCAAACTTAATACCGCAGCCGCAGCCTGCTTGTCCGCATCTTTGCGTATCCATTCATGCATCTGGGTGAACTTGTCTGTCACGTAGCTATTATCACCCTCAATAATCTTCTCAAGGGCGGTAGCCAAAGCTTGAGGATAACACTGTTCCATAATGAACTCTTCTACTAGCTCTTCATCAGCCAGTAAATTAGGCAAACTATAGTATTTATTAAGCATCATGCGTTTTGCAATAAACCCTGTCAGCTTATTCACTTTATACGCCGTCACCATAGGACGGTTTACCAGCATTCCCTCTAGTACCGCTGTACCACAGGCTAACAATACGTAGTCGGCACTCGCCATAACATTACGCGCCGAATTCTCTTCAATGATTTGAAAATCAAGCTCTGGGGCAACCTGCTGCCACAACTCTTCAAACTGAGCCTTACGCACTGGATTCACCGCCGAAACAATGAATCCAATATCTGGGTGCGTTTGATGAATCAATTGACACGCACCGATAAAGTCAGCCCCCAATAATTTAACCTCAGCCCGACGACTGCCCGGCAAAACGGCTAAATATCGACGAGACGGATCTAAACCAAAGCGCGCTCGAGCTTGTTGTTTATCTGATTGCAACGGGATAGCATCAGCCAAGGTATGACCGATAAACTCACAGGCAACGTTGTACTTATCATAGAACGCTTTTTCAAAGGGAAGAAAGGCAAGTACTAGGTCGGTAGCTGCATCTATTTTAAAGATACGCTTTGGCCGCCAAGCCCAAACTGAAGGGCTGACATAATGTACGGTTTTGAGTCCCGCTTGTTTAAGCTCTAGTTCTAAGCGCAGATTGAAGTCAGGGGCATCGATACCGATAAATACATCCGGTTGCCATTGCTTAAAGTATTTAGCCAGTTCGCGCTTAACATGCAAGATACTGCGCAGGCGGCCAACAACTTCAACTAAGCCCATTACAGCTAAGGTTTCCATTTCAAACAAGCTGTTACAGCCCAGCGCTTGCATCTTCGGCCCGCCAATCCCGACAAACTCTGCATCTGGATATTGGGCTTGGATTCCTTTGATTAAGCCTTCTCCGAGGGTATCCCCCGATAACTCCCCTACCACGATACCAATACGCAATGGTCGACTCATGCCACAACACTCCTAGATAAACAAAAAAGATCGCCCTAAAGCGATCTTTTATCAACTAAACCAATCTAATTTTAGCGAATAATACCGCGTTTTACGTCATTATTTAGATAATCAAGAAATTGCTTAACCGCCGGATATTGTTCCGCTTCTTTTGCGATTTCTTGTTTCGCTTCGTCAAAGCTTAGTCCTGCGCGATACAAGGTTTTAAATGCACGACGTACTGCTAAGATATCTTGCTTTTCAAATCCACGACGCTTCATACCTTCGGAGTTAATACCGATAGGACTACAGTGGTTACCTTGCGCCATAACAAACGGCGGTACATCTTGAGCAACGGTTGATCCGCCACCAATAAAGGCATGCGCACCTAAGGTACAGAACTGATGCACAGGTACTAAAGCAGTCAGGATGACATAGTCTTGCACTGTTACGTGTCCAGCAAGGGTGGCATTGTTACCAAGAATAACGTTATCACCAATAACACAGTCGTGTGCAATATGAGCATTCACACAGAATAGGTTGTCACTACCTACTTGTGTAATCCCCTTATCTTGAACTGTACCGCGATGCATCTGCACGCTTTCACGGATAACATTTCGATCGCCAACAATAAGCTTGGTATCTTCGCCTTGATATTTTTTATCTTGGTTTTCTTCACCAACAATAGCAAAGGAGAATACACGGTTACCGTTACCGATGGTGGTATTACCCTTAATCACAACGTGCGACATAATCTCGTTGTTTTCACCAATTTCAATGTTGCCACTGATATAGGTAAATGGTCCTACGGTGGTGTTAGCACCAATTTTTACATCGCCTTCAATAACTGCAGTAGGGTGAATAGTTGCAGAGGGATCAATCATATTTAGAATTCTCGACGGGCACATTTTAGTTCAGCAGAACACACTACTTCACCATCAACCTTGGCAACACCGTTAAACATAGCGATACCACGACGGTTTTTCAGCAGTTCTACCTCGATAATCATCTGATCTCCAGGAGTAACCGGCTTTCTGAATTTAGCTTGATCAACACTCGCAAAGTAATAAAGCTCGTTCTCTTTTGGTTCACCGAAGGTTTTGAATGCTAGCAATCCAGTAGCTTGCGCCATAGCTTCAAGAATAAGAACGCCAGGGAACACAGGCAATTGCGGGAAATGACCAGTAAACTGTGGCTCATTATAAGACACGTTTTTTAAACCAACTAGATATTTACCTTCTTCAAAGTCCGTCACACGATCGATTAATAAAAAAGGATAGCGATGAGGAAGAAGTGATTGTATCTCGGTAATATCCATGGTCTTTTTTTCAGAAGTCAAAGTTTAGTTCCTTTCGTAGAATGCTTTATTTTATGGGGAATTATATACCCAAGCTACTTCAAGGTGCACGTTTCCGTAAAAAATTGTTAAATTTCTGACCTGCAACTTGAGGTGGTTTGGATTAAAAAGGCCTGCATTATGCAGGCCTTTGGAATGAATTGCGACACTTAAGGGGTTACCTTTTTCTCCAATTGATTCAATCGATGGAGTATATCCTCTAAGCGATTCAATCTCGCAACCGACTTTCGCCATTCTCTATTCGGTTGAGCAGGCATACCGGACGAGTATACGCCCTTCTCAGTAATACTTTTCAGAATCATCGCTCGGCCAGAGATCATAGTGCCATCGGTAATCTCAAGATGACCAGAAATTGCCGCGCCACCACCAATGATACAGTATTTACCGATGTGAGTACTGCCACCAACCACTGTACCACCCGCAATACACGAGCCATAACCGATATGAACGTTATGCCCAATTTGCAATTGGTTATCTAAAATAACGTTACTTTCGATAATTGTATCTTCGAGGGCACCTCGGTCGACAGTGGTACTAGCACCAATTTCAACGCGATCACCGATTACCACAGTACCGGTTTGAGGGATCTTAATCCACTCTCCACGTTCATTTGCATAGCCAAAGCCGTCGGCGCCAATAACACAGCCAGAATGAAACACACACTTTTCACCTACTTCTACATGATGATAAAGCGTGCTATTTGCCCATAGCAGAGTCTGAGCTCCTACCTTAGCATTACGACCAACATAGGCGCCCGCACCGATAGAAGCGCCATCACCGATTACGGCACCAGATTCGATAGTGGCATTGGGACCAACCGAGACGTTTTCACCCACTATAGCATCGCTAGCAATATGTGCAGAGGTTGCGATACCAACCGCAGGCAACTCAGGTATATCAAGTGCTTGAGCTACTTTAGCAAATGCGACATATGGGTCTGCAACCACTAATACGTTGCCATTGCACAAATCAAGCTCACTTTGCTTAACCATGACCACTGACGCCTGACACTCACTAAGCTGCTTTTTATAGCGAGGATTAGACATAAATGTCACTTGCCCTGGTTGCGCTTTATCCATCGCAGCCACAGAAGAAACACTAACCTCGGCATCACCATGTAGTGTGCCTCCGGTTAACTGTTCGAGTTGTTTTAGAGTCAGTGTTGTTGTCATAGTTAATTACTTAAGCTCGTCGATTACTTTTTTAGATAGATCTAATTCTGGTTTAGCATATTGCAACGCTTGTGCATCGATAACCATATCTACGCCTTCACGCTCAGCAACCTTAGATACTGCATCTTGGATTGCTTTAAATAGCTTTTGCTTCTCTTCTGCTTCACGACGTTTACCGTCACGCTCTAGAGACTGCCCTTTTAATTTGTATTCAGCCTGAAGACCTGCAATCTCAATTTGTAGCTGACGAACACCGTCGTCACCAAGCAGTGATGCATCGCGGCGAGCTTTATCAGCCTTAGATTTGATTTTATCTTCTAATGTCTTCATTTCAGCACTGCGATCTTTAAACTCTTCTTGTAGCTTCTTAAGTACTGCCTCACGCTGAGGTAGTTCTTGGAAGATTTGAGCTGTGTTCACATAAGCAACCTTCTGTGCGGCTTCTGCTGCGTGTGCTACCAACGATGAAGTCAGTACAACTAGGCTTAAGCCAGCGGCTTTAATTAATTTTTTCAAAATTTCTATCCTTAATTTTAGAAGGTTCTACCAATGGTGAAAGTAAAGACTTCTTCGTCATCACCTTCATAAATTTTCACCGGAGTTGCCAACGAGAAGACCAAAGGTCCCATCGGAGACATCCATTGCAGTGCCGCACCAACAGAGCCACGGAATGCAAATGGGTCAGAATAATCATAATAATACTCAGAACCCGGTAAGTTTTTATCAATATTTACGTCTTGGAATTCAGTATCCCAAACACTTGCCACATCAAAGAAGACACTCGTTCGAATTTGACTACGCACCCCTTCACTAGCAAATGGTGTAGGTACGATTAGCTCGATACTACCTAGCATAGTGGCGTTACCACCAGCTGATTCATCTGTAGATGAGTAGCAAGGGTTGTTACCTGCTGTGTTACCAGAACAACCTGACGCATCATCGTAAACCGCACGTGGACCTACAGAGTTTGAGCCAAAGCCACGCAGGGTACTGAAACCACCTGCATAGAAGTTCTCATAGAATGGGAACAAGTTGTCATTGCCACCCGTCTGTCCATAACCATTACCATAACCCAAACGTCCACGGAATAGCAGAGTAAAGGATTGCGACTTGTTCAGCGGGAAGTACTGGCGTGCATCGTACTGAATTTTATAGTACTGCGCATCCGAACCTGGAACCGTAATCTTAGTCGTCAAACGTTGGTGGTTACCCGATGTAGGGAAAATACTTCGGTTTAGATTGTTACGCGTCCAAGTCAGAGAAATATCAAAATCGTCAGTATCAAGGGTATTATTTAACGCATCGTAGTTACTACCTTGCGATTGTAAGAATTTCTCAATCTGTACGTACGGGTCTAGGTTAGATAGGCTGTTGTGTGTATAGCCAACACCGAGCTCGACAAAGTTTAGTTCATCAAACGGGAAACCCCAGGTCAATGAACCGCCGTAACTCTCATTGGTATAATCAACAATACCAGCTTCAGAGGCTTCAAACATATTGTAGAAAACCTTACCACCGAGACTTACGCCATCAAGGTTCCAATACGGGTCACGATACTCAAGGCTGATATTCTTTTGGTAATCGTTCATCATTGCGTTGATGCCGACACGGTTACCAGAACCTAAGAAGTTATCTTGCTGCAGGCCTACTTGGAAGCTAATACCTGACTCAGTACCATAGCCAACACCGAAGTTGACACTGCCTGAGTTTGCCTCTTTAACCGTATAAATCACATCAACCTGATCGGTAGTGCCTGGCACACGAGCGGTTTGTACATCCACGGTTTCAAAGAAGCCCAATCGGTTAAGACGAGTCTTGCCGGTTTCTAAAGACTTAGAGTTAAGCCAAGCGCCTTCCATTTGACGCATTTCACGACGCAAAACCTCATCTTTAGTGGTGTTGTTACCCATAAAACGAATATCACGTACGTAGATACGTGCACCAGGGTCTACGTTTACAACTAACGATACCGTGTTATCTTCGTCATTAAATTCTGGAATAGTACGAACCTCTGGATAAGCATACCCAGACTCACCAAGCTCACGCTTAATAGATTCTTCCATAGCAGTAACCGAAGCTCCGCTATAAACATCACCCTTAGCAAATGGGTTCATAGCTTCAAACGCTTCACGTTTACCAATGAGCTTGCCGCGGATCTCGACATTGCTAACGGTATACTGCTCACCCTCGTCTAAGAACAAGGTGATATAAACGCCTTTCTTATCAGGGGAGATAGCCACCTGGCTAGAATCAACCTTGAATTTTAGGTAGCCGCGGTCAAGGTAATAGGATTTTAGTGCTTCCAGATCACCAGCTAATACCTGTTTCTGATATTTGTCATCGGCTAAGAAGTTCCACCACGGCACATTAACGTTTAGGTTAAAGCGCGACAGTAGCTCCTTATCCGTAAACACGTCATTGCCAATAAAGTTGATTTGCTGAATTTTGGCTGACACGCCCTCAGAAAAAACAAACTTTAGGTCGGCGCGATTTCGCGGCAACGGGGTCACGACAGCTTGTACTGAAGCGTTATATTTACCAACGCTGTAATAAAAGTCTTCAAGGCCTTTTTCAATAGTGCTTAGCGTGGTGCGATCAAGCGCCTCACCAACTCGAACCCCGGAGGATTTGAGGTTCTGGCTCAATTGATCTTCTTCGATGGCCTTGTTACCGGAAAAGGATATGCTCGCAATGGTCGGGCGCTCTTTAACGCGCACCACAAGCACATTGCCGTCACGCAATACCTTTACATCTTCGTAGTTGCCGGATTGATATAAGGACTGGATAATTTCAGAGACATCCTTAGTTCCTACAGTATCACCAACACGAACGGGCATCTCAAGCAATGCAGCCCCAAGAGCAACACGTTGAAGCCCTTCAATTTTTATATCTTCTACTACAAAGTTCCCTGCAGCGTGCACAGCACTACTACATAAAAGTAAACCGGTAAGCAGTAAACGTTTTAACGACATATCGACTACTAATTTCCTATAAAAACACGCTGCCGTTTAAATTCACAGACGCATAAAATCGTTCAAGATCGCAATAGACATTAAGGCAAAAATAATCACACCGCCTACTCGATACCCCACATCTTGGATTTTTTCAGGTACCGGACGACGAATCACTGCCTCAATTGCGAAAAATAACAGATGCCCACCGTCCAAAATCGGTAGTGGCACCAGATTGATAATCCCTAAATTTATGCTGATAAGCGCTAAAAAGCCTAAGAAATAGACCAGTCCATAGTCAGCAGTAGCTCCCGCTCCTTTTGCAATAGAGATAGGGCCACTCAAGTTATTAAGACCGACGTCTCCAACAACCAGTTTTTTAAGCATGGTCAAGGTTAACCCTACTACCTGCTTAGTTTTTTCTATCGCTTTACCAACTGCCTCTATCGGTCCAAACCTAAGGTCGAATCGATAATCAGCTGGCCAAGCATCAAATGTGGGCGAAATACCGGCAAAGCCAATGTCATCATTACGCCCCTTTCGTTGTTCAGGGATTAACGTGAGTTGCTCTATAGCACCATCTCTATCAACAGCTAGAGATAAAGAGCGCTCCGGATTATCGCGGATTATTGAGGCAAACTCTTGCCACTGCGTCACAGACTTGTCATTTACTGATAAAATGGTATCACCAACCAATAAACCCGCCTTGGAAGCAGCCCCTCCCTCTTGAACACTGGCAAGGGTCAAATGAACCGCAGGTGAAAACGGTCTAAAGCCAAGCGTTGACATTGCTGACTCAGTTTCTGGGTCAAACGACCAGCTCTTGAGGTCTAAAGTGTATTGTTTTTCGACCCCTAACTCAGCAGATGAAGCAAGGGTCATAGTCATGTGATCATCGCCAATCTTGGCAATTAATCCCATGTTAACCGATTCCCAATCTGCGGTTTTGACGCCATTTACCGCCTTAAGTTCCATTCCAGACTCAATTCCAGCTTGAGCGACAATAGAATTGGGGGTTACCTCACCAATTACAGGCTTTACTGCTGGTATTCCAATTAAGAACACCAACCAATAGGCAAGAATTGCAAATAGGAAATTGGCTATAGGTCCAGCTGCCACAATCGCACTACGCTGAGCAAGAGGTTTATGATCAAATGCGAGATGCTTCTCTGATTCAGAGACCTCATCGATACGACCATCTAGCATCTTGACATAGCCGCCAAGAGGTATAATTGAAATAGAATATTCGGTGCCGTCTTTACCTATCTTATTCCAGATAGATTTACCGAAGCCGATTGAAAATTTATGGACCTTCACGCCACAACGACGAGCAACCCAGAAATGTCCGTATTCATGTACTGCAACTAAAATGCCTAGGGCGACTACAAAAGCCGCAAAATTCCATAAAACGGTAGTCATAAGATCCACTCTTAAGTTAGGTGCTCTCGCGCTAGTATTCGTGCCATTCTATCTAGCTCTATCAAGCTTTCCAAGCTATCCAGTTGGGTTGCGTGTTCAGTTGCACAAACCTTGTTCATTACAGCGGCATTTACCTTAGCAATATCAGTAAATGCGATGCGGCGAGCTAAAAAAGCCTCTACAGCAATCTCATTTGCAGCATTGAGTGCTGTTGTTGCATGTTGCCCACTATAACAAGCTTCAATCGCCAGCTCCAAACACGGATATCGTGAGAAGTCTGGTTCAAGGAAGCTAAGTTCACCAACCTTAGTAAAATCAAGTGCTTTAACCCCAGCAGAGATACGTTGCGGATAAGCAAGAGTCAAGGCAATAGGTGTACACATATCCGGCTCACCAAGCTGTGCTAAGGTAGAGCCATCCTTATATTGAACCATTGAATGAATAACAGATTGCGGGTGAATAAGCACCTGTAATTGTTGCTTATTGGCGTTAAACAGCCAGCGAGCCTCAATATATTCAAGTCCCTTATTCATCATAGTTGCTGAGTCAACTGAGATCTTAGGCCCCATAGACCAATTTGGATGAGCTATCGCTTGCTCAGGCGTTACATTAGGGAGTGTATCAACTGCGCTATAACGGAACGGTCCGCCAGAGCCCGTCAATAAGATACGCTCAACGCCAGCTTGATTTAGATCGCAATGGCCTAAATCAGTTTGTATGTTTTGCGGTAAGCATTGGAAAATAGCATTGTGTTCACTATCTACTGGTAATAACTCTGCACCGTGTTGTTTTACAGCATCAACAAACAGTTGACCTGACATGACTAAGGCTTCTTTATTTGCCAGCAGTACACGTTTACCTGCAGTTACCGCAGCCATAGTTGAACGCAATCCAGCAGCTCCAACAATCGCCGCCATCACCATGTCTACCTGTGGCGCGGAAGCGACAAAGCACATTCCCTCATCGCCAGATAGAACTTCTGTCTTCAATCTAGCAGAGCTGAGCGCAGCCTTAAGCTTGAGCGCACTATCATCATTGGCCATCACCGCATATTCAGGCTGCCACAGCTTACATAGCTTGAGCATCTTCTGAACATTGCTACCCGCCGCTAATGCGAACACCTGATAATGTTCAGGGTTTTGGGCGATAACCTTGAGGGTACTTGAACCAATAGATCCAGTAGCACCCAATATAGATATGTTTTGCATATTGAATACGGTTTTCCGTTACTGCATCAAAAAGTAAAGTACTGCAAATACAGGGAAGGCGGCAGTAAGGCTATCTACACGGTCCAAAATTCCACCGTGTCCAGGGATAATATTGCTGCTATCTTTGATTCCTGCCACACGCTTAAACATACTTTCAACCAAGTCACCAAGCACGGAAATCACTACCGTAACTAGGGTGATGAGCACCATTAATCCTGGACTAGAAAAATGTAAGTCAAACCACAGGGTCAAACCCCACCCTACAATCATAGCGACTATCACACCACCGATAAGGCCTTCGATAGTTTTATTTGGGCTTACACTCGGTGCCATTTTATGCTTACCGAAGCTGCGCCCTGCAAAATAAGCACCGCTATCCGCGGCCCACACTAGTGCGCACACATACATTACGAGCTTAGCACCATAATAAAAATCGGTATCAATACTAATGGCACGCAACGCCACAATGCTCCAGAAAAATGGGACTAGGGTCAAAAGACCAAACACAAACCGCAGCAGGTCTGACTCTTTCCATAAAACGGCTGACTTGGGGTAACTGATTGCAAGTGCACTGGCGATAAGCCACCAAATGGCTCCACCTGCAACAATAATTAATAGTGCGCCACCCAATTCAGACTGCTTAACAAAGCTCTCGGGGATAAACAGAAAAGGAACCAAGAAAGTGGCAAATAACAGTACCATCTTTTGCGCTCGTGAACCCATTTCGACAAATTGAGTCCACTCCCACAGCCCCAGTAATGTAATAAAGCCCAACATCAGCATAAAGCCGACTAATGGGAGCTTAAATACACCGAGGATAACCAGAGGCGCTAAAATCAGTGCCGTAATAATACGTTGCTTCAAAAGATATTCCTTATTCTTGAGCCATTAGGGCTTTGATCTGCTCACCAGTACAGCCAAAACGACGTTCACGATTAACAAACCATGAAATCGCCTCTGATAAGGTATCCTCATCAAAATCAGGCCAATTGGTGTCACAGAAGTAAAACTCAGCATAGGCAACCTGCCACAACAAAAAGTTGCTCAAGCGTGACTCACCGCTGGTTCTAATCATTAAGTCTACATCAGGTAAATCGGATAAACTCAAACACTCAGCCATCAGCTGTTCACTAATATCTTGCGTTTGAATTTCACCTCGCACCGCTTGCTCCGCAAGCTTACGGGTTGCTTGAACGATATCCCACTTGCCGCCATAGTTGGCCGCAATGTTAATTACCAAGCCTTTATTGTCTTTAGTCAGCTGTTCCGCTTCTGCTATTTTTTTCTGAAGCTTATCGGAAAATCGACTCTTATCGCCAATGATTTGCAGTTTTAGATCGTTTTTATGTAACCGCTTTATCTCTTTAGAGAGCAAAGTAATAAATAGATCCATCAATAGACCGACCTCTGCCTGTGGGCGACGCCAGTTCTCACTACTAAAAGCAAACAAAGTAACGGCTTTTATCCCCAGTTTGGCAGCTGTAGTAATGGTTTTCCTTACAGCAGTCACACCCTTTTTATGGCCATATACGCGCGGCTTGCCCTGAGCCTTAGCCCAGCGACCATTACCATCCATAATTATTGCGATATGTTGCGGTAGTGCCGCATTAGAGAGGGAAGAATCAGACATAAAAGATTAGTAAAATGAAACAGGTGGGGAATAATAGCAGAAAAAAACGCTGCACAGTAGGGCAGCGTTTTGTAACCATTAAGTCGAAGAAATTAAACTTCCATCAACTCTTTTTCTTTACCAGCAAGAACTTCGTCTACTTTCTTAACCGCAGCATCAGTTAGCTTTTGAATCTCATCTTGGCCTCTACGGTCTTCATCTTCAGAGATTTCTTTATCTTTAAGCAGTGCTTTAAGATCACCATTTGCATCACGACGAATGTTACGGATAGCAACACGTCCACCTTCTGCTTCACCACGAACAAGCTTAACAAGGTCTTTACGACGCTCTTCAGTAAGCGGTGGAAGCGGCACGCGTAAAACCGTACCAGCAGACATAGGGTTTAGACCTAGGTCCGATTGCAGGATAGCTTTTTCAACTTTTGGTGCTAATTCTCTGTCAAATACAGTAATAGCAAGGGTACGCGCATCTTCTGCAATAACGTTTGCCACCTGGTTAAGAGGCGTTGGAGCACCGTAGTACTCTACTGAGATACCAGAAAGTAAACTTGGGTGTGCACGACCAGTACGGATCTTTGATAAAGTTGCTTTAAGCGCTTCAACGCTTTTTTCCATACGTTGTTTTGCATCTTGTTGGATTTCGTTAATCACGATGTCACCTATATTTTTTTAGTTTGCCCTAAGTACGATTAATCGTTGTTGATCAAGGTGCCTTCAGGTTCACCCATCACTACTCGACGAAGCGCACCAGGCTTGTTCATGTTAAATACGCGGATCGGCATTTTGTGGTCTCGCGCTAATGTGAATGCAGCAAGGTCCATAACTTTTAGCTCTTGCTCTAATACAGCATTGTACGACAACTTCTCATAAAGTTCAGCGTCTGGGTTCTTCGCTGGGTCAGCATTGTATACGCCGTCAACTTTTGTTGCTTTAAGAACGATATCCGCTTCAATTTCGATACCACGCAGACAAGCTGCTGAGTCTGTAGTAAAGAATGGGTTACCTGTTCCAGCTGAGAAAATAACTACACGACCATGACGCAATTCACGAATTGCATCCGCCCAGTTATAGTCGTCACATACACCTTTGAGTGGGATAGCCGACATAACGCGGGCATTAACATAAGCACGATGCAGTGCATCACGCATTGCCAAGCCATTCATTACTGTCGCTAGCATTCCCATATGGTCGCCAACAACACGGTTCATGCCTGCTTCAGCCAAACCTGCACCACGGAAAAGGTTGCCGCCGCCGATAACGACGCCCACTTCTACACCCAACTCAACAAGTTCTTTAACTTCTTGAGCCATACGGTCAAGAACTGCTGGGTCAATGCCGAATCCTTCATCACCTTGAAGAGCCTCACCACTCAGTTTTAACAAAATACGCTGATATGCTGGTTTTGGGTTTGTAGTCATTGGGTATACCTACCAAGTCAGTTTTCGATTAACGGTCGTGGATAGAGATTCTAATCCTTAATTCAAAATGGATAAATCCATATTCACGACAACTATCATTCTTTGTCAATTAAAAAGCCACATTAGCCCTTGCACAAAAAGACCGTAGCAATTGCCACGGTCTTTTTCTATTCGACTAGGCTAATAATTAACCTTTTTGTACCGCTGCAACTTCATCAGCAAAGCTCATTTCAGCTGCTTTTTCGATACCTTCACCTACTTCTAGGCGAGCAAAAGATACTACAGAAGCACCTTTTTCTTTCAGTACGTCACCAACAGTTTTCTTTGGTTCCATGATGAAAGCTTGACCAGTTAGAGAGATTTCGCCAGTGAATTTCTTCATGCGGCCGATAACCATTTTCTCTGCGATTTCCGCTGGTTTGCCTTCATTCATTGCGATCTCAACTTGTACCGCTTTCTCTTTTTCAACTACTGCAGCTGGAACGTCTGCTGGGTTAACAAACTCAGGACGAGAAGCAGCAACGTGCATTGCAACGTGTTTAAGAGTTTCAGCGTCGCCTTGACCTGCAACAACAACACCGATTTTCTCACCGTGACGGTAAGAAGCAAGATCAGTACCTTCAACGTATTGAACGCGACGGATGTTGATGTTTTCGCCAATTTTAGCAACTAGAGCAATACGCTCTTCTTCGAACTTAGCTTGTAGTTCTTCTGAAGTAGCTTTAGTCGCTAGAGCGTCTTCTGCTACTTTATCAGCGAAAGCAACAAAGTTTACGTCTTTAGCAACGAAGTCAGTTTGACAGTTAACTTCAAGAAGAGCAGCAACACCGTCAGCGTGTTTGATGATGATTGCGCCTTCAGCAGCTACGTTACCTGCTTTCTTAGCAGCTTTAGCAGCGCCAGATTTACGCATGTTTTCAATTGCTAGTTCGATGTCACCGTCAGTCTCGGTAAGAGCCTTTTTACAGTCCATCATGCCTGCGCCAGTGCGGTCGCGCAGTTGTTTTACTAGAGCAGCAGTTACAGCCATCCTCTAATCCTCAGTTAAATTCAAAGGTAAAATTCAGGGGCCAAAATGGGGCCCCTGAAGCATACTATCACTTAGTCAATATATGTCGCAAAGCGACAAACTAAGTGTGACTTGGAGCCGCTATTATTCAGCTTCTTCTACGAAACCGTCTTTATCAGCAGCAGTAGCAACGTCTTTGTTGCGACCTTCAGTCACAGCAGAAGCTACAGCGTTTAGGTATAGTTGTACCGCGCGGATAGCATCGTCGTTACCTGGGATGATGAAATCAACACCGTCAGGGTCAGAGTTAGTATCAACTACTGCGTATACAGGGATACCTAGGTTGTTTGCTTCTTTAACTGCAATGTGTTCGTGATCAGCATCAATTACAAATAGAGCGTCTGGTAGGCCACCCATGTTTTTGATACCACCAAGAGATTTCTCTAGCTTATCCATTTCACGGGTACGCATTAGAGCTTCTTTCTTAGTTAGTTTCTCAAAAGTACCGTCTTGAGCTTGAGCTTCTAGCTCTTTAAGACGTTTGATAGACTGACGAACAGTTTTGTAGTTTGTTAGCATACCGCCCAACCAGCGGTTGTTAACGTAGAATTGGTTGCTTGCGATTGCAGCTTCTTTAACAGCTTCAGATGCAGCGCGTTTAGTACCAACAAAAAGAACTTTACCTTTTTTCTCGCCAACTTTAGCAAGCTCAGCAAGAGCGTCGTTGAACATAGGTACAGTTTTTTCTAGGTTGATGATATGAACTTTGTTACGAGCGCCAAAGATGAATGGTTTCATTTTTGGGTTCCAGTAACGAGTTTGGTGACCGAAGTGAACACCAGCTTTAAGCATATCGCGCATTGATACAGTTGCCATTTTTAAAATCCTCTAATGGGGTTAGGCCTCCACATTTCCCATGGTCTCGACCTCTACTGTATGGTTAACAAACAGTGAAGCACCCCGAAACATGTGTCGAAATGTGTGTGAATTAAAATAAAGTAAGTGAGACTAAACTCTACATCGCTCTGCATACAGAAAGAAAATAGAACCTATCTCGGCGCGCTTTATACCATATTTAAACACCAATTGACCAGCTAATTCTGTTTTTTACTCACTTTTAACACCCAGTGAGTTTGATTTTCATTTGCGCCATTACCCAAGCTTGTTAGAATGTATCTAATATCAAGCGAAATAATTGAGTTGTGCATGTCAATCAAAATCAAAACAGCTACCGAAATCGAAAAAATGCGCGTAGCTGGCAAGCTAGCAGCAGACGTACTAGAGATGATCGAGCCCCATGTTAAAGAAGGGGTTACCACAGAAGAGCTTAACCGTATCTGCCATGAATTTACCCTACAAAATGGCGCGTATTCAGCACCTCTTGATTATCATGGTTTCCCTAAATCCATCTGTACCTCAATCAACCATATTGTTTGCCATGGTATCCCTGCAGAACAAGATGCCACCGGCAGCAACGGACAAGCTAAGCCGGCAGTACTCAAAAATGGTGACATCGTAAATATCGATATCACGGTTATTATTCCTGACGATGAAAATGCAGACCTCTCTGTGCGTCCAGCAGGGTATCACGGCGATACATCGAAGATGTTCTTAATCGGTGACGTTGCACCAACGGATAAACGTCTATGTATGGTTGCACAAGAAGCTTTATATCTAGGTATGAAGCAAGTGAAGCCTGGAGCATCCGTGGGTGAAATTGGCACCGCCATTGAGAAATACATCAAAGAGAACAATAAGAAGAACCCTCGCAACAAGTTCTCAATTGTAAAAGATTTCTGTGGCCATGGTATCGGCAATGAGTTCCATGAAGAGCCGCAAGTTGTTCATTATAAAAACTTTGACCGTCGCACCCTAAAAGAAGGCATGTGCTTCACCATTGAGCCAATGATCAACGCAGGCAAATTTGGCTGTACCATTGATGGTAATGATGACTGGACAGTTTATACCGGTGACGGTAAAAACTCCGCACAATGGGAACATACCATTGTTGTAACCAGCGATGGTTGTGAGGTTCTAACCCTGCGCAGTGATGAGTCCATCCCTCGCCTTATGATAAATAAGTAAATATCATTTAATAAACAGGCCAGTTATCAGCTGGCCTGTTTAACAACTATTCCCCCTTCACTCACACCCTAAAATCTTCAATATCGACCTCATCGATTTGTTCGCGATTCAAATATTGCTCTGCATAACTAAGGTATACCTTACTTTCTAAAAATAGCTGATATACCTCTTTATCAATATGCTCATCGAGTACCATAAAGCGCATAATGCGAAGCGCTTCACTTAAGGTTTTTGCCTGTTTGTATGGCCTATCTGCTGCCGTTAACGCCTCGAAAATATCTGCCAGCACCATAATGCGTTCAGGAATACTCAGTTGTTCCCCTTTCAGTTGACGTGGGTAGCCAGTTCCTTTCATCGTCTCATGGTGAGTAGAAGCGTAGCGTGGCACCTTAGCCAGTTCAGCGGGAAATGGCATCTGCTCTAGCATTTTAATCGTACCAACAATATGTTCGTTGATTTTAAATCTGTCCTCACTGGTAAGCGTGCCTTTACGTATTGTAAGGTTGTATATCTCACCTCGATTAGCCAGATATTCCGGTACTGGCATTTTAATCTCAAAGCTGGGATCAAACTCTACTTTGCATGGGTGCTGATAAATATGCTCTGGCTTATCGCTAAGTAATGATTCCACTGCGGGCGCCGTTGAGGCTATCTCCATTATCTCCAATCGACGCTGCTCTTCTGGTGATAAACCAAGTCGGTCATCGAGATAACGAACCCAAGTTCGCTTAGCGATGCGCTCTATTTTTTCAACGCTCTCATCATCCATAAACTCACCGCCAACATTGGCTTTGGCGACCTCTGCAAATTCTTGCTTGAGTTGCTCTATATCCGCCTGCAACGCAGCATCGCTCTCGGGTTGAAGTTGAGGGTTATTGTGTTGATAAAAATCAATAATTTGGTCGCGGATCATCACCTCAAAGCGTGTTCTTATTTCATGAATACGATTATAGTTGCACTCTAATTTAGAGCCTTTATCTACGATATGTTCTGGGGTTGTGATTTTACCGCAGTCATGTAGCCATGCGGCAATACGAAACTCACGCCGCTGCTTGTGATTGTCAAATCTAAAACTGGCTAACTCCCCACTTTGGCTCTGCTCAGCCTCTTTAACCAGCATTAAAGCCAGTTCTGGAACGCGATTACAATGCCCTGCGGTATAAGGTGATTTATCATCGATAGCCTGAGCTATCACCTTAATAAAGGATTCAATAAACTCTTCTTGAGTACGTTCATGCTCTTGTAGGGCATCAGAGGTGAGCGTAATCGAGTGGGAAAGTGAGTTGATTTCAACAATCATCGACTCCACCACCTGTACCTGCTTATAATCTCGCTCGCGCACTCTGTTCATCTGTTCAATCAAATCACGTATTGGCCTAACTATCGGGCGAGCAAATATCCCAGATAAAGGAATCAGTAATACTAGAATCGCACTGGAAGCGCTCATAGAGGTTATGACGCTAGTTTGGGTGCTTTTAAGTAAGCTCGCGCTCGGTACAGAAATAGCAAAGAACTCTCTTCCCGACTCAAATAGGTCTAATTCCGCCACAAATACGAAGTGTTTTTCACCATCAAAGGTCTTCTCTAGTAAGGTATTTTGCAAGCTGTCATCACCAGTGGCATCGAGTAAAATCTTATGTGGAACCACACCTAAATGGCTGTCTTTGTCTAGCCATTTACTGGTTAAAAATGCCCGCTCTTGTGAGGTCAAATTCTCTAACGCAAGGTTGAATAATTTAAGCAAGATCTCATTGTCTTGGCTAACCGCCAGGTGGAATGACTGACTGCTAGCTAGCCCCTTGGGTAGCGCCATATTAATAACGTCAACATCGTGCATAAAATGCTGCTGTTGTACTCGATGCAAAATAACCTCAAGGTCAAGAACCGCATCTACCCCACCCCGCTCAAGAGACAATAAAGCTTGGTATATATCGCTATACTCCACCAACTCTATAGTGGGAAAACTCCCTCTTATATCGTCAATAATTGACCATCCACCCAGCAGACCTAACCGCTTGCCTTGCATCTGAGATAGAGCGCTATACTGATTACCCAGTTGCGCGAGAGCAAAATCAAACGATGCCAATGGCTTACTCAAAGCACCCAGTTGTCGACTGACTGAATTATTGGCTAAAGGGTGTAATACATCGAGTTGTCGCTGTTCAAAAGCATTCATCAACTCTGACCAACTAAATCCATTGATAAAGGTGATATCCAAGCCTATCTTGAGTGAAAGGATTTTAATTAAATCAACCATATACCCACTAGGTTGCCCTCGTAATGCAAAGTCTAATGGAGGCCAGTTATTCTCATTTGATATTCTTATCTTCCCAGAAGAGTCCACAAAATCCTGCATTTCCTGAGGAAGAGAAAGCGGCCGGACCTCAGGCAGAGACTGCAAACTATCAAGGTCTGAAGCGGCTTTAATGTTTCCTGATTGGTCATAGATATAAAACTCAACCCCTTGATTATGAAGCGCATTACCTAAATCATTGGCAATATCCGATGCCATCGACCCCAGAACAATATCGACCCCCACCACAGCCTCAGTCCCGGCAATAACCTTGGCATAGGTTTGCCCACTGACAGGCACCACCTGAAACAGATAAGGTTGCGTTTTATAAAGCTGTCCATTCTGAGCCCCTATATACCAAGGGCGTTGATTGGCTAAATATCGAGATGGTTGTTGGCGTTGCCCGGTCATAGCCATATCTTGATCGTAATAGGTTACAGTGCGAAGTTGTGAGTTTGGGTTTATCTGCGCCACAATCCAACGATCGGTTGTAGCAGCGCCAAGCTTTTGCCGCAAATCAGGCAATGATTCTAGATTGATAACTTGATAGAAATCACCATTTGGCTTACCCACATAGGCACTATAAAAAAAGGGGGAGGCTCGCATCATACTCACAAACAGGTCACGGGTGAGATCGGCTTGCTTTAGGTTTGCCAAAGATGGGCCTACTTGAGAGATCAATTCAGTAGCATTAGAGAAGTAGTCATCTATCTGATTAACATTATTCGCAATCGATTGTGCGGTTGATTTATACTCTTGAAGGGTATATTTAAGTACTTGCTGTTTACTAAAATAGTACTGCAATGCAATCGCTACCCCAGCGGTGAGAGCTGTGGTTAATAAAAATAAACCAATGACTGTAAATCTAATCGTAAAACGTCTTTTCATAGCGTACAGATGATGAATACAAGGTCTTAATAGCGTAGAACAACTCTTGCGTAACGCACTGAAATCAGGAACTATTTAAACTAGATCTATAAAAAGGAATTTAAAGTGTCACATATTGACCTACTCTCCATTCAACAACTGAGTGACAATGAAATAAGCATTGCAGGTCTCAAGCAACGCCTAGCTGACTTTTCTGAGCAACAGAAGCAACAGTTTCTGGCTGGGTATTCAGTCATTGACCTAGTTGCAGAGCGCAGCCTATACATGGATGCATTGCTAGCCCGATTGTGGCAACACTATCATTTTGACTCAATTGAGGGGATAAGCTTAGTCGCAGTAGGAGGCTACGGTAGGCAAGAGCTTCATCCGCTGTCAGATATTGACATTCTTATCCTATCAAAGCGCCCATTAAAGAAAGAATGGATTCCAAAAGTTAGCGAATTTGTCACCCTATTATGGGACTTGAGACTTGAAGTTGGACACAGTGTTCGCACCCTAAAAGAGTGTTACAGCGTTGCTAAAGAAGACCTTACGGTTGCAACTAATCTACTAGAATCCCGGCTGATCTGCGGCAGCCAAGACTGCTACGCCCAACTCAATCAATTACTTAATAAAAAAGACTTCTGGCCAAGTGAGGTGTTTTATAAAGCGAAGCTAGAAGAGCAAAAAGAGCGACACGCTCGCTATCACGATACTGGATATAATCTAGAGCCCGACATTAAATCAAGCCCGGGTGGATTGCGTGATATCCATACCCTAAGTTGGGTAGCTCGTTGCCACTTTGGAGCCACCTGTCTCATTGAGATGAGCCAACATGGCTTTCTAACCGACGCTGAATACAGAGAGCTACAAGAGTGCCAAAACTTCTTATGGCAGATCCGCTTTGCGCTGCACATAGAGTTAAAGCGCTACGACAACCGCCTCTCATTTGCCTACCAAGCTAAGGTTGCCGAAAACTTGGGTTTCACAGGGGAACGTAACCAGCCAGTAGAACGGATGATGAAGGAGTTTTATCGCACTCTACGTCGCATTACTGAATTGAATAAAATGCTGCTCAAGCTATTTGATCAAGCCATTATCAATAAAGGGAAGTTAACCCCAGCTGAGATATTAGATGACGATTTTCAGCGTCGCGGGCACCTTATCGAAGCGCGTAAACCCGCTCTTTTTCAAGCAAGACCTGAAACCATCTTGGATATGTTCATCCATATAACCAATGATGCTAGCATTACAGGGGTATCGCCCCCAACCCTGCGCCAATTGAGAACTGCGCGCCGCCGCCTCAATAAATTCTTACACGATATTCCTGTGGCAAGGGAAAAGTTCTTACAATTGGTTCGCCACCCAAACGTACTAAGCAATGCATTTAGATTGATGCATCAACATGGTGTTCTGGCGGCGTATCTTCCGCAATGGAGTCAGATTGTAGGGCAGATGCAATTTGACCTATTTCATGTCTACACCGTAGATGAACATACAATTCGCTTACTTAAGCATATCCATAGTTTTAGTTTTGCCAAGAACCACGAAAGAAACCCGATATGCTGTGAGGTGTTACCTAGAATACAGAAGCCAGAGCTGTTAATTATCGCGGCTATCTTCCACGATATAGGTAAAGGACGCGGTGGTGACCACTCTGAGATTGGGGAAGGTGAAGCCCTACAATTCTGTACTGAACTCGGGCTATCAAAAGCGGAAGCCAAACTCGTTGCATGGCTGGTAAAAAATCACTTGATGATGTCTGTTACCGCTCAAAAGCGTGATATCCAAGACCCTGAAGTGATCACCGAGTTTGCTAAGAAAGTTCGCAATGAAGAGTACTTAGAATTTTTAGTCTGCTTAACCGTTGCTGATATCTGTGCAACTAACCCCGAGTTTTGGAACAGCTGGAAGCGTTCGTTGCTTTCCGAGCTATTCTACTCAACACAAAGGGCGTTACGTCGTGGTCTTGAGCATCCCGCTGATGCCCGTGAGCGTATTCGACACAACCAGCAACAGGCATCACTTATTCTCCAAGCTCGAGGATTTGACAAAAAAGAGGTCGACCTTTTATGGCAACGCTTTAAGGCTGATTATTTCCTGCGTCACACCCACCAGCAACTCGTATGGCATACCGAAGGGATTTTGCAAAAGCACCAACAAGGTGAAACCTTGATCTTAGCCAGTCCAACCACTACTCGAGGTGGGACCGAGGTGTTCGTGTACACTAAAGACCAGCCAGTACTCTTTGCCAGTATTGTCGCTGAGCTAGATCGCCGCAATTACAACATCCATGATGCACAGGTTATGGTCAGCCGAGATGGGTATGTTCTCGATACCTTTATAATCAGCGATCAAAATAACAAACCGCTCGGTATCGATTGCCATGAAAGGCTCGCCAATCAACTCAGGTTAATTATTAACGACGGTCGATTAACCAAGATAAAAACACGCCGCACGCCGCGAAATTTGGTTCACTTTAAGGTTAAGACGATTACTGAGTTCGTTGAAACCAAGAACAATAAACACACCATGATGGAGCTTGTGGCATTAGATACCCCTGGACTGCTGGCGAGTGTCGGTGCCACGTTTGCCGAGTTCGGTATCCACCTGCATGCAGCTAAGATCACAACCATTGGTGAGCGCGCTGAGGATCTGTTTATTATTACCTCACCGGAGTATTTACCGCTCAATGATGACCTTAAACAGCAGTTGTGTAACAAGCTTGAGATAAACCTAACCAAGTTAGCCCCAAATTAAAGTGTGAATAAGCGCAGGGTTGAAAGAGTTGCTGCTATCTAAGCCCTTGATTCCCTGCTAACTTAACTCAACAAACGCTAACTTTTGAGGTACCTATGTATCCACACCTGACTGGCCTTGGAATCCATGAGCCTGATCAAATTGAGCGCTATTCTGTTCGTCAAGAAGCGCACAAAGACGTACTCAAGATCTACTTTAGAAAACAAAAAGGTGAGCTTTTCGCCAAGAGCGTGAAGTTCAAATATCCAAGACAGAAGAAAAATGTTTTGGTTGACGGTGGAAGTCATCAATATAGAGAAATTAGCGAGATAAATCGTAATCTTACGTTGGTCATTGATGAGCTAAATCTCATCACTAAACCGGCACAGATTCAAACCCTTGATCCGAAACAAAAGATTCTTTCTGATCTACGCCACCTTGAGAAGGTCGTCTCAAGTAAAATTGCAGAGATTGAAGCTGACCTCGCTAAGCTCAAGTAATCACCTTGGTACAAAATGAATCGATAAATAATATCGATTCATTTTTTCAGCTACAGAGCCGCAGCCCTTAATAGTCAAGCGGTTCAGCATCCCCATCTAGGAATACACCTTGCCATTCAAAGCGCTGTATATGTGCTTTCCATGTCTCGTCAAATTTTGCCTCTAACACCATCTGCATCCCAGTAAATGGATGTTCAAACTCCAACCTAGAGGCATGTAACATCAGTCTTTCACTGGCAAAATTGTCGCGAAACAGGCGATTATGCTTACCGTCACCATGGGTGGTATCCCCGACAATAGGGTGTCTTAAGTGCTTCATATGGCGACGTAATTGATGCTTGCGTCCAGTTAACGGCGACAACTCCATAAGGCAATAACGTGAGGTTGGAAATCGCCCAGTAGAAAGAGGCAGTTCCACCTTTGCTAATGGCTTATAGTCGGTAATAGCCGATTGCGCCTCTTTTTCCTGATTAGCAAACTTATCCGCAACCTTATCTAGTTCAACCTTAAGCGCATAGTCAAGCCTATCCCCTTGCTCAATCCAACCTCGCACGATAGCGTGATAGGTCTTAGTTAGCTTATGTTCGGCAAACATAGGCATCATCTTTGAGGCGTACTCGCTAGAGAGTGCGAACATTAGCACCCCTGAAGTGGGTCTATCTAATCGATGTAAAGGGAAGACATGCTGCCCTATTTGATCCCTTAGGGTTTGCATTACAAACTGGGTTTCATGTTTATCTAACCAAGAGCGATGCACCAGCATTCCGGCCGGTTTATTCACGGCCACAAAATACTGATCTTGATAAATAATCTCTAACATGAACATGCCTCGTCTATAGATTGGATGATTTCAATGATAGCGGTCATATCTAACTCCTGTTTCCACACCTCTTCAAAGTAGGGTGTTAACGAAAAACCACTTGGGATAGGTTGAGCATCCGCTATTATCTGTTGCATTCGTGGGATAAAGACCCACTGTAACCATTGTTGCGGTTTGAGCGTATCGACTGCAAAGGGTTGCTGACTGCTCAATGCACTTGTTGAGGGTGGCTCGACATCCCAAAGTTGTGCATTTTGTAATCGCTCAGTAAGCTGTAGTAGCAATTTTTTGAGCTTAATGGCCTGTTTGCTCACGCTATTTCTCTTTTGCTCTTGAAATTGCTGACAAGGTTACCATTTTATAAGTAGAACTTGCCAAGGTATCAATACCCCATGGAACATATTTCAACTATTACTCAAATTTTAGCCGACAGCGGATGTGAATTTACCATCCACGATCTTGGTCGACGTATCGAAAAAATCGATAATCAAGAATTCGCTCGTATAGAGCGAGGACAACAGCCTTACCCTTACCCTGTCCAACGCCAAGCCCAACTGGCGATCTCATATTGGAATCAACAGCAGCAACCATGGATATGGTTCCTTAAATTTGATCTCGATGAGCGCGGCTTGCTCAGTCCGACCGACATTGGCAACTTTATTAAGTTCGTTCTCGAAGCTATGGGCTCAAGGCTGCAAAAAGAACTGTCAGAAGAGACGCAACAAGCTCTAGCCAGTAATCCGTACACCTTTAAACCCAAAGAAGATAAATTAGCGGTATTTAACAGCCAAATCCGAGCTCAGCTTGGCCTTGAAGCCAGTGCATACCTTGCCCATACACAGGATTACTTTTCTGGAAAACTAGGATGGAGCAATTGGCAGACCGTTGGTCTGCAAGGCATTACAGATATGTGTGCGCGACTGCATATCGACAACAACGAGCAAGTGGTCAAAAAAAGCCTAAACCATCTACCCAGTCAGCCTTTATATGCATTATTAGGTGCTTTAGAGCATCAACAGATATCGCCTTCACTGGCTAATCGTATCCATGATTTAGCGCTCACCGAGCTCAATAGTGGAGAGTGCGATCTATTCTTGCTCTCAGCTTTGGTGCGCTCTCTGGCTGGGGATAGCAGCGATAAGCTCGATTCACTTGTAACGGCTATCTTATCTGAGCCTCAATTTAGCCACCAAGAGGTACTTATTGCTATTGCTGGACGTTGTTGGACACCACTGCAGCAACAATCCATCGCTGAGCAATTCTTAATTCGACTCGCTGAGACCAACAATCAAGAGCTGTTCAATCAATTATTTGCTGACTTAGTATTACTGCCGAAATTACGCATCGTCATTCTTCCCATGCTACATCAAGCACCATCACAAGCGCTGGCCAACGCGCTATTAACTCTTCAAGCGCAAACTAAGGGCAAGCACTAGATGGATCATCTGCTTCTCATCTTAGGGTTAGCTATTATACTGGCCCTGTTTTGGCAACATCGAAAGCAAACTGAAGTCGCTCGAATGGCAATTGAACGCTATTGCAACAAAATGGAGTTGCAGGTGGTGAGCATCTCATCTGGAGCACACAAGTTGCGCGACCATCAAGGTCGTTGGTATCGACATACCGAGTTTGCCTTTGAGTTCTCAGCCTTAGGTGATGATTGCTATCAAGGGCGATTAATCATGCAAGGTATGCGGATTATGGATGTTCAAACCCAAGCTCACCGCATGTAGATATATACTCAAATCCACCTTTTGGTTAGGATAAATAGATTATTCCGATAGGCTAAAAAAATGCTGACAAAAGAAATAACCCAAGAGCTCAACTCGATCTTTCAAGCGCTGGAAGCAGAAGGTAAAGAGCCAAGTATGGCGCTAGTAAAGGCACGCCTTTCATCCGCTGTGCCACTGCCTGCTCTTATCAGTGCGATTAAAAACTGGAAAAGTAGCAGACGTATACCGAAGATAGAGGTCGCGGCAGAACCAACCCTATCAACGGATCAAAAAATTTCAGCCCTTGAAGAGCAAGTAAAACAGCTAACTGCTCGCCTAGAGGCTCTAGAACAGGCTCAAAAATGAAGATACTTGTCGATGCAGACTCCTGCCCTAAAGTTATCCGGGATGTGTTAATTCGCGCCTCTGAACGCACTGGAATCGAGTGTGTCTTTGTTGCGAATCACCCTATCCCCTTGCCGCAACGAAATAACATTCGCCAACTCAGGGTAAATCAAGGCTTTGATGTCGCAGATAACGTCATAGTAGAGCTTGCCGAGGCTGGTGATTTAGTTATCACCTCTGATATCCCACTTGCCGATGAGGTGCTAACTAAACAGGCCAAGGCATTAAGTAGCCGTGGTGAAGAGTTCACCGAGCAAAACATTAAGGCTAGGCTTAATATCCGCGACTTTATGGACACCATGCGCACCTCAGGTGTACAAACGTCAGGTCCAAGCGCATTATCACAAACCGATAGGCGTGAATTTGCTAACGCACTAGATAGAATCCTAGCCAAGACACGCTAAACAAACTCACACCGTTATATTAACTAGTGATTCTTAAGGTGATCCCAAGAGATATTGGACACGATTCGGCAGTCATCACACTTAAAGTGAAACATATCATGGATGGGCTCTTCAACAGCCCAATCCCCACCGCATCGTGGGCATTTTCTTAGTTTCTCAGCAGCAAGGCTCTCTCCGCCAACACGATACAGATAATAATAAGTCGGGATATTGGTCACAAACTCAATACGCCCTCGAATATTCCATCCCCGACGAAATAAGTCGCTGTTGGTATCGGTCAATTCGCGCAGCGCCGCATGCTCAGCCTTACATCCCCCCGCCATCTGTAGCTCATCACATGCTTGCCATTCGCTCTGCCACTTGATCACTGATTTATGGTCGCCATTGAGTGTCGGTGGGTTTCGATACAGTGGGATTGGCATAAAATCATCCCCACTGCGCAATGGGGAACAGGTATGAACATAGGTAGTGTAGAGTACCTGCCAGCTTGGTTGTTGCGGTGGCGCGGTATGCTCTGAGTTGATGTCTTGACCTAACAACCTAACTTTAGGTGCCAGCAATCCCGCTTCACTTAATCTTTTTAGGCAAAAATTAACAAAGTCCGAATGATTGCGCGGATGTAAACTCTGCTCTTCAGGACACACACCACGTACAGTAAAGGTTGCGTCATCCATAGCCAAAGGAAACTCTCGCCCTAGAACCTGACCATTAAAGCGTAATGCATCCATTAAGCCGTTGATTGCGCCCTCTACCTTAGTAATGGTGGTGTTTTCAAAGCACTCAAACATCAACTCGCAAACAAACATATCTAAACCTCAGCCTTCAGTTCAGATAAGAATTTTTCTATATTGTCACTTAGCACTTCACGCTTGTCCGTACCTAACTGCTCTAAGATGACCTCTCCAGAAATATTGCATATCGAAATAACATCTATATCAGAATCAATTGCCGCAATGAATACAGTCGGTTTTAGTTTTAATCTGCGCTGAGTCACCAAATGCCCTAAGATGTTTTCTTGCAAAAGAGTAAAGTCATCATCACTCCAGACCTGAAGCAACGTCAGTGGCTTTTTGTTCCAGCTCACGGTGAGATTAGCGCTATACTGAGAGCCATAGAATGCCTTGATGTCAGAGTGCAAAGTTAGCTCTATACCACGTTCAAGGTTGCTAAAATCAGCCAACTCTTCACGAACCACTGCTTGCCATAAAACTTGATTATCTTGTGACTGTTGGATACACGGCGACGCTACCCCAACCAAGTCCGCACTACTGGGCAGGGTGCCATACTGTTGCTGATAAGCGGTTTGATATTCTGAATTGATACACTCAAGTGCTAACGCTATAGGTGTCGACATAAGGATTCCTGTAACTACCGCTGGTCCAATCGATAGAACTGTTGACCAGAATTGAAATTTATACCCATGATTCAAAGATGCGAAAAGCACCACTTGATGTTACTAGGGTATACTAGGTAAAATTCTGTACATTCTACTGTAAAATGCACAACAAAATGAGCAAATATTCAGACGCAAAAGAGCTAGCGGGTCTAACACTAGGCCAAAAAACCGAGTATGCATCCCAATATGATGCAACATTGCTACAAGCGGTACCGCGTAGCTTAAACCGAGATGACCTTAATTTAGGTACTGAGTTGCCATTTGTTGGGCAAGATATCTGGACCCTTTATGAATTATCTTGGTTAAACAGTAACGGCTTACCTCAGGTTGCAGTCGGTACCGTAGCTATCCCTGCTGATAGCCCAAATCTCATAGAGTCCAAATCCTTTAAGCTCTATCTCAATAGCTACAATCAGACTCGATTCTCCAACTGGCAAGAGGTTAGCCACCAATTGGCACAAGACCTATCTGCATGTGCCGGTGGTCAGGTGAGCGTTAACCTGCAAAAGGTACAAGAATTTAATCAACAAGCTATCGTTGATATGCAAGGCGAGTGTATCGATGAGCAAAATATCACTATTAATGACTATGAATTTAAGAGTGGCTATTTAAAGGATGCTATTTCATCTCAAATAGTTGAAGAAACACTTCATAGCCACCTTCTAAAATCAAATTGCTTAATTACCAATCAGCCAGATTGGGGCAGTGTCGAGATTTGTTATACCGGCAACCAAATAAACAGAGAAGCCTTGCTTCGCTATATCGTCTCGTTTCGTGAACACAATGAGTTCCATGAGCAGTGTGTTGAGCGTATATTTACCGATATCATGAGATATTGTCAGCCTACATCGCTTTCTGTTTACGCTCGCTATACTCGCCGAGGAGGGCTTGATATCAATCCAGTTCGAAGTACTTCTTCTGTCAACGTTAATACACAAAGGCTGGCACGTCAGTAATGTATTCAGTATTCCAACGGCTCCTATTTATAGCTCTAATACTCTTGTTAGCTATGCCAGCTATGGCATCAGATTCCAATCTAGCCAAGGAGCTCTTGGATGCACGCAAACTGGCAGATGTTGCGCCAGTTCAAGCAAAAAAAATTGCGCAGTCATATATCTCAACCCTATCCCCAAAAATGGAGAATGGAGACTACTCATCGAGTGTGGTCAAGGGAAAACTAACCCCTATAGTCAAGGCCGCTAATCAGGTGCATGCCTATCAAACCATAGCCATCTCCGATTATATGCTAGGTAATTTTCGCGCATCTTTGTCTAGCATAGACCGCAGTATATCAATTTCTAAAACCAATCGCTTGCAAGCTCGCGACGTCGAATCACGTATCATTAAGACTCGGCTGCTGTGGCTGATGACCAAGGATGAACGCAAAGTTAAAGCGCCATTGGCAGAAATAACTAACGCCTTGAAAACCTATAATATTGAAGATAACCAAAGAGAGCTTTTAGAGCTGCACCTCAATTTACTCAAGGCCAAGATTCTTTCTGGACAGGGGAAAAACGCCCAAGCCGATGAGTTATTTGCCGCAGCGCAAAAAAAAGCTGATAAATTAGATTATCCAAAAGAGAGCATACAATTAAGCCTAGATATTGGTGAATATCACCTGAAAAGTGAACGCCTCAATCTTGCACTGAGTGAATTGATTCAGAGTTATTGGTTTGCAATAGAGCAAGACAACGCTCAATTGATAGCCAGGGCAAATAATCTATTAGCCGACCTTTATATTGCTCGCCAAATGTATAGCAAGGCACAAGAGCATTTATCGCAAGCCGCCAGCTACTATGGTCAGTATGAACACTCCCCTATTTTTGCCAAAGTGCTACGTAAACTCGCTGATGTTTATTTTATTCAAGGTCGCTATAACCTAGCCTTGGTTCACTATTTTAATGTACTTGATCTAGAGCTCGCAGAGAAAGACCTTGAAGAGATCATAGACCTTAGATTAAGCCTGTCCGAAACCTATTTAAACTTGGTCAACTACACCCTTTCTGAGCGTTACCTCAACCGAGCAACAGAGTTATTAGATTACTCTGATGTCTCATCTCAGAAGGTACGCGCAACCCTAATAAAAGCAAAATTAGACAGCCTCCAAAATAAACCGAAACAAGCAGAAAAGCTGGCCATTGAAGCGTTAGCTCAGGCTAAGAAACAAGGCAATAGTCAAATCCAGTTAAAAGCCTTGGATCTACTGCATGGCGTCGCTAAGTCATTAAATAAAAATGAAGACTCATTAGGTTACCTTGAAGAGTTTAACCGCCTGACTGCTATCGACATTCAAAAGAAAAACCAGCTAATCAATCGCGCTTTTTTGAACCAAGTTTCTTCAGTGGAACAATCATTACATTATCAAGACCAAGTTGACGAACTTACCGACCTTAGCTCAGAATTCGATACCTATAAAAGTATCAGTTTTGGCCTGAGTATAACGACTGCCCTGTTGTTACTAATATTATTTATCTATATAAAAGGCGTTCGTAATCGCACTCGCGTTATCAATGAACTTAATCAGGAGCTATACACACACCCTAGATCCGGCCTAAGAAACATGCGTTTACTCATTAGAAACCTACCGGACTCACTAGAACGAACCGGACGAAACTATGAGCAATGGCGATTTGGTCAGCTTATCGATGAACCGCTAAATGACCGCCTGAAATTTGCCCTTATTGACGTTCCTATGCTTGAAGAGGTCTATTTAAAGTATGGCTACAAAGAAGGACGTATTGCTGAGTTAGAATTTGGCCAGCATATTCAATCACAGCTACCTGACGGCGCTCGCTTATATCATTTTTCAGATCATAGCTTCTTATACATCGAACCCAATCCTGATAAACGCCAACAAAGCGAGGTGCTATTTGAGCGCTTCCAGTCATGGATTGAAGAGTTTAATCATGACTATGATATTAATCGTACCTTTGTTGTCAGCTTTGCAGATTATCCATTCCTTCCTCGGGCCTATACTGCCATCAATGATGAAGACCTGATTGACTTACTACTATTATCGGTTGAGATAGCAACCAAGATTTCCAAGCTAGAGCAAACCAGCCAATGGGTATCCTTTACCGCAATTCCGATGGCGCCCGCAGCCAGCTTTGCACAAGACAATATTCGTAGCTCAACCTTAAGCGCCATCAAAAAAGGCTTAATCAAGGTACAAACCAGTGGTGTGGAAAAAAACCTTACCAGCGCCCTTGATGCATTGCCCAAGGCAAACAATTAAATCATTGAGTTCATTAGAATAATGCTTTGCATTTGATTGTTAAGGCTCTATGGTTAGGTTGAGTAAATGGATTATTACCACGGTAATTAATCCATTTACTCATCATAACCATAAATAATAAGCAAGGTAGCTCAGCCAACAGGGCCCTACCAATGCAGCCAAGGAGCCGTTATGATCACAACAATCAACCCTGCAGGAAGCATGGATCTTCTCTCTCAACTTGAAGTTGAACGCCTAAAAAAAACCGCTTCTAGTGAGATCTACAACCTATATCGAAACTGTACCTTAGCGGTACTTAATTCGGGTAGTCATACCGATGATAGTAAAAAACTGCTAGAGCAATACCTATCGTTTGATGTCAACGTGTTGCAACGGGAACGTGGTATTCAACTTGAACTGTTAAACGCCCCCGAGCATGCCTTTGTAGACGGCACCATCATCAAAGGGATTCAAGAACACCTGTTTGCAGTATTGAGAGATATTGTATTCGTGCATATGTCTCTGGCACAAAACAATACCCTAAACCTGACCAACTCTACCCATATTACCAACCTAGTATTTGGTATTTTACGCAATGCTAAAGTATTGATTCCTGGGGTCGACCCAAACCTTATCGTCTGCTGGGGAGGTCACTCTATTAATCCTACGGAGTACCAATATACGCGAGAAGTAGGCCATGAGCTTGGATTGCGTGAATTGAATGTCTGTACCGGTTGTGGACCGGGTGCGATGGAAGGCCCAATGAAGGGAGCAGCAATTGGTCATGCTAAGCAGCGTCATCAGCACTCTCGATATATAGGCTTAACTGAGCCCTCAATTATTGCAGCTGAGCCACCAAACCCCATCGTTAATGAGTTGATCATAATGCCCGATATCGAGAAGCGTCTAGAGGCGTTTGTACGTATTGCACACGGTATCGTGATCTTCCCTGGCGGCCCGGGCACAGCCGAAGAGTTGCTGTATATTCTCGGGATCATGATGCACCCTAAGAATCAAGATCAACCACTGCCGATTGTATTAACTGGACCACAAGAAAGTGCCGACTACTTTACCTCTATCGATAACTTCATCCGCGATACACTCGGCGAAGAGGCTCAGAAATACTACCAGATAGTCATCGGCGATCCGGCCAAAGCGGCTAAAGCAATTAAGCACTCTATGCCACAGGTTAAAGCGCATAGAAAACAAAATGAAGACGCCTACAGCTATAACTGGTCCTTGCATATTGAACCTGAATTCCAAATGCCATTTGAGCCCTCACATGAGAATATGCGTAACTTGGATCTGCACCTTCAGCAAAAACCCGAGATCTTAGCGGCAAATCTACGTCGAGCCTTCTCTGGTGTGGTGGCGGGTAACGTCAAGGCTGAAGGCATCTTGGAGATAGAAAAACATGGCCCATATATTATTGATGGTGACAAAGAATTAATGAGTAAGATGGATAAGCTACTAAGTGACTTTGTGAAGCAGCAACGCATGAAGCTTCCGGGTTCAGAATATACGCCGTGTTATCGGGTCGAAACCGACTAAATGCCCCCCACCTCATACCATTAATTGGTCACTACGCCATTTAGGCTTGTTTTGAGGTGAGGTATACTTGGGAGCTATGGCTCCCATTTTTCTTCTACTTATATAAGCGCTCTATGTCTATACACTTAGTAATAATTGATGCACTCAACCTCATTCGACGCATTCATTCAGCTCAGCCCAACCCAGAAGACATACAGCGAACTATAGATACCTCAACTCGCACCCTAAATCGCATTCTTAATGAAACCGAGCCCTCACATATTATTGCGGTATTTGACCATATGTTAGAGACTCGGGGCTGGCGAGAGCAAAAGTTTGCACAATACAAACAAGGGCGTAAACCGATGCCAGAACCACTAGCTCAAGGGCTAGACCGCATCCAACAGGCTTGGTGGGAGTTAGGTATAGACTCCTTACTTTCTGAAGGGGACGAGGCCGATGATCTCGTCGCAACCCTCGCGGTTAAGGTTGCCAATCAAGACCTGCAAGTAACTATCATATCCACGGATAAAGGCTATTGTCAGTTGCTCTCTCCGAGCTTAAGGATTCGCGACTACTTCCAGCATCGATGGCTAGATGCAGCCTTTATTGAAAAAGAATTTGGCGTAAAGGTCTCGCAATTAGCGGACTACTGGGGTCTGACTGGAATAAATGGTACAGGACTGAGTGGCGTCCCAGGAATAGGCCCCAAGGCTGCCAAAGAGCTTCTTACGCAGTGCGCTACCCTAGAGCAAATTATCGAGGATTCATCCATCCCCGAGAAGTATCGCAAAAAAATAACCGGCAATGAGCAGCATGCTCTATTGTGCAGAGAGCTGTCTAGCCTTAAAACGGACCTTGAATTAGGCTTTAACCTGCAAGATATTCGCTGGCAAAAGCCATAGTAGCGGTGTCATTAGGTCTACTAAAAAAATAAATTCCAGAAAACAAAAAGCGAGCCTAAGCTCGCTTTTTCGTAATGATAAATGATTTAATTACCAGCCAAGGTTCGCATGTGAGCGAACATGTACCGTGATTTCTTCGCGATCATGGTATAAATGCTTAGCCTGAAGTGTGTATTTGATACCGTTGTCTCGTAAGAAGATCTTAAGGTTTTCAATATCATCAACCACTTCATCGTAGCGACCTTTCATCGGCAGCTTAAGGTTGAAAAGAGCCTCTTTACACCAGCCTTGGATTAACCACTCTCCCATCAACTGAGCAACACGCGACGGCTTTTCAATCATGTCACATACTAACCAAGTTACGTTTTTGCGTGGTGGTTCAAACTTAAACCCATCAACTTGGTGGTGCTTAACCTGACCGGTATCCATAAGGCTTTGTGCCATCATGCCGTTATCTATGGCATGCACAAACATCGAGCGCTTAACCAGCTGATAAGTCCAACCGCCGGGACAAGCCCCGAGATCAACAGCCCACATTCCGGAAGCAAGACGAGTCTCCCACTCACTCTTAGGGATAAAGACATGGAACGCTTCTTCAAGCTTAAGGGTTGAGCGGCTTGGTGCATCAGAAGGGAATTTAAGGCGCGGGATCCCCATAAAGAATTGAGAGTTATTACCCGGAACCGAATACCCCACAAAGCAATGACCGGGAGCGACAAAGCAGACATGCATTACCGGTTTTTTGAAGTTTTCTTTTTTAAATAGTAAGCCTTTACCACGCATTGCTTGACGCAAAGGCACGGTAAATTTACGACAAAACTTAAGCAGCTCTTTCGCTTCATTGGTATCTGGGGTCTCAATACGAATATCGCCACAGGTAGGCATCTTATCGGTATCTAATGCTTCAAGAATAGGTGAGATACGGTCTTCACTTGGTAGCGACTTCAGCTCTGTAGCTGCGGCAAACATCTGCCTTGCAAAAATCAGCGTCTGAAAATCAATCTCTTTAATTAGTCGCTGCGCATCACCTTCGCTGTAGCATTCAAATACAACATAGCCGCTGTTGCTCTTAGTCTTTGGATAACCAAACACCTCGATTCGAGTCGCTTTCGCTTGGATTTCAGCAGCACAGTCTTTTTCAAACCCTGCACGGCAATACAAAATAACCTGTTTCAAGTCTTACCTCGTTTTAAATTTAAGTTACTCTTGAGAGACAGCTGGTGCGCCATCTTTGGCTGCAATATTCAGCATCCAATCTCTAAAGGTAGCAATTCTTCCCATTTCCGCTTGTTTGGCATCACTCACCACATAAAAGGCATTCTTGCTTACCAATACTTCTTCAAATGGGCTTATCAATCGTCCAGCTTCTATTTCAGGCTGAGCGAGTACGTTATTTCCCAAGGCTATGCCTTGACCGTGAGCGGCCGCTTGTAAAACCATTGTCGAATGGCTAAATATCGGGCCATGGTTCACATTTACCCCTTCCACTGCATGCTGACGTACAAACTGCTTCCAGTCCTTACGCGATGTGTCATGCAATAGGGTATGTCGAGAAAGATCCTTAAGGGACTCTAACGGTTTAGTCCCCGAAAGCAAGCTCGGTGAACACAAGGGGATTAAATACTCTTGGTATAGTTTATCGGCACGCACACCAGCCCAATTACCACGACCATAATAAATGGCTACATCCACATCATCGGCTAGCGAGCCATCATCCATATCGACGGCTTTAATCCGTACATCTATATCGGGCTCTTGGGCGTTAAAATCCGCCAACCTCGGCACCAGCCATTGAATCGCAAAACTTGGCTGTAAGCTAATGGTCAACGAGCCTTTTTCACTGCGCTCAAGCACCTTATCCGTTGCTTCAGAGAGTGAACTAAAAATATCTTTAATATCTAAAAAATAGCTCTGCCCTTCCTCAGTAAGCAACAATGATCGGTTGCGTCTACGGAATAGCTTCAAGGCCAAAAATTCTTCTAATGCCTTCACTTGATGACTGACTGCCGCTTGCGTGACAAACAGCTCTTCCGCAGCCCGAGTAAAACTCAGGTGCCTTGCTGCTGCCTCAAAAACCTTGAGTGAATTCAATGGAGGTAATCGTCTCGACATACACCGTTATCTATCATTAGTTTTTTTCATGCGAAACATTATAAATTGTCCGTTGTTGAACAGCCAGATAAAATCTATATTCCCTACCAAGTCAATACGGCTCTAAACGGCATACCCTCGGGTATGGAGCCATATTGTAATGTTGTGTTTGTGGCTCATTTTGAGCTAGGTAGTATCTACCACCCGCTTACGACTCCAAGTAAGCAAAATTCCAATTTAATGAACTTGTCTGTCATTTTACACCGCTCTTATGAGCGGTGTTTTTTTATGTATAAAGAAATAATAAAAAAGCGCACCATTTGATGCGCTTTACAGCTTCTAAGCATTAGACACGATTAAGGGCGGTAGACCTTAACGTTATTAAAGCCTTGCTCTTGCAGATAAAGCGCCTGCAGACGACTCATCACGCCACGATCACAATACAATAAGTATGTTTTGCTCTGATCAAGATCGCCAAACTGGGTTGCTAATTTGTAGAATGGCAGATGTTTAACCTCAACATCGTCGATCTGCAATGGATTTTCGTCTTCTTCATCTGGACTGCGAATATCAAGAATCAACGCCTCATCTTCAATCGCCGTCACTTGTTCTACTTCTGGCGCTTGTTGTTGGCTCTCTTTCTCAATATCACGTATATCCATAATACGTGCTTCGCTCACAACCTTCTCTAGCACAGAAAAATCAAAGTTCTGCTCTTCAGTCTCAAGCTTAGCCTTCACCGCTTTTACCGTTGGCTTACGCGAGATCACACCACAATACTCTGGCATGACCTTGGCAAAATCTTCGGTGCCGATAACGCGGGAAAGGTCGATAATATCTTCTTTATCCCAGTTAATAAGTGGGCGTAGAATTAGGCTTTCTGTTACACCATCAATATGACGAAGGTTAGTCAATGTCTGACTTGAAACCTGCCCTAGCGCCTCTCCCGTAACCAAAGCTTGGATACCGAATCGTTCAGCTATCATACCACCAGCGCGCATAAACATACGCTTAAGCACAACCCCCATCTGACCGTCTTCTACGTTCTCAAGGATCTCCGCCACCACAGGCTCAAAATCCACTGCGATAAACTTCACCTTGGCCGAAGAGCCAAATTTATTCCATAGGTAGTGTGCAACCTGCTTTACGCCAATCTCATGCGCTGGACCGCCTAGATTGAAAAAGCAGTAATGGGTCTTAGAGCCGCGTTTAATGTGTAGGTAACTAGAAACGCCAGAATCAAAGCCACCAGAAATAAGGCTAAGCACATCTTCTTGAGTACCCAGCGGAAAACCACCTAGCCCTTTATGACGAGCCAGTACTTGGTTTAGCTTATCTTGAGCGACCTCTACATTAATCGAAACGTCAGGATTCTTGAGCTTAACCTTTGCACTTTCAACGGCTTGGTTAAGACCACCACCCACATAGCGCTCAAGGTCAATCGAGCTAAAATCATGCTTACCGCGGCGCTTGGCGCGAACAACAAAGGTTTTATCGACAATACGCTCACGGTTTAGCTCTAGAACCTGCTCAAAGATGTCATGCATGTCAGAGAAGTCAGATTGCTTAACTTCTAGAACATGGTGAATACCCGGGCTTTGCGTTAAGATCTCCAACACTTCTTGATAGTATTGATGACTATTAGCTGCAACTTCAATATGGTCTCTACGATTGTAAACAGCTACCGATTCTGTGCGACGCTGGATGATAATCCTTAGATTACACTCCAAGATGCGCGTAAAGCGCTTGCGAACGGATTCACTTTTTACAAAAATTTCTGGATGCGGCTTAACGATAAACTTCATAGGTAACTTCACTTATTACGCTGTAAATCACTTGAGTCTAGCTTAAACCCAAGACCTGTTTCTAAGGGCGAAGAATTATATACCTATGTGAGAGCAAGATACAGAGTTCACCACCAAGCTTATACATATTCCTTTGCTAAATATGATTACTTTTTTACCACTTAAAGCGATAATTTTAGAGTTATTGCAGGAAATTCAGTCACTAAAATTGACCCTGTCCCTTCACTGAGTTACCTTTCTCAGATCATAGCGAAGAGAAGAGTCTATATGGCAGCTAAAAAACCTGAGAATATGAGTTTCGAGGAGTCCTTAAATGAGCTCGACACGATTGTGAATCAACTCGAACAAGGCGATCTTGACCTCGATGCCGCATTAAAAGGCTTTGAACGTGGAATATCGCTGGCGCGCGCTGGCCAAACCAAATTAGACCAAGCCGAACAACGCGTCTCTATTTTAATGGAAAACCAAGCAGACTCTGCTCCTATAGACTTTAATCCAGAAATTGGCGATGAACCATTTTAAGCAACTGCTCTCTTCATACCAGCAGCGAAATAGCCAACAACTAAGTGATTGGTTAGATACCCTGCCTGTCCAGCAAGATAACCTAACCCAAGCAATGCGTTACGGATTGCTGTTGGGCGGTAAGCGCGCGCGACCATTTTTAGTCTATGCTACAGGCTCTATATTTAATGTTGAGTTGCAGCACTTAGACAGCCCTGCTAGCGCTATTGAATGCGTCCATGCCTACTCTTTGATTCACGATGACCTACCAGCAATGGATAACGATGAACTGCGTCGTGGTCAACCGACCTGTCATATTAAGTTTGATGAAGCAACTGCCATTCTTGCTGGTGATGCATTACAAACCTTAGCATTTACTATTTTGTGTGAAGGTAAACTTGCACCAAATGCTGAATCACAGCGTATACATATGATACAAAGCCTAGCCAAAGCCTCAGGTGCAGCGGGCATGTGCCTTGGGCAATCTCTGGATTTATCGGCAGAAAACAAGCAAATAGAGCTAGATGAATTACAATTGATCCATCGCAACAAAACTGGTGCTCTAATTAAAGCAGCGGTGCAATTGGGTGCTCTAGCAGCCGGAGAGTTAGGAATACAGTATCTGCCTAACCTTAATAACTATGCTGAAAAAATTGGCTTAGCATTTCAGGTTCAAGACGACATCTTAGATATAACGGGTGATACTCAGACCTTAGGTAAGCCACAAGGGTCAGACCTAGCATTAAATAAATCAACCTACCCATCACTGTTAGGTTTAGAGCAAGCTCAGCAAACCGCAAATGAGCTTTTTAACCAAGCTATACAAGCGCTTAATGAGATCCCATTTGATACTCAAATACTTGAACAGTTTGCCAGTTATGTTGTTGAACGAAAAAATTAACCTTATCAGTGCGAATGAATATGACTCTTAATATCTCAAAATACCCTACATTGGCATTAGCCAATACGCCTGATGAACTTCGAGATCTGCCCAAGCAGACACTACCGACGTTATGCGATGAGCTGCGCACTTACTTATTAAATAGTGTTAGTCAGTCCAGTGGACATCTAGCATCAGGCCTTGGCACAATAGAGCTTACTGTCGCTCTACACTATGTATATAACACCCCTTTTGACCAGCTCATTTGGGATGTGGGCCACCAAGCATATCCTCATAAGATTTTAACTGGGCGCCGCGATCAATTACCGACGATTCGCCAAAAAGATGGCCTTCATCCATTTCCATGGCGTGATGAGAGTGAATATGACGTACTTTCAGTAGGTCACTCATCGACCTCGATAAGCGCGGCATTAGGTATCGCTATTGGCGCAGAAAAAGAAGGTCAAGATCGTAAAGTAGTCAGCGTTATTGGTGATGGTGCTATTACAGCAGGGATGGCATTTGAAGCCATGAACCATGCTGGAGACGTCAACACAGATATGCTAGTTATTCTCAATGATAATGAGATGTCGATATCAGAAAACGTAGGCGCGCTCAACAACCACCTTGCTCAGGTGTTATCCGGCAATCTTTACACAACCCTACGTGAAGGCAGTAAGAAGGTCTTGTCGGGCCTTCCTCCAATCAAAGAGCTCGCTAAACGAACTGAAGAACACCTTAAAGGTATGGTTGTACCTGGTACCATGTTTGAAGAACTGGGCTTTAACTACATCGGCCCTATTGATGGGCATGATGTATTAGAATTGGTTAAGACCCTTAAGAATATGCGTAACCTGAAAGGTCCACAGTTCCTGCATATCATGACCAAGAAAGGCAAAGGTTATGAACCTGCAGAGCGCGATCCTATCGGTTATCATGGCGTTCCCAAGTTTGACCCTGCCGGCACATCTCTTCCAAAAAGCAAAGGCGGCAAGCCCACCTTTTCTAAGGTTTTTGGGGATTTCCTGTGTGATATGGCCGCTATCGACCCGAAACTAATGGCAATCACCCCTGCCATGCGTGAAGGCTCTGGTATGGTTGAGTTTTCGAAACAGTATCCACAGCAATATTTTGATGTCGCTATTGCAGAGCAGCATGCTGTAACACTGGCAACTGGCCTAGCAATCTCTGGCAACAAGCCTATCGTCGCCATCTATTCCACCTTCTTGCAGCGTGGATACGATCAACTGATCCACGATGTTGCAATCATGAATCAACCCGTAATGTTTGCTATCGACCGCGCAGGTTTAGTCGGTGCCGATGGTCAAACCCACCAAGGTGCGTTCGATCTTAGCTTTATGCGTTGCATCCCGAACATGGTTATTATGGCACCAAGTGATGAAGACGAATGTCGTCAGATGCTATATACCGGCCATCAACATCAAGGTCCTTCAGCTGTTCGCTACCCTAGAGGTAGTGGTCGAGGTGCTGATATCCAGCAAGCCTTTACCGCCCTTGAAATAGGTAAGGGTCGTAAGGTTCGTCAAGGTGCAAACAAGGTAGCCATTTTAAGCTTTGGTACTTTCTTAGATAATGCATTACAGGCAGCAGAGCAACTCGATGCTACCGTTGCTGATATGCGCTTTGTGAAGCCTTTAGACCAAGAGTTAATACTCGAGCTCGCTCACACTCACGATGTGTTGGTAACTATCGAAGAGAACGTGGTCGCTGGCGGTGCAGGAAGTGGTGTGGTTGAGTTTCTAATGCACAATAAGGTAATTAAGCCAGTACTCACTCTTGGTCTACCTGATCGCTTTGTAGCACAAGGTACTCAACAAGAGATGCATGTTGAACTGGGCTTAGATGCGCAGGGCATTGTGCGTCAGATACAAGAGTATCTAGATCGATAGATAGATAAATAGCTAAATGAACACTCCCCCTTTGGTTCTAAGCACCCAAACTTAGCACCAAAGGGGGAGATAAAAATTAGAACCAGCCTAAAGCCTTACCTAACACAACCAGCGAAATTGCCGCCATAACACCGGCAAGAATATCGTCAATCATAATACCGAAGCCGCCATCTACATGCTTATCTAGATAACTAATAGGCCACGGCTTGATCATATCGAAGGCACGAAATAATACAAAGCCAGCCACAACCCACTTCCAGTCATTCGTTGCCAATCCTAGCAAGGGCACGATACTCATCGTGATCCAAAAGCCGGCGAACTCATCCCATACAATTGAGCCATGGTCGTGAACCCCCATATCCTGAGCCGTAATATCGCAGATCTTAATCCCAACAATGCAGCTAATCACTACCGCCAATAGGTATGCAGGTAAAGGTAACTGAACCAGTATCAAATAAAATGGGATAGAAGCTAGCGTACCCATAGTGCCGGGGATGATCGGTGATAAACCGCTACCAAAACCGGTTGCTAACAGATGCCAAGGGTTACTTAGTGCGATTTTATCGAGAGGATTACTCATTGATTAAGATTCTCTAAAATGATCAAAGCCTTGACTAGTATAATCTAGTCGCTCACCGCCGCGATGTAAGTGCAGCTCTTGCGAGCTGTTAACGCGACCTATAGCTTTGATTTCGTTGGATAATGACTGTACAGACTCTAGCAGATCCGGGGCAACTGTAAAGCACAGTTCATACTCTTCACCGCTGCATAGAGCATACTGCCAAGGCGCTGCATATTCACTCTCAGCACACGATGAGAATGCGCTTAACTCATTAGAAACAGGGAGTGCCATAACATCTATGCTAGCTCCGACCCCAGAGCGCTTCATGATGTGCCTAATATCCGATACTAGACCATCAGAAATATCGATACAACTGGATGCGATGCCCCTTAGCTGTTGCGCCAATGCAACCCTTGAGATGGAAACAAAGTGGCGACGCTCAAGCTCCGGGGCATGAGGCAGGTGACGCTTACTTGTATCAAGGATAACCTCAAGACCGGCATGGCTATCACCAAGGTTGCCGGTTACGCAGATAATATCTCCGTCTTTTGCTCCACTGCGCAATAGAGCGCTACCTCGCGGCACTATACCTTGTATGGTCAAACTAACCGCAAGAGGGCCTTTAGTTGTATCCCCACCGATAAGCTGTAAATTGTGTTGATTAGCCAAGGAGAAAAAGCTATCACAAAAGGCTTTAAGCCAAGCAAGATCTTGATGCGGTAGGGTTATAGCCATTGAGACCCATGCAGGTTTTGCCCCCATAGCGGCAAGATCACTTAAGTTTGAAGCTAAAGCTTTGTGCGCAACCCAAGCAGGAGGGGCGTCAGCCAAAAAGTGGGTCCCCACAACAACTGTGTCTGTACTAATCACTATTTGCTGATCTGGATTACAGCTTACGATGGCGCAATCATCTCCTTGTGCCAATATGACATCATCTCGATGTGATTGCTGACCACAAAAGTAGTTGTCTATAAGATCAAACTCGCTGGCCACCTTTCCCCCTAACTCTACATGTAAAAAAGGTCAGCATAAGCTGACCTTCCAATTAAATATCAAGTTGTATTACTTCTTCTTACGAAGATGCGGCGCTGCTTTATCTAATACGCCGTTCACAAACTTGTAGCTATCTTCAGCTGCAAATACTTTCGCAAGCTCGATGGCTTCATTAATAACGACTTTATGCGGTACATCTTGACGACGAGTCATTTCATATACAGCTAAGCGTAGCAGAGCCAACTCCATCATATCCAAATCTTGCATTGGACGAGAAAGGAATGGACGAAGCTTACTATCAAGCTCTTGATGAGTCAGTGCTACACCTGTCAACAAGTCACGGAAATAGGCAACGTCTGTCTCTTGTTCATTAAGCGCTGGCTCTTCTGCATGATGCTCTTCTTCATCATACTTGCCACCAGACAAAAACTGTTCTTCTACAGTAGCGATATTTTCTTTAGTAATTTGCCAAGAGTAGATCGCTTGTAGAGCAAATTGACGTGCATTACGACGTGCGGCTGGTTTCACACTGGCCCCCATTAGGAATCGATTTCAGAAAGAACGTTGATCATCTCTAGCGCGCTTAGTGCAGCCTCTGCACCCTTGTTACCCGCCTTGGTACCAGCACGCTCAATAGCTTGATCAATAGTGTCTACGGTCAAAACGCCAAAGGCTACTGGAAGACTGTGTTCCAAAGAAACCTGCGCTAGACCTTTATTACACTCACTACAAACATAGTCGAAGTGTGGTGTTCCACCACGAATAACAGTACCTAAAGATACAATAGCATCATATTTATTGGTACGCGCAACACGTTGTGCCACTAGTGGTAGCTCTACAGCTCCTGGGCAACGTACTACAGTAATATTTTCTTCAGTTACCTGTCCATGGCGTTTCAAAGTGTCGATAGCACCAGACAATAGGCTTTCATTAATAAAGCTATTAAAACGCGAAATTACAATTGCAATTTTTGCGTTTGGCGCAGGGAATCCACCTTCGATTACTTTCATAAAATTACCTTCAACTATCTCGTAAGCGAGAATCGCGGGATTCTAGCACAAATCTGTGATCAGAATCTAATATCATTTACCGAATTCTCAAGTTAACATGATTAAGAGCTCATATAGCTCTTGTGTATTTATTCGCAAACGTACTCAACAACATCAAGACCAAAGCCTGACAATGAGTGGTAACGCTTATCACTTGATGACATCAGGCGCATCTTACTCACCCCCATATCTGCTAAGATCTGTGAACCGACACCGACACGACGTGAGGTGCCTTGCTTCTTAGCCATGGTTGGCGCTTCGCCTTTGTCTTGTAATTCAAACGCATTCAGCTTATGGATCAACTGCTCCGAGCCTTCTTCGTTGCCCAAAACAACTAATACGCCACCTTCATCGTTAATGCGTTGCATCGCCTTATCTAGCGACCAGCTGCGGTCTGCGTCGCGGTTAGAGCGAAGCAAATCAGTAAAGGTGTCTTGCAGGTGAACGCGCACTAAGCACGCCTCTTCCGATACCTCACCTTTACGCAACGCATAGTGCAATTGTTTATCTATCGTATCGCGATAGGTCACCATATCAAACTCACCAAATTCAGTAGGGAGTTTGCACTCAGCCACGCGCTCAATTGTGGTTTCAGTATTGTTTCTATATTCAATAAGATCCGCAATAGTACCCAGCTTCACCCCATGCTTTTTAGCAAATAACTCAAGGTCAGGGCGGCGAGCCATAGTGCCATCGTCGTTAAGGATTTCGACAATAACTGATGCTGGTTCTAGCCCAGCAAGGCGCGCCAAATCACAACCGGCCTCAGTATGCCCAGCGCGAGTTAACACCCCGCCATCTTGCGCAGCTAATGGGAAGATGTGTCCCGGTTGAACCAGATCAGCCGCTCTTGCATCCTTAGCTACTGCCGCCTGAACGGTTACCGCTCTATCCGCAGCAGAAATGCCGGTGGTCACCCCTTCAGCAGCCTCAATTGAGACAGTAAACGCGGTAGTAAATTGAGCATTGTTATCTTGTACCATAGGCGGCAAACCTAAGCGTTCACAACGCTCGCCTGTCATGGTTAAGCAGATTAGGCCGCGGCCATAGGTTGCCATAAAGTTAATTGATTCAGGAGTAATATGCTCTGCCGCCATAATGAGATCGCCCTCATTTTCACGGTCTTCATCATCCATCAGGATAACCATTTTACCTAGGCGGATATCTTCAATAATTTCTTGTGGTGAGCTAATTGACATGTCAGGTTCCTAGCAATAACAGCCTTGCTTAAGCAAAGCCGTTCTGTTGTAAAAATTCCATAGTAATAGACGAGCCCTGTGAATCTTGCTCTTCTACCCCAAGTAGGCGCTCCATATAGCGAGCTAATACATCAACCTCTAGGTTGACTTGACGCCCAACCTCAAATTCATCAATGATAGTTTGCTGCGTTGTATGGGGCACTATTGTTAATTTAAAGCCTTGTTTTCTTAGATCATTTACCGTTAGGCTAATGCCATCAACTGTTATTGATCCTTTTTGTGCGACGTATCGCTCAATATCTTGTGGCATCTCAACCCAGTACTCGACCGCTCGACCAACGGGAATGCGCTCAACGATAGTACCTACACCATCAACGTGACCTGAGACGATATGACCACCAAAGCGTGTCGTCGGTAGCATTGCTTTTTCGAGATTGACTCTGTCGCCAACCTGATAGTTTCGAAACCCTGTCTTATTGAGGGTTTCAACAGATAAATCTGCGCTAAACGAACTTGAGTCAAAGGCGACAACGGTTAAACAAATACCGTTGGTCGCAATGGAGTCCCCTAACTTAACATCAGACATATCTAAGGTGCCGCTATGGACAGTGATAGAGATATCCTCTCCGTTAGAGACAATATTGGCAATACTGCCAACCGCTTCAACGATACCGGTAAACATAAATTATCCTAACTAAAATAGCGTTACGACAGATGCGCAACAATCTTTATATCTTCGCCAATTGGCGTTACTTCAGCAATCTTGAGGTCAACAGCTTCACTCATTTCTTGTAATCCAAATAGATTCACTAATCCACGAGCATCCGCCCCCATCAGTTTCGGTGCCAAATATAAAACCAATTCATCAACGAGTTTTTGTTCTATCATAGACGCGGCTAAGGTTGCCCCAGCCTCAACCCATAAGTGATTGATATTGTGCTCTTTTGCTAGATTTGCAAGTAGCTGTGGTAAATCTATTTCCTGCTCACCAACGCCAACCATCGTATCTTCAGCAATTATCATCAACTCTCCACCCTTACCAGTGAATAGCTTGAGGCTCTCCTCTAGCTGTCCTCTACGGTCTAAAATAACCCGTAATGGCTGACGTATATCTTTAGTTGGATATTTGGACATCACTGAGGCAGGTAATTCGTCAGCGCGAACATTGAGTGAAGCGTCATCGTCAATTACCGTGCGAGAGGTAGAAAGTATCGCTCCGGCTTGGGCTCTATAACGCTGCACATCAGCCCGAGCAGCAGGACCTGTGATCCATTTGCTTTTGCCGTTGGCTAGTGCTGTTTTTCCATCTAAGCTTGCCGCAAGCTTAAGTTGTACATACGGCATATTGCTGCGCATTTTTTTAAGGAAAGGTTTATTAATTCTTTCTGCATCTTGCTCAAGCAACCCCACCTCGACCTCAATACCTGCATCACGCAATAAATTAAAACCGCGTCCACCAACCTGAGGGTTTGGGTCTTGCATAGCACATACCACCCGTGCCACCTTTGCTTCAACTAAGGCTTGGGCACATGGCGGCGTTCTTCCATAATGCGAGCAGGGCTCAAGGGTGACATAAACGGTCGCACCTTGCGCCAAAGCCTGAGCTTGATTTAATGCGTGCACCTCTGCATGAGGACCACCAGCTTTAATATGAAACCCTTCACCAACGACTTGATCTTCCTGAACGATGACACAGCCTACATTAGGATTTGGGTGCGTAGTAAATTTACCTTTTTCTGCTAAGGTTATTGCACGCGCCATCATTTGGTGATCAAACACGGAAAACGGCATCGGTTAATCCTCAAGCTTGGCGATTTCTTCACCAAACTCACGGATATCCTCAAAACTACGATAAACCGAGGCAAAACGGATATAAGCAACTTTATCAAGATCTTTGAGCTGCTCCATAACCAAGTTTCCTATCATATCACTAGGCACTTCTCGCTCACCCGTAGCTCGAATACTAGATTTGATTACACTAATAGACAGCTCAATAGCATCTGCACTTACAGGACGCTTCTCTAATGCTCTAAGTAAGCCATTTGCCATCTTATCTTCATTGAACGGTTCGCGATTACCATTAGATTTTATCACCTTCGGCATGACTAATTCCGCCGTTTCAAAGGTCGTAAAACGCTCATTACATGCAAGGCATTGACGCCTGCGGCGAACTTGATGACCGTCAGCGACAAGTCGAGAATCAATAACTTTAGTTTCGTTTTCAGAACAAAATGGGCAATGCATACCTGCTCCCTAAATAAATCGAATACACATGAGCATTTCTTACCAACCTCAATATGTTAGGTTTATTGCTGTTAAACCTGCATATTTCCCGCTGATATTCGGTATCTCTTCAAAATACCCACTCAAGGGAGAAATTAACTAAGACCTTTAGTGGTTAAACTTTCATCTAACCTTAAGTCAATAGATCATAAATTGTAACGGATTTATGGGCACTATTCGACAATTCAAAAGCACACTATCGCATATTAAAAAGGGCTCTGTGATAGAGCCCTCGGATTATTTCAGTTTTAAGCGTTTTAAATTACATACGTGACAGGTAGTCGCCTTTGCCTACCCACTTATAACTGGTCAACTCTTCAAGCCCCATTGGGCCGCGAGCATGTAACTTCTGCGTCGATACCGCAACCTCAGCCCCAAGACCAAACTGAGCGCCATCGGTAAAGCGAGTTGAAGCATTCACATATACCGCCGCCGAACCTGCGGCATTGATAAACTTCTCAGCATTGCGCAGATCGTTGGTTAGAATCGAATCTGAGTGACTGGCATTGTGCTTACGCATATGCGTAATCGCTTCATCAACATCATCAACAACTTTAACTCCTAAGATATACGCTAACCATTCAGTATCAAAATCTCCGGCTACCGCCTCGCGTACTTTGGGTGCTTGATTAACAAAATCGGTTGCACTTTGGTCTGCCACAAACTCAACCCTATCGGTGAGTCTTGCAATCAGTTTATCTAGAAATGACTGGGCAATCGCCCTATGAACCAACAGCGAGTCCAATGCGTTGCACGCTGAAGGGCGCTGCATTTTGGCATTCTCAATCAACAATACGGATTTTTCTAGGTCAGCACTCTCGTCAACAAATATGTGTGAAATACCAAAGCCACCGATGATCACAGGGATGGTACTGTTCTCTTTACACATTTTGTGCAATCCCGCACCTCCGCGAGGAATAATCATATCCACATAGTCATCTAATTTAAGTAATTTAGACACCAATTCGCGATCCGGTTTGTCAATGTATTGCACCGCAGCACCTGGTAGCCCAGCTAAAGAGAGTGCGGTTTGAATAACCTCAACCAACGCCATGTTTGAATGGAATGTTTCTCGACCACCACGCAAGATGCTGGCATTACCCGTTTTTAGGCATAACGAAGCAATGTCGATAGTGACATTAGGACGCGCCTCATAGATCACACCGACGACGCCTAGTGGCACTCGGCGGCGAGATAGAGATAAGCCATTGTCTAAGATTCGACTATCAAGCTCGCTACCTACAGGGTCATCAAGGTTAATTACATTGCGCACATCATCTGCAATCGCCTTTAAGCGCTCTGTATTGAGCATTAAGCGATCTAACAATGCCTCTCCCATGCCTGATTCACGCGCTGCATTAATATCTAACGCATTGGCCTTTAAGATAATATCAGCTTGCTTCTCTAGCTCATCGGCCATCAGCGCTAGAGCTTTATTTTTGGTTGCTGTATCTGTGGTTGCAAGAGTAAATGAGGCTTGTTTTGCCTGCTGCCCTAGTTTTATTAAATCCACTTTTATCTCCGTTTAAATAACCACGAGATCATCGCGATGAATAACCTCTGAACCGTAATCATGGCCCAGCACTTGCCCTATTTCATTGCTGTGCATACCCTGAATTTGTTGCATATCAGCACTCGAGTAATGAATCAACCCTTTGGCGATAGTATCGCCATCACTATTCACCACTCGAACGACATCACCGCGCTCAAATTGGCCTTTAACCCCAACAACGCCTTTGGCTAGTAAACTACTGCCCTTCATTTGTAGTGCATCAATTGCCCCTTGATCTACGGTGATCGCCCCCGTCGCCGCAGGGCCTGCTAAGATCCAGCGCTTTCTATTTTCTAGTGCTTCTGGAAGTGGCAAGAAACGTGTGCCTGCCGGAGTGTCTGAGGTGCATGTTTGAATAACATCAGCTGCACTACCTGCCGCAATCACCACTTCGATACCAGCTCGACGTGCAATATCCGCTGCCTGTAATTTAGTCGCCATACCGCCTGTACCTAAGGCTGTGCCACTTCCGCCAGCTATTTTTCGCAAGGTTTTATCGATAGTTGTAACCTCACGAATCAGCTCCGCATCTGGGTTTGAGCGAGGATCGGCAGTAAACAACCCAGGCTGATCGGTTAGCAAAATAAGTTTATCGGCACTACATAAAATACCCACCAAGGCAGAAAGATTATCGTTATCTCCTACCTTAATCTCGGTGGTTGCTACTGCGTCATTTTCATTCACTACCGGGACAATACCGTAGCTAACCAATGCATTGATGGTATCGCGAGCATTTAAAAAACGCTCTCTATTTTCGAGATCAGCACGAGTCAAAAGCATCTGACCAATCTTGATGCCGTAGATAGAAAACAGCGATTCCCATACTTGAATCAAACGTGATTGGCCAACCGCTGCCAGTAACTGTTTGGTTGCCATTGATGTGGGGAGTTCGGGGTGACCTAAATGCTCACGTCCTGCCGCGATTGCACCTGATGAGACTAAAACAAGGCGATGACCTTGTTGAATTAATTGCGCACATTGGCGAACCAATTCTACCATGTGAGCTCTATTTAGCTCCTGTGAGCCCCCCGTTAGCACACTCGTGCCAAGCTTAACCACCACTGTTTTCGATTGCATGGGTCCGTATTGTTCTAATTCGAATAGATATCTGTTTTAACAAGCCGAGCACCGTTTCTCAAGCAAAAAAACAAAAAGGCGCACAATGGCGCCTTAAAGTAGTAGTATTCGAGCTTTAAGCGATAACTTCTGAGTCTTGATGTAGTTCGACACTCAGACCGAACTGCTCTTGCAACAATGCTTCTACCTTTGAATAAAAAGCTTGTTGCGTGCGAATCACTTCTTTTTCTGCGCTTTCTGGTAGAGCCTCTTCATCCCACTCCCCTTCAGCGTTATATTTGCCATGATGGAAACGGGCAATAAAGGTCTTTTCTTGCTTTTCAAGCTTCATCCACCAGCCCCAAAATTCTCGACACTCAGGGGATTTTTTATCATCAACACAGACCGATAAACAATCGAACAGGAAAAAATTTGGCTCGCACTCGCCTTCACGTAAATAAGGGCCAATCGCTTTAAGTTTTGCAATTAAACGATGATAGGTAGGCTTCTTTTCAGACATAAATAAAACTCCATTTACTATTTATGTTTAATTAAAAATTCAGAAAATCACATGCATATTCAGTAGCATGCATAAGCCATACTCTATCAATTTAACAAATTTGTCACGATTTTAATTCGGTGATCATCCACTCTATAGCCAGATCTAATGATTTTTCGTACCCTTGGCTTAGGTTCTCACAAGGTATTTGTACCGCTTTCCCATACTGGCTAGATAAGGCAATCAATCGATTATCACTATGCGGTGCAATCGGATCTCCCTCTAATGACACCGCCAAAATCGGCACCTTAGTTTTTCTAGAGCCAAGCAAGCCCTGCATTTTTAAGGACCATGCCGACATCTGTAATGCTAGGCTTTGAATATCAACCGCAGTTTTACCAAGGCGTGACCCTAATACATCGAGGTACATCTTCGGCATCCCTTTAATTTTCTCAGAGCTCGATAATGCATCGTGCACTGGTGCACCAAGTGCAACACAGGCTTTGATTCTCTTTTGCTCTAAGAAACTCAAACGAATCAGGGCATTACCACCAAACCTAAAACCAAGTAATCCCACATTCCAATGATCGATATAAGGCACTTCAGGTAGATGGTCCAAAACGGCTTTATGTAGCACACTGGCATCTTCGGTCAATGACCACTGGCTATTTTTTCCCATCGACGGCATATCTATGGTCAACATAGCAAACTCATTTGGCGCTAAGTAATCCAAAAATAGCTTCCACATATCTGTTTGTAAGCTGTCTAACCCGCCACATACGATAACCACCGGTAGCGGCCTATCTGTGTGTGGTAGATGCAAGTTAGCCTCAATACTCTTACCTTGATACGGGATTTTAAGTTGCTTAAAGGTGTACTGACTTTTTTTGGAGGCTTCTTCATACGCTTTGTTGGCCAGTACCTGAGCCTGAGATGCGAGGTTATCTCCTCGAATATGCGGATAAGCGGCGATACTAAAATAAAGACTGGCTTTATATAGCGCAAGAGATGCCTCTTCCCCCTGTAATTGTGACGCTCGCTTCTGATGCTGCATCCCTACATGAGTCCACTCGTAGGCCCAGTTTCCTTTGCGAAAACCCAGAACCGTATCAAGCACATCGTCATTGGTACGCGAGTTAGGTGAAGAGGCAATTCGCGCTAATATCTGCTCTTGCTCAATCGCATCCACCCCTTGCCAGATCCACTGCAAGCGACGAAGGTTGCGATACCACTTATGTTCAGGTCGCAGCTCTAATATGCTTTCGCTGCTCGGCATATATTGCACCAAACTAGAGGTCTCTTTAGCTTGGTGATGTTTAGCAAATAATGTTTCTGAAAGGTTCTTATTTTTTTGATCATCCATAACAAACGTTACGTTGCACCGTGGTCCTCTAAGCATAAACAAAAAATGCCTCTAAATAGAGGCATTTATTTATTTAATTCGCGTTGGCGCTACTTACGCTTACGGTTAACCGGTTCAACGTAAGTAAGTTGCATATCCCAAGGCTGTTCGATCCAAGTTTCTTGAGCGATATCTACAACGTAGTCATCTAGTAAGTCAGATCCTGACGGCTTAGCACATACCGCAATCAATTTAGCTTTAGGGTACATTTCACGTAGTTTACGTGCAGTGTCACCACTATCCACTAAGTCTTCAACAATCAGGAATCCTTCCCCGTCACCCTCTGGTGCTTTAACAACGGTCATATCTCTTTGATGATCGTGGTCATAGCTAGAGATACAGATAGTATCTACATAGCGAATCCCTAGTTCACGAGCAAGAATTGCAGCGGGTACTAAACCACCACGACTCACACCCCAGATACCTTTCCATTGTTCAGCAGGCATTTGACGAGCAGCTAACTCACGGCAGTTTTTCTGCATTTCGTCCCAGGTGATAACGTATTTTTTTGGCATAACTTGCGACCTATTTTTAAACTGACTGGATCAACCAGCCACAACAAATTTTAGGATAAAGACAGCAGACATTATCCATACACTCAATGAAACCTCACGTCCTTTACCACTTAGCAGTTTAATTGCTGCATAAGAGATAAAGCCCAATGAGATACCCTCAGCGATAGAGAAGGTTAGAGGCATCAATAAGCAAGTTACTACTACAGGCGCTGCCTCAGTAATATCTCCCCAATTAATGTTCACCAAACCAGAAAGCATAAGGATTGCTACATAGAATAGCGCACCTGCTGTCGCATATGCCGGAATCATACCCGCTAATGGAGAAAACAGCAAAGCCAGTACGAACAAAACACCAACCGTTACTGCGGTTAAACCTGTACGACCACCCGCTGCAACGCCTGCTGTTGATTCAACATAAGAGGTTGTATTTGAAGTACCTAGCAAAGCACCAATAGAGGTTGCAGTTGAGTCAGCTAGCAGTGCTTTATTTAGGCGTGGTAATTTTCCATCTTCTTTAATTAGGTTAGCTTTGCTTGCAACACCGACTAGAGTTCCAGCGGTATCAAACAAGTCAACAAACAGGAATGCAAACACGATAGAAATCATGCCAACTTCAAAAAGACCAGAGAAATCAAGCTGTAGGAATGTAGGGGCAATACTCGGCGGCATAGCCATAATGCCGTGATACTGCACATCACCAAAGATAATACCTAGGATAGTGACCACTAAAATAGCAATCATCACCGCGCCACGAATACCGCGCTGTACTAAAGCAATGGTAATGAAAAAGCCTAGAGCTGCCAACACCGCGTGCAGTGACGTTACATCCCCTAGAGAAACAAACGTAGCCGGATTTGCAACAACGATGCCTGCATTTTTTAAACCAATAAAGGCTAAGAAAAGGCCAATACCGGCTGAAATACCAGTACGTAAGGACATTGGAATTGAATTGATGATCCACTCACGAATGCGAAGTAGGCTCAACAGGATAAATAATACACCTGAAACAAATACAGCGGCTAACGCTACCTGCCACGTATGACCCATGCCCAAAACTACTGCATAGGTAAAGAAGGCATTTAAGCCCATACCTGGAGCCTGTGCAATCGGGTAGTTAGCGTAGAAACCCATGACGAAACAGCCTATTGCAGCCGCCAGACATGTCGCGACAAATACCGCACCGTGATCCATTCCAGCGTCAGCCAGCATTGCTGGATTCACAAAGATGATATAAGCCATTGTCAGGAAGGTGGTCATTCCGGCAATGATTTCAGTGCGCACATTGGTACCGTGCTCACTCAGTTTAAATAGCCTCTCCAGCATCATTAAATTCCTAAAAAAGTATAAAAGTAAACGTTTGCGTATATGAATTGAGCAGAATTATAAAGAGAACAATAACGAAATACCATACTGTAGCGTCCATTTATCAGCATATTCATCTAGACTACTACCATATAACCTCTCACAATCTATATTTAAGCCATTGTTTTAAATTAATATAAATCAAAAAAGGCGTTATTAATCTAATGTGTTTTTTTTATACTTTGTTATAAAGTTACAATCGGAAAAGCGCTCTTTTATTTATCTATAGTTATTAATTCAAGCACTTTAAATCAAATCCCTATCTAAACCCGTTCATTACTGACTCAGCACTAGTTATATACCTTGAAATCCCTGAATTTTAGGCAAAAAAAAGCCGCTCCATACAGGTGCGGCCACAAAATAAGTAATAAATTTCCAAACATAAGAGGGGGTGAACCTAGGTTCAATCACATGCTTTATGATTCGATAAACGAAACCATCAATTTGAATGATAACTAATAGCTCAACAAATGGGCCATATAATCATGATTCAAACCTTTAACATAAGTTATTCACAACAACTTATGCATAAAATAAGCATTAATACAAAAAACGTTATGTACTATTAGGGGGAGTGCATACGTCTTTTGTATTTGATGGTAAGATAATACCTTTACTGTAATTTAATTACAAGTATTTTTATTGATCATTGCTTTCTACGGCATGATTATCACCTGGGTTGGTAATTTATTTTCAATGTCGAAATAAATAACCGAACCAAAAAACGTTCAATAAACAACCAACCCCAACTAAAAACCGTGAACTTAGTGCCTGAGAGCAGCCACAAATATGGCGAATCATCGCCCAAAAACGTCATAGTTAATAGATTCACCCACTAATGGAATCTCAATCACTGTGAAATGCTACTTAGCGGTGCTATTCTGCCTGCAACTTGATTTAGGCACAGTTCTAACAAGGCATTAATATCTTTTCCTGCGAGCATGAAGGAGTATCGCATGTCTCAATTTTTGACTGAAATTACTCGCCAAACTAATAATCCAATTTGGCCTTTATTCGACAAAATTTGCTCTATCCCACATCCCTCTAAACACGAACAAGCATTAGCTGATTACATTACAAACTGGGCGCAATCACAAAACCTAGCTGTAAAGGTTGATGAAGTTGGTAACCTGATCATTAAAAAGCCTGCCACACCAGGTATGGAAGATCGTAAAGGAGTAGTTCTACAGGCTCACGTAGATATGGTTCCTCAAAAAAATGAAGATACCGAGCATGACTTTACTACCGACCCAATTAAACCTTATATCGATGGTGAATGGGTAACCGCAACCGGGACGACTCTTGGTGCTGACAATGGCATTGGTATGGCATCATGTTTGGCAGTACTTGCCTCAACTGACATTGAGCACGGCCCATTAGAAGTGCTACTAACCATAGATGAAGAAGCCGGTATGACTGGTGCTTTCGGTCTCAAGCAAGGGCTTCTTGATGGCGACATCCTACTCAACACCGACTCAGAGCAAGAAGGTGAAGTGTATATGGGATGTGCCGGTGGTATCGATGCCGGCTTTAATTTCAGCATTGAGCGCGAAATAGCAGCCAGTGAAAATACCACTAAAAAGCTTATTATTAAGGGCTTGAAAGGCGGTCACTCCGGTTGTGATATTCACACCGGTCGTGGCAATGCCAATAAACTGCTGGCGCGCTTTTTAGCCGGACACGCACAACAGCTTGATATCCAATTAATTGAAATCCGTGGTGGTAGCTTGCGTAACGCTATCCCTCGTGAAGCCTTTGCTAGCGTGTCATTGCCCCAAGAAAATGTAGCTAAGCTTGAGCTCCTATTTACTCAATACACGGATATACTAAAAGCCGAGCTCGGTAGTGTTGAAACCGACCTTGTTAGCTTTATCGAAGATAGCCAAGACGATAGCCAAGTATTTAGCAAGGCGTCACAACAAAGATTGATCGCTGCTTTAAATGCTTGTCCAAATGGTGTCATTCGTATGAGTGATGACATCCAAGGCGTTGTAGAGACCTCGCTAAACCTTGGTGTGATTACAACCGAACAAAACAGTGTGCGTGCATTATGCTTGATTCGCTCTCTAATTGATTCTGGTCGTTCACAAGTAGAGAGCATGCTAAGTTCTGTTGCCACACTTGCTGGTGCCAAGATTAGCTTCTCTGGTGCGTATCCAGGCTGGAAGCCGGATGCAGACTCAGAAATAATGGGGGTATTCCGTGATATGTACCAAGGCATCTATGGTCACAAACCAAATATCATGGTAATTCATGCCGGTCTTGAGTGTGGCCTATTTAAAGAACCTTATCCAAACATGGATATGGTGTCATTTGGCCCAACGATTAAATTCCCCCACTCACCTGATGAGAAGGTAAAGATCGATACCGTTGATCTATTCTGGGAACAAATGGTTGCGCTATTAAAGCACATCCCTAAAAAAGCGTAACAGCCCTTAAGATCAAAAATGCCGAGCATGAATGCTCGGCATTTTTATACAATAAACAATTTAAACTTGAGTGTTTTTCATCGCTTCTAGTTGAGTAATAGTCGTTTGAGACATCAACTCACCGTTGTAGTAATAAGAAACATTTTCACCATCACGAATACCAGTGACAATCGCTTTCTCACCCGTATTATAAGTAATATTCATCTGGATTGTATTTTGGTCAATCGCCTCAAAAGAGCTCTTTTGTACCTCACGCATGCTAATCGGTTCAACCGGTGCATCGTGCAATGATGGATCGATAGATTCGTTAATATTCATCATTGTTTTGGTTTTAGTATCAAAGATATGCGGCTTACCATTGAGGGGGTTTTTACCAGTCCAGAACTCAAGGGAGTTGAAGATCAGGGTATCTGCTGCCACAGAAAGTGCATAAACAGGCGCTAGAAGCATGTTCACACCACCACGAGCATAGCGGTTATCAACTACCTCAAGGTTGAACTTCATTACATAACCGGTTACCGCATTACTACCAATACAGCCCGATAAAGAAGCTGCTACTACTGCCATGCCTACAGCCTTCATGCAAAACTTTTTCATTAAATACGTCCCTTTTATAATGTTAAAGATATGTTTTACATTATAAAAATAGTACAACTTCCGAATTTTACATTTAATTTTCGGTTTTTTTTACTTTTAAATCAAAGCTATACATTAGTAGCTAGCACTTACCTTCGCTCACATAAAAAAAGCGCCTCAATAGAGGCGCTCATAACATATCTCAATTATTTCGCTGGATTATCCAACGTTTTTACGAGCATTGCGGAACATACGCATCCACGCTGAATCTTCACCCCAAGACTCTGGAGCCCAAGAGTTAGCTACGGTTCTAAATACACGCTCAGGGTGAGGCATCATGATAGTCACGCGGCCATCATTGGTAGTCAGACCTGTAATCGCATTTGGTGAACCGTTCGGGTTATTTGGATACTGTTGCGTTGCATTACCTTGGTTATCCACGTAACGCACTGCCACTGTACCAGACGCTTCAATCGCATCTAAGTGAGCGGTATCACGAACCTCAACTCGGCCTTCACCGTGAGATACTGCGATTGGCATACGAGAGCCCGCCATACCATCAAAGAATACAGAATCTGATTTCTGTACTTCAACTAGGCTAAAGCGAGCCTCAAAGCGCTCAGATTCATTACGAACAAAGCGTGGCCACAGGTCAGCACCTGGGATTAGCTCTTTCAGGTTCGATAGCATCTGACAACCATTACACACGCCAAGAGAGAACGTCTCTTCACGCTTGAAGAAGCCTTCAAACTGGTCACGAGCCTGAGCATTGAATAAAACAGACTTAGCCCAGCCTTCACCAGCACCAAGCACATCACCATAAGAGAAGCCACCACATGCAACTAAGCCTTGGTATTCATCAAGCACAGTTTGGCCTGTTAAGATATCACTCATGTGGATATCAACCGCATCAAAACCAGCGCGGTCAAACGCCGCCGCCATTTCAACATGAGAGTTAACGCCCTGCTCACGCAAGATAGCCATCTTAGGCTTAGCGCCAGTTGCAATATATGGAGCTGCGATATCTTCGTGAGTATCGAAGGTAAGCGCTACATTTAGACCTGGGTCGCTATTATCTTTCTTGGCTGCAAACTCTTGGTCTGCACAAGCTGGGTTATCACGTAGTGCTTGCATTTTATGGGTTGTCTCAGCCCAAATAGTACGAAGCTCGGTACGAGAACGCTCAATAATGGCATTGCCGTTAGCAAATATTTCAAAGTTGTCACTTGCTTCAACTGAACCAATAACATGTGAGCAAGCTTGTAAACCATTTGCCGAAAGCACGGTTTTAACTGCATCCAAATCAGAGTTCTTAACCTGTACAACGACACCTAACTCTTCGTTAAACAGCGTCGCTAATACGTCTTCACCTAGCTCTGAAATATCCGCTTTCAGACCACAGTGACCAGCAAACGCCATCTCAGCTAGGGTAACAAATAAGCCACCATCGCCTTTATCGTGATACGCAACAAGCTTGTCATCACGTACTAGGGTTTGCATTGCATCGAAGAAGCCTTTTAGCTGCTCTGCATTATCAACATCGGCAGGTTTATCCCCTAGCTGTTTGTATACTTGCGCTAGAGCTGTTGCGCCAAGACGGTTCTTACCATTACCTAGGTCAACCAACACCAGTGAGGTATCACCTTTATCAGTGCGAAGTTGTGGGGTTACAGTCTTGCGAACATCTTCTACGCGACCAAAGGCAGTAATAACCAATGACAGTGGAGAGGTAACTTCTTTATCTTCACCGTTCTCATTCCACTTAGTTTTCATAGACATTGAGTCTTTACCAACTGGAATCGTCAAACCAAGCGCAGGACACAGCTCTTCACCCACCGCTTTTACCGCTTCATATAGACCGGCATCTTCACCTGGGTGACCCGCTGGAGACATCCAGTTTGCAGACAATTTAATGTGCTTGATATCACCGATATCAGTACCTGCGATATTAGTAAGAGACTCACCTACCGCAAGACGCGCTGAAGCGCCAAAATCAAGAAGAGCAACCGGAGTACGCTCACCCATAGACATTGCTTCACCATGATAGGTGTCATAACTTGCAGCTGTTACCGCACAGTTTGCCACTGGCACCTGCCATGGACCAACCATTTGATCACGCGCAACCAGACCCGTTACCGAGCGGTCACCGATTGTGATAAGGAAGGTTTTTTCTGCAACCGTTGGTAAACGCAATACACGCTCAACGGCATCATTTATCTCAATACCATCACGAGTAATTGCTGGGCTATCCACCTTCAAGGTCTTAGCATCGCGGTGCATCTTAGGTGTTTTACCCAGCAAGATATCCATTGGCATATCAATTGGGGTATTGTCGAAGTGTGAGTCTTCTAGGGTTAGATGACGCTCTTCTGTTGCTTCACCTACCACGGCAAAAGGTGCGCGTTCACGCTTACAGATAGCTTCGAATACTTCCATATTCTCTGGCGCGACCGCCATTACATAACGCTCTTGAGATTCGTTACACCAGATCTCAAGTGGGCTCATGCTTAATTCATCATTTGGTACGTTACGTAGTTGGAATTTACCACCACGCTCACCATCGTCAACCAGCTCAGGAAGTGCATTCGAGATACCACCAGCACCCACATCGTGGATGAACGCGATTGGGTTTTGCTCACCTAGCTGCCAACAACGGTCGATAACTTCCTGACAACGACGCTCCATTTCTGGGTTTTCACGCTGTACAGAAGCAAAGTCTAGATCTTCAGCTGATTGACCAGAAGCCATAGAAGAGGCTGCGCCGCCGCCAAGACCGATGTTCATAGCAGGACCACCGAGAACAATCAGCTTAGCACCGACTGGGATCTCTTTTTTCTGTACGTGCTCATCACGAATATTACCCATACCACCAGCGATCATGATCGGCTTGTGGTAGCCACGGATCTCTTCACCAGCATGTGAGGTTACTTTCTCTTCATAAGTACGGAAGTAACCAAGTAGGTTCGGGCGACCAAATTCGTTGTTAAATGCCGCGCCACCTAGTGGGCCTTCAAGCATAATATCAAGGGCATTTACAATGCGACCAGGCTTACCAAAGTCGGTTTCCCAAGGCTGTTCAAAGCCAGGGATACGCAAGTTAGAAGTGGTGAAACCCACTAGACCCGCTTTAGGTTTACCACCGATACCAGTTGCGCCTTCATCGCGAATCTCACCACCAGAGCCAGTAGAAGCGCCCGGCCATGGAGAGATAGCCGTTGGGTGGTTATGCGTCTCAACCTTCATCAGGATGTGCGCTTGTTCGTTATGATAGTTATATTGACGAGAATCTGGGTCTGGGAAGAAGCGTCCCACAGTAGAACCACTCATTACTGCCGCGTTATCTTTATAAGCAGATAAAACGTGATCAGGGGTGGTTTCCATGGTGTTTTTAATCATTTTGAACAAAGATTTTTCTTGTTCAACACCATCAATAGTCCAGCCTGCATTAAAGATCTTATGGCGACAATGCTCAGAGTTCGCCTGAGCAAACATCATCAATTCGATATCGTTTGGGTTGCGGCCAAGCTTGGTAAAGCTTTCAGCTAGGTAGCTAATCTCGTCTTCAGCCAATGCAAGGCCAAGGGAGATGTTTGCTTCGTCTAAGGCCTCACGACCACCCGTTAGAACATCAACCACGGTATGCGGTGCTGGCTCAGAGATAGTAAATAGTGCGCTTGCATCTTCAAACTCAACAAAAACCGCTTCCATCATGCGGTCATGGATAAGTACCTTAATGGCATCTACCTGATCAGCATTCAGCTCGGCTTGAGATTCAATGTAGTAAGCAGTACCGCGCTCTAAGCGCTTAATTTTTTCTAACCCACAGTTATTCGCAATATCAGTAGATTTTGAAGACCAAGGTGAAATCGTACCTGGGCGAGGTGTAACTAAAAGTAGAAGACCTTCAGGCTTGTGCTCTTCGATAGTTGGGCCGTAGGTAAGCAGTTTTTCAAGCTTAGCTAGTTCTTGGTCATCGAGCTCTGAGTTTAAATCTGCAAAATGCATAAACTCAGCGTAAATGCCTGTCACTGGAAGCCCTTGCTCACGGCAAAGTTCTAGAAGTTTTTGAACACGAAACTCAGAAAGAGCTGGGGAGCCACGCAAAATTCTCATGTGCTTAGGTCTCTTAAATGATGGATTAAAAGTAATATTCCAATATATTCAGTTGGTTAAACGTAAACCACTAAAGCTATTGCAGCATTACCTTTTAATTTTTCGCGTATTATAGAGCAAATTGTTTTGTGAAGTAACACAAAAAGCAACCGTTTGCGCAAATATTTGCCTCTGACTTTTTTTAACCCACCAATCAACCCTAATTACCTCCCAATAACATCACTGCTATGCTTGTTTCTCTTTCACCTAGGTACTGCCTTTGATATAAAGGTGAACTTTAAGCTTGTAAGCAGGAGAAGTTCCAACAACATGCGCACGTCGATGTTCAAAAAGATACTGCAATCTTCACTATCACTATTGGTTTTGTTTGCCCTAACTGGCTGCCAATATGAAATAGACTCTAAGAGTGAATTGCAAAAAATAAAAGATCGCGGAGTGTTGCGAGTTGGTACTCTAAATAACCAGCTTTCATACTATATAGGTCCTGACGGTCCAACAGGGCTGGAGTACGACTTAGCTGTTGAATTTGCAAAAGAGCTCGGGGTTAAGCTCGAAATAAAGCCGGCCTATCGCCTATCTGAATTGTTCCCTGCCTTAAAGAATGGGGAAATTGATATCATTGCAGCGGGACTAACCCAAGCACCAAATAGAATAAAAGCGTTTCGCCCAGGGCCTGCCTATTACTACGTAAGTCAGCAGGTTGTCTATAAGAAAGGCACATGGCGCCCAAGAAACCTACAACAGCTTATCGATAGTGGTGAAATGCTGACTGTAGTAAAGGGATCTCACTTTGAGCATACCTTAGCTGACCTGTCCAAAACTCACACTAAAATAAAGTATGAAACAACCGATCGCTACGATATCAATGAACTACTCAAACAGGTATCTGAAGGTAAGCGACTGTTCACTGTCGCCGATTCCATCGAGCTTTCTCTAACCCAGCGCATCTATCCAGACCTAGCATTGGCATTTGAGCTTACCGAGGATCAACCCACCTCTTGGTATTTACGACAAACCAGTGATGAGAGCCTTTATGCCTTGGTGATCGAATTCTTTGGCAATATCCAACAAAATGGCGAACTGCATCTACTCGAAGAAAAATACCTAGGACACATCCAAGATTTTGACTATGTCGATACCCGCGCCTTTGTGCGTTCATTAGACAGTAAACTTCCAAAATGGGAGCAGCTGTTTAAGAAACACTCTGAAGAGTTCGATTGGCGTTTGGTTGCAGCGCTGGCATATCAAGAATCTCACTGGAATCCCTATGCTAAATCCCCAACGGGTGTGCGCGGCATGATGATGTTGACACTCCCTACCGCAGAAAGTGTCGGCGTGACTAATCGACTCGACCCTGAACAGTCGATTCGAGGGGGCGTTGCCTATCTTAGAAAAATCGTCAAACGCATCCCAGACACGATTACCGAGCATGAGAAAATCTGGTTTGCACTTGCCTCATACAATGTGGGTTATGGGCATGTAATGGATGCAAGGCGCATCGCTAAAGCACAAGGTGCTAACCCCAATCTATGGAGTGATGTAAAAGAGCGTTTACCATTGCTACGTAAAAAAGGGTATTACGAATATACACGCTATGGCTATGCCAGAGGTGATGAGGCACTCAACTACGTTGAGAATATCCGTCGCTATTATCAGAGTATTATTGGGCACATTGATAAACGGGACCACAAACAGACACAAACCAGCACTGAAGGATTAAAGGTTATTCAGGCCGTGAATACGCCTGAATCATCAGCTAATCAGACTGATAGCTCACAAACGAGCACTCCTTAAACAATAAAGATGGTAGCGATCACAGTTTAATTTTTAGCTTTAATGACGCATATTGAAAATATCACCTCGAGCATATATATAGGTTCATATAACGTTCACAATTATGGTCTATATATAGTTAAGCAATGAAAACAACAACATTGCCTAACCTCGTAATCATGGAGATATGTCATTGAAACAAAAGAGAAGAATGTCTAAAAAATTAGCACTAAAAGCCGTTGCAGCAAATCGCCGTAAACGCATGCTTTCTAATAACAAGAAAAAGATTCTTTGGCGCAATAGAGCTTACGCTGCTACTACAATTGAAAACTCAAGCCAGACATTTAGCTTAGCTTAACCCTCTTGCTCACCATCTTGCTGTTGCGCTAACCGCTTCAAGGCCTTGTGCTCTTTTCGTCTACGGCGGAAAAATGCCTGTAATTGCTGTTTGCACTCTTGTTCCATTAATCCAGACTCAATATCAGCGTAATGAAACGCAGCTGGGCTCTCAAATAAATTAAGGACAGTCCCTGCCGCACCCGCTTTAAGATCTGGTGCACCATATACGATCCGCTTTACTCGGCTATGCAATAAGGCACCAGCACACATAGGGCATGGCTCAAGGGTGACATATAGGGTGGTATCCAATAAGCGGTAGTTCTGTAAGCTACTGCCCGCAGCACGTAGGGTCATTATCTCAGCATGTGCCGTGGCATCATGCAGTCCAATACTCTGATTCCAACCACAGGCAATCTCTTGCCCATCCTTAACCAGTACCGCTCCAACTGGCACCTCGCCATGCTCTTCAGCCTCAGCAGCTAACTCTATTGCTCGTCGCATAAACTGATAATCGAGTTCACTAAATTGTGTTGATGGGCTATTGCTGTCCATACTTATTCCTAGTAAGTGTATCTGAGAGATAATCAATCAAGGTTCTCACCTTAGACGTCAACATCCGATTTTGCGGGTATAACGCCCACACCCCTTCTTGCTTCCCTCGGTAGGCCTTTAGCAGTTCAATCAGTTTTCCTGACGCAAGATAGGATTGCACATAATAATCAGGAAGCTGGACAATACCTAGCCCCTTAATCGCTGCATCAACTAATGCATAACCACTATTACACTGTATTCTACCGTCAACATGAATAAGGCGCTCATTTCCTTTGTCATCAAAACGCCAGTACTTTACCGACCCACGCAAACATTGATGATGCTTGAGCTCAGACAAGGTGTGTGGTTCACCATGTCTTTCTAGATACTCAGGGCTACTACACACAAATACATCTCGATTTAACAGCTTTTTCGCCATCATCGTTGAGTCTTGAAGTCGCCCTAAACGAATCGCCAGATCGAAACCATCTTCAATCAGATCCATACGCTGATTGGACAATACAAGCTCGAGCTCTACCTGCGGATATTCAAGTAAAAACTGGTGCATCAAAGGGGCAAGTACCTGCTCACCAAAGGTGACGGGAGCGGTGACTTTGATTCGCCCTTGTGGAGAGGACTGCAATTGGGTTACCGCTAGCTCAGCCATACCTAAGCCTTCAACTAATGGCTTACAGTGATGGTAATAAGTCGCCCCCGCTTCAGTCAGTGACACCTTGCGCGTGGTACGTAGCAACAGCTTAATCCCCAACCTCTGCTCAAGACTATGCACTCGGCGACTAATATTTGCCACTGAGGTTGCTAGTTGTTGAGCCGCTCCAGTAAAGCTTTGGTTCTGTGCTACCGCAACAAACTCATTAATACCTTCCCAGTTCGCCATCAATCACAACCTATTATTACATTAATGTAATAGTCTATTTCAAAATAGACCTATTATCATTATTTATAGGAAATATATACTAAGTCTATTAAATGAAAAGCCGCCAAACTCAACTACCTTTATAGGGGCTTTGGCAAACTAAATAGGAAGCATCATGGCAGAACAATTTATCAAATCTCGCGCAGCAGTAGCATGGGGACCAAACCAACCACTTAAGATGGAAGAAGTTGATGTTATGCTTCCTAAAGCGGGCGAGGTGTTGGTGCGTATCGTTGCTACTGGTGTGTGCCATACAGATGCATTTACACTATCAGGGGATGATCCTGAAGGTATCTTCCCTAGCATTTTAGGACACGAAGGCGGCGGCATTGTCGAGATGATCGGTGACGGCGTGACCAGCGTTGAGGTCGGTGACCATGTTATCCCTCTTTACACTGCCGAGTGTGGTGAGTGCAAATTTTGTAAGTCCGGCAAAACCAATCTCTGCCAAGCAGTCAGAGAGACCCAAGGTAAGGGCCTAATGCCTGATGGCACTACCCGCTTCTACAAAGACGGCCAACCAATTTACCATTATATGGGGTGCTCAACCTTCTCTGAATACACGGTATTACCTGAGATTTCACTAGCGAAGGTAAATAAAGAAGCCCCTCTTGAAGAGGTTTGCTTACTGGGCTGTGGAGTCACCACCGGTATGGGTGCGGTACTAAATACCGCCAAAGTAGAAAAAGGCGATAATGTTGCTATCTTCGGGCTTGGTGGTATCGGCCTATCGGCCATCATTGGCGCTAAAATGGCAGGAGCCAATCGCATCATAGGTATCGATATTAATGAAAGTAAGTTCGAGTTAGCAAAACAACTTGGTGCAACAGACTGCATTAACCCTAAACACTACGATAAGCCAATCCAAGAGGTTATCGTTGAAATGACCGATGGAGGCGTCGAATACTCTTTTGAATGTATCGGCAATGTAGATGTAATGCGTTCCGCCCTTGAGTGTTGTCATAAAGGATGGGGTGAGTCAGTCATCATTGGTGTTGCTGGTGCTGGCCAAGAAATATCCACCCGCCCATTCCAACTGGTTACTGGCCGCGTATGGCGTGGCAGTGCTTTCGGTGGTGTAAAAGGACGCTCTGAGCTTCCTGAAATTGTAGAGCGTTATATGGCTGGTGAATTTGGTCTGCAAGATTTTATCACCCACACCATGCCCCTTGATAATATTAATGAAGCCTTTGAACTAATGCACAAAGGTGAAAGCATCCGTACTGTAATTCACTATTAATTATATCTAAGCAAGGAGGTGTCAGCTAAAGCCTGACGCCTCCTTTTATTTAGGAACGCTTTATGTCACTTGAAAATATCAGCCAGGCAAAAGTCCATGGTGGCTGGCACAAGCAATATACCCATAACTCAGATGTACTCAATTGCGCGATGCGCTTTGCACTTTTTCTTCCCCCTCAGGCCACAACCGACAACCCGGTTCCTGTACTGTATTGGTTATCAGGGCTCACCTGTAGTGACGAAAACTTTATGCAAAAAGCAGCGGCATTTGAAGCAGCAGCGCGACTAGGGATTGCCATTGTCGCCCCAGATACCAGCCCTCGTGGTGAAGAGGTCCCTGATGATCCTGAGTCAGCCTATGATTTTGGACTCGGAGCAGGCTTTTATCTCAACTCCACTCAATCGCCATGGTCTAAGCATTATCAGATGTATAGCTACATCGTCGATGAATTGCCAAGCTTGATTGAGCAATATTTCCCAGTATCGGATCTGCGATCCATATCTGGTCATAGTATGGGAGGGCACGGCGCACTAACCATTGGCCTTAAAAACCAACACCGCTATCGCTCGATCTCCGCTTTTAGCCCTATAACTAATCCCATGGAATGCCCATGGGGGATAAAAGCGTTGTCCAATTATCTTGGTGAGGATAAAACGCAGTGGGAGCAATATGACGCCTGCCGCCTACTTGCCAAGCTTGGTTCAAGTTTACCTATCTTAATTGACCAAGGTGATGCTGACGGATTTATAGAAAAAGAGCTTAAACCCAATCATTTAATTGATGTAGCAGCACAGCACTCATTAGACTTTGAACTGCGCATGCAAAAAGGCTATGACCACAGCTATTTCTTCATACAGAGTTTTATTAGTGACCACTTGGCCTTTCACGCCAAACACCTAAACCCATGATCAAAAAAGCCCGCAGTTTTAAGGCTGCGGGCTGTTCTAATTAAGCTAAGTTACATGCTATAGGTATAAGGTGCGCTAATTCCTAAAGGAATGCCCAGAGCCCAGTACGCAAGTAAGAAGATAGTCCAACCAATCAGCATCGCAATTGAGAATGGCATCATTAATGACGCTAGCGTCCCGATACCAGTCGATTTAACGTAGCGCTGGCAATAAACCACGACTAATGGGAAGAACACCATTAAGGGTGAAATAATATTAGATACCGAATCACCGACACGATAAGCCGCTTGCGAGAGTTCAGGGGAAATACCCACAGCCATCAGCATTGGAACTAGAATAGGACCAATCAATGCCCACTTAGCAGAAGCTGAACCAACCAATAGGTTCACCATCGCAGTCAGCAAAATCATACCCACGATTGTCGCTTCACCAGCTAGGTTCATCGCCTTTAGGCCTTCCGCGCCATACAGCGCCAGCATAGTACCTATGTTTGATTGACCAAACGCAACTAGGAACTGAGCACAGAAGAACGACATTACCATATATGCACCCATGGTATTCATGGTGTCAGACATAGACTTGATAACATCATTACTGCTCTTAAATTTACCTACCACACGACCGTATACGATGCCTGGGATGATAAATAGGATAAAGATCAATGGCACGATTGACTGCATCAATGGTGCAGAGAAGGCGGTCACCTCCCCTTCCGGAGAGCGCAGAGCTGAGTTCTCAGGCATGATAGCGGCAATAAGTAGACCAATACCCACCACCATAGACCAGCCAGCATATTTAAATGCTTTTGACTCTTGAGCTGTCATAGAGCCAAGATCTGGTGCTTCTTCTGCATCTTCATCTACATCGATTGATGCATTAAGGCGCGGTTCAATGATTCGCTCAGTGACAAACCAGCCAATCGCGACAATCAAGATTGAAGACAAGCCCGTAAAGTAAATATTAGCTAATGGGTTCACCACATATTCAGGGTCTAATACATTAGCTGCTGTTTGAGTAAAGCCCGCCAGTAGAGGGTCAATTCCTGATGGAACAAAGTTTGCTGAGAAGCCACCAGAAACCCCGGCAAATGCAGCTGCAATACCCGCAAGAGGATGACGACCAGCAGCGTGGAAGATGATACCACCTAGAGGAATAACCAATACGTAGCCAGCATCTGCTGCGGTATGCGAAACAATAGCCACCAATATCAGCATTGGCGTTAAAAGCTTAGCTGGGGTAAAAGCCAGCATTTTTTTCAGGCCAGTGGTAATGAAACCAGATGAATCGGCAACACCGACCCCTAACATAGCCACCAGTACAATGCCCAGTGGTGCAAATCCAGTAAAGGTTGTCACCATGTTGGCTAGGAAACTAGCAAGGGCTTCACCAGTTAATAGGTTTGTAATCTCAAGCGGTGTGCCTGTACGCGGGTTAATCAGGTCAAAAGAAACATTAGAAAGTAGTGCTGAACTAACCCAAACGATGATCAGTGCCCAGAAGAACAGTATTGCTGGATCTGGAATTTTGTTGCCCACTTTTTCAATTAAATTCAAAAAGCGGTCCATACCACTCGCTTTCTGAGGAGGCAGGTTGGCTGCGTGATTGCTCATAAATAGTACCGTAATTTAAGTATTAGTTGTGTTGATGCGTTAATTGTTATTATTTTTTTAGGAGCGCATCGTACCAAACTTACCTGTGCATTTTGGAATGTAAGATTCCAAAATGTGGGGTGGGATTGCATTTTTATTTATGATTAACACAAGCAAAACAACCACACCAACAGTAGGTCAACTCGTCATTAACAATGACGCTACAGCCAAATACCTATCTTTAATACAACTCTCAATCGCAACTCTATTCAATGAAATGCCAATAGTGTATTTACGGTTAAAGATTTAAATTCACCATGTGGGTTTTCCCATTCAGCTTGTAGTGTTATCTGTGTACCGCTATGACCAAAACTTCCTAAATAATCAGCGCGAGTTAATTCAAAACTCACCCCCTGCATAGCAGTATTATTTAAGGCAGGGGTTAAAGTAAGCAGCAAGTCTGGGTTTATCTGCATGTGCCGTATAATCTCCAGTCTATTGATTAATGCGCGGCGGATTTGATTGGATTGACGCTGACTGTGTATTTCACGCTGAGACCATAGCGACAATTCAATGAGATACAATGAACCACCAGACAACAGTGCGACAGCAACCAGTACCTCCAACAGTGCTAGCCCTGCAAGCTTAGAGATCATACCAACTCCACGCTTGCCAGTGGCGATTAGCATAATAGATTAGCGATTGAGAAAGCTGAGCCACCTCTGGGATAAGGGCAACATCATCCAATATAAGCTCACCATCAATGACCACATATCCTGAAAGGGTGATCCCTTGCAACGCAATCTGTCCCTGTAAGCCATCGCTAGCCACCCCCTCAAATAGCAAACTGCCTTGGTAATGACCGGCTCCAGAAATAAATACCTCTGTTGCGCTAAACAGCAGAATTTGCGGTTGATAGGTGGTTACCACTTGCCATTTATCAGCCGTGATCTGGCAGTCTCCCTTAATCCAAATGGAACGATAACCTTGCTCTAACAACAAAGCTAAAGCGCTGCCACACTCATCAGCATTGGTGGCTTCAAAAGTCGCCTCTAGCTCCGTTTGCTGTCGGCCAAATACAGACACTATGGCGTTATCGTCAGTCACCAAAGCATGCTCTGCTAACTCCCCACCTAAATACATAACTTGAGCACGCTTAGCTTCACCGAGTAAAACAGTTAGCCGTACCTGATTTACTGCTATAAATTCGGAGTCAAAATCTAGCATAGATTGATAGTGACATGGGCTCGCATCTGGGTAATGTAATGCATAGCAATTTAGTGCGCTATCTAGGGTAAGATTGAGTTGAGTGCGAGACATTATTAACTCTTGATGCCACAGCAAGCGCTGTGACACAGTATTAAATTGGTAGATTGAATAAACACCAAGTACCAGCATGAGTGACATCACAATCAGCAAGGCTCCACCTTGCATATTACGTGGGGTATTACTCAGCACCGTCAGCGCCTCGCGCACTGGCCAGCAAGCTGAATTCCTCTAGCTGTGTATCTCCTTTCAACCTCAGGGCATAGTCGATGCTGTACAGCCGGCTAGTGACCTCTGAAACGATAAAGGACTCCACCACAATCAACTTATCGCTCAACATTGAAAACTTAATCGATTGTTCACACACCTGGGTAAGTGATATGGGGTTGGCTGACAACCGGTTACAGACCTTAAGCTTATTGTCTTCCTCAAATATCAGTAAACCTTGATATTGACACTCTGAGCACTCCCCTAGCTTATAATGTATCGCCAGTTGATTACCCACCACCGATGCCGATTGCGAAACAGCAAAGCCTGCTCTTTTTATTTCAGCGACCAGATACTCATTAATCCGATTGGCTTGTATCAACAATTGCGCTTGTTTTAGTTCCGCGACAACCTGCTGATGCAAGGTAATCATTAAACTACTAACGCTAAGCATGAGTAGCGATGACATTGATAGCGCTACCAACAGCTCTATGAGGCTGTATCCCCTAACATGCCGCATAGCCTAAGCTCTCACTGCCGGTCGAACATATTCTAATTCGACCACTGATCTGATGGTAAATCACCTTAAGTTGCGAGTCAGAACTGCCACCAATTACGATACTCCCATTACCCATAGCAATCCCCTTCGCGCCATCAAAACGAATGCTGGCATCGGTTGCGGTTAATGTTACATCCTCAAGGGTAATCTGGGTCAACGCTGGCAATGGTGAATTAGAAGCAGATATGAGAAGGGTGTGTTGTGTGTCTGTCGCTGACTGAATGTGAAGCCACAAAGAGCGGTGCTTGGCATAGGCAAGGTTGCTAGTTGCCAAAATAGTTGAATACACTTGCTGAGCGGCAAGTTTGTGTCTCTGCTGCTGGTGATATTCCGCGTAGGATTGTATGCCAACAGCGCAGCTAAGGCTCAACACACACAGCGTAGTAAGGAGTTCAATCAATGAAAAGCCGCTCATTCGCATCTATCTCAATTCACATTACATCCTCAAAAGGTAATCCGTTCTGGTCGATAGGCAAAAACAGCCCCCAGGCATGGGAGCTATCTCGAAAAAACGCATGCTAAATTGAGATACAAAAAAGGCCAGCTAAAAGCTGGCCTAGTAAATTGTGGTGCAATGATTAACTGGTTAGGTCATCAAAGAACTTTTTCACGCCGTTGAAAAAACCTTCCGATTTAGGCTTGTGTTTATTGGCCGCATCGCCACCACAAGAATCTTCAAATTCACGCAGTAGTTCTTTTTGACGCGAGCTAAGCTTAACCGGTGTTTCAACCACTAATTTAACAATCAAGTCGCCCTGTGGACCGCCGCGAACACCCTTCACACCTTTACCACGCATGCGGAACATACGACCAGTTTGGGTTTCTGAAGGGACCTTCAGGCTAACTCGTCCATCAAGAGTCGGAACTTCAACTTCACCACCAAGCGCCGCCATTGCAAAGCTTACTGGTACTTCACAATACAGGTTGCTACCGTCACGCTCGAAGATGTGGTGATCTTTAACATGTACTTGAACATATAAGTCACCCGCTGGAGCACCATTTTCTCCAGCTTCACCCTCACCAGACAAACGAATGCGATCACCGGTATCCACGCCTGCTGGGATCTTAACGCTAAGAGATTTAGTCTTGTGTTTACGACCTTCACCATGACATGCATCGCAAGGATCTTTAATGATTTGACCTTTACCATTACAGGTAGGGCAAGTCTGTTGTACGGCAAAGAAGCCTTGACGCATCTGAACTTGGCCGTGTCCATGACAAGTACCACAGGTTTGAGCTGAAGAGCCTTTCTTAGCGCCAGTGCCTTCACACACATCACAGCTAACTAGAGTCGGAACTTCGATTTCCTTGGCGCATCCACGAACCGCTTCTTCTAAAGTCAGTTCCATGTTGTAACGCAGATCTGAACCGCGCTGGGCACGTTGTTGACCACCACCACGACGACCGCCGCCGAAGATATCACCAAATACATCACCAAAGATGTCACCGAAATCCGCACCGCCGCCGCCAAAGCCACCGCCGCCCATACCGCCTTGCTCAAAGGCTGCATGACCGTGTTGATCATAGGCTGCACGCTTTTGCGAATCAGTTAGGATCTCGTACGCTTCTTTTACTTCTTTAAACTTTCCAGCTGCTGATTCATCATCAGGGTTTCTATCAGGGTGATACTTCATCGCTAAGCGCTTATATGCTTTCTTAATATCACGCTCTGAAGCATCTCTGCTTACACCCAAGATCTCGTAAAAATCACGTTTAGACATGTGTTTCGTCACCAATTTAGTACTGCAAACGGCTTCAACCGCTTGGTGTTTATATCGATATAGATGGAGGTTCTAGGATCTAAAAGTATCATCTATATCGACAGCTGTATTTACAAACAGAAGGGCGTAAAGGTTTCCCCAAACGCCCATAAGCTACTGTCAGAATAGAAAAATTATTTCTAAACTAGAGCGAGTTGTTCAAAACAAGGTGTCACCTTTACTCAGGTAAACACAGCTTCAAATGACTCGCTATAGCATCGATAATTATTTTTTCTCGTCTTTAACTTCTTCAAACTCAGCATCAACAACGTCATCATCTTGAGACTGTTGTTGGCCTGCATCAGCACCTTGTGCTTGCTGTGCTTGAGCTTGTTGTTGAGCCATTTCCATTAGTTTTTGAGCCGCAGCCATAAGAGCTTGAACTTTAGTGTCGATAGCGTCTTTATCTTCGCCATTCTTCGCTTCTTCTAGCTCTTTGATTGCTGCTTCAATTTTCTCTTTCTCTTCAGCTGGAAGTGCATCACCTGCTTCTTCCATTTGCTTACGAGTACCGTGGATCATTTGGTCAGCTTGGTTACGTGCAGTTACTAACTCTTCAAACTTCTTATCAGCTTCTTTGTTAGCTTCTGCTTCTTGAACCATTTTTTCGATTTCTTCGTCGCTTAGGCCACCAGAAGCTTGGATTGTGATCTTCTGCTCTTTACCTGTTTGCTTATCTTTAGCAGATACATTCAGGATACCATCAGCATCTAGATCGAATGTTACTTCGATTTGAGGCATACCACGTGGTGCAGCTTGGATACCTTCTAGGTTAAATTGACCAAGAGATTTGTTGTACATCGCTTGCTTACGTTCACCTTGAAGAACGTGGATAGTCACTGCGCTTTGGTTGTCTTCCGCTGTAGAGAACACTTGATCCGCTTTAGTTGGGATAGTAGTGTTTTTCTCGATTAGCTTAGTCATTACACCACCCATCGTTTCGATACCGAAAGATAGAGGAGTAACGTCTAGTAGAAGTACGTCTTTAACTTCACCAGCTAGTACGCCACCTTGAACTGCAGCGCCCATAGCAACTGCTTCATCAGGGTTCACGTCACGACGAGCGTCTTTACCGAAGAACTCAGCAACTTTAGCTTGAACCATAGGCATACGAGTTTGACCACCTACTAGAATAACATCGTTGATGTCATTTACAGATAGGTCTGCATCCGCTAGAGCAACCTTAAGTGGCTCAAGAGAACGTTGAACTAGGTCTTCAACTAACGCTTCAAGTTTTGCACGAGTCACTTTAACGTTCATGTGCTTAGGACCAGTTGCATCAGCAGTTACGTAAGGTAGGTTTACGTCAGTTTGAGTAGTAGAAGAAAGCTCAATTTTCGCTTTTTCTGCTGCTTCTTTAACACGCTGCATTGCTAGTGGATCAGCTTTAAGATCGATACCTTGCTCTTTCTTAAACTCTTCTACTAAGTAGTTGATCATGCGGTTATCAAAGTCTTCACCACCTAGGTGAGTGTCACCGTTAGTTGCTAGAACTTCGAAGGTTTTTTCACCTTCAACTTCGTCAATCTCGATGATTGAGATATCAAAAGTACCACCACCAAGGTCATATACTGCGATAGTGCGATCGCCACCTGACTTGTCTAGGCCATATGCTAGAGCCGCAGCTGTTGGTTCGTTGATAATACGTTTAACGTCTAGGCCCGCGATACGGCCAGCATCTTTAGTTGCTTGACGCTGAGCATCGTTAAAGTAAGCAGGAACAGTCACTACTGCGCCAGTTACTTCTTCGCCTAGGAAGTCTTCAGCTGTTTTCTTCATTTTCTTAAGAACTTCAGCAGAAACCTGAGGAGCAGCCATTTTTTGGCCTTTCGCTTCAACCCAAGCATCACCGTTGTCAGCCTTAACAATCTTATAAGGCATGATTTCAAGATCACGCTGAATTTCTTCGTCTTCAAAACGACGACCGATTAGGCGTTTAATTGCAAATAGCGTGTTTTCTGGGTTAGTTACCGCCTGACGCTTAGCTGGTTGACCTACTAATGTTTCACCGTCTGTATATGCGATAACAGATGCTGTTGTACGTTCACCTTCAGCATTTTCGATTACACGTGGCGTATCGCCGTCTAGTACTGCTACACAAGAGTTTGTAGTACCTAAGTCAATACCAATGATTTTACCCATCTGGCTATCTCCAAAAATTTAATTGTCTATTTCTATATCCCAATAAATGGGGTGTGTTTCGCTTGGATTCAACCCCAAGTCTTACAAAATTTTCAAAGCAGGTGAGCTGTTTCGCTCAGTAATTATTTGCTCTGACTGATAGATAAGGGCGAGAAACGTGGATTCAAGAGCAAAGCCCAAAAAAAAGTAAAAAAACGAGTTTTTATTGGTAGTGAAGCATATTATTGCGCCTACTTGAGCTATCTGTACTCGGAATACCCACCGTTTTAAGGCAAAAAAAAGAGAGACCATAACGGCCTCTCTTCTAACATACAGTTTGCTTAAAGGATTACTTAGCAACCATTACCATCGCTGGGCGAACCACACGACCGTTAAGTTCATACCCTTTCTGCAATACAATCGTTACCATATTGCTTTCGTGATCAGGGCTCTCAACCATAGATACTGCATTGTGCAGTTCTGGGTTAAAGGCTTCCCCTTCAGGGTTGATCTCAACTAAACCATTCTTAGTCACAACCTCAAGGAAAGACTTATGCGTCATTTCAATGCCTTCAAGGATAGGCTTAATGGCTTCGTTTTCGGTATCCGCAGCTTGAATTGCACGCTCAAGGTTATCAATAACTGGCAATAAATCTTCTGCGAATCTATTGATAGCAAACTTACGAGCTTTTGCCATTTCTTGCTCAGTACGACGACGCATGTTGTCGACCTCAGCCTTGGCACGTAATACTGAATCTTGTTGCTCTTTCAAGCGAGTTTCAGTTTGCAACAGCGCAGCTTCAAGCTGAGCTATTTTAGACTCTTCAAAATCAGCAACCGATTCTTCATTCCACTCAACATCGCCTTCGTCACCAATAACATCAGCATCTTGTTCAGCAGTAATCTCTTCAACAATCTCTTCAGCGGCTTGCTTTTGAGTTGCTTGTTCTAATTCTTGTTCATCAATCTTTGTATCTTTGTCGCTCATGATATCTCCAGCAAGACAAGTCTATTCATGAAAGTGCTATTATATTGACAGATAAACTCTGACAAAAGATTAGCATCTCTAATCAACTTGCCTTTATTATGGGGATCATCATTTCTGATTCAAGTCTCTCGAAGTCCATATATTAAAAAATGGGATTAAAATGGGTAAACATTTCTCAACTATTGCGATTTTAGGTAAGCCACGCAGCCACCTTGCAATTCAAACTCACAAAGAAATCTATGATTGGCTGGTTGAGCAAGGCTATAAGGTTCTGGTTGATGACCGCCTTAAAGAGCTGATGAATCACAAAGTAGATAGCAGTGCTTTTACCAATCTAATGCATATCGGAAAAAATGCCGACCTTGCAATTGTGATAGGTGGTGATGGCAATATGCTCGGGGCGGCTCGTGTTCTCTCGCGTTTTGATATCTCAGTCATCGGAGTAAATCGAGGTAATCTAGGCTTTCTAACCGACCTCGACCCAGATAGCTTTAAACAGCCATTGCTTGAGGTACTATCAGGGGAATACATCAGCGAACAGCGTTTTTTGTTAGAGGCTGAAATCCACCGCCATGGGCAGGTTAAGAGTCAAAATGCAGCCTTAAACGAGGCGGTATTACACCCTGGAAAAGTCGCTCATATGATAGAGTTTGAAGTCTATATCGATGATACTTTCGCCTTCTCATTACGCTCTGATGGCTTAATTATTTCGACTCCGACCGGCTCAACCGCATATTCACTCTCTGGTGGCGGGCCGATACTCTCCCCTAGCCTAAACAGCATATCGCTAGTGCCGATGTTTCCACACACCCTATCTAGTCGCCCGCTGGTAGTTGACGGTAACCGTCGCATAAAGCTATTACTCGCTCCAGATATGGTTGGCACCCAAGAAGTCAGCTGTGATGGCCAAATTTCTCTTCCGGTTGAACCTGGCGATGAGATCCATATTTATCAGAGCCCAAACGTCCTCAACCTAATTCACCCCAAGAACTACAGCTACTACCACGTACTTAGAGAGAAGCTAGGTTGGTCAAGTAAGTTGTTTTAGAGCCTAGCGCATACTGAATAAAAAATTTCACCCAACATCTTTACTGTATGTAAAACCAGTATATACTGTTCTCATATACAGTACTTCTAGATATGGATTTCAGTATGCTCGCTCATTTAAGTGTTAATAACTTCGCTATCGTAAAATCACTACAGGTTGAACTTAACCCTGGTATGACTACCATCACCGGTGAAACCGGTGCCGGTAAATCAATCGCCATCGACGCACTTAGCCTATGTCTAGGCTGTCGCGCCGATGCCGGTATGATTCGTCAGGGTGAAGACAAGGTCGATATTGTAGCCAGCTTTATCATTGAACATAACCTCAGCGCCAAACGATGGTTAGAAGACAATGAACTGGCAGAGAATGAGCAATGTATCTTGCGTCGAGTCGTGAGCAAAGATGGCCGCTCGCGTGGTTTTATTAACGGCAATCCAGTACCTATCTCACAGCTGAAATCACTAGGACAACGACTTGTGAGCATTCACGGTCAGCATGCTCACCACCAGCTTTTGAAAAAAGAGTATCAAATTAACTTACTCGACGACTATGCAGGACATAGCAATCTAATAGCTCACACCCAAAAACGTTATCAAACATGGCGTCAGGCTGAGAATACACTCAAGCAAATCATTCAAAACAGTGAGCAAAATCAAGCTCAAAAACAATTACTTGAATATCAAATCAAAGAATTAGACGAGCTAATGCTAACCGAACATGAGTTTAGCGAGCTTGAGACCGAGCATAAAAGATTAGCCAACAGTGGCGAGATATTAGGTCTCACCCAACAGAGTTTAGATCTCCTTAGTGAGAACGAACAATACAACGCACTTAGCATGCTGCAAGCTAGTATCAATTGTGCAAATCAACTCAGTGAGCTTGACCCGCAACTGAGTGAGATAAGTCAGATGCTAGGCGATGCCCTTATTCAAGCCGAAGAAGCCAATAGCGAGCTGCGTAATTATTTTGACTCTGTCGATATCGACCCTGCACATATGCAAAGCGTTGAGGCGCGCTTTTCACAAGTTATGTCGCTGGCTAAAAAGCACAATGTATTACCAGAAGATCTCTACACTCACCATCAACAGCTCTCAGCACAAATTGAAGCACTTGATTGTTCAGATGAAAAGATTGAGCAACTAACCCAACAGGTTAGCATCGCTCAAGAGAACTATATAAAGAGTGCAGAAAAGCTTAGTAAATCTCGTAAGCGCTACGCTAAAGAGCTTAATAAGCTGATATCAAATAGCATGCAACAGCTGAGTATGGAGCAGGCGCGCTTTGATATTCAAATCAACTTCGACAGTAAGTTCTCATCGCCACTTGGCGCAGATGACGTTGAGTTCTTGGTTTCAGCAAACCCAGGACAGCCATTACAGTCATTAGCTAAGGTGGCCTCTGGCGGGGAACTATCACGGATCTCCCTTGCGATTCAGGTTATTACCGCTCAAAAAGTTGAGACCCCGAGCCTTATCTTTGATGAAGTAGATGTAGGTATCAGTGGTCCAACGGCCGCAATCGTTGGCAAGATGTTGCGTTCCCTCGGAGAGAGTACCCAAATATTGTGTGTTACCCACCTGCCCCAAGTTGCCGGCTGTGGTCATCAACAAATGTTTGTCGCTAAAAAAATGCACTCTGGACACACTGAAACAAGCATGACCATGCTTGACTCCGAACAGCGAGTTGGAGAGCTAGCAAGGCTATTGGGGGGAAGTGAGATAACCGATACCACCCTAGCAAATGCTCGTGAATTAATGGCGGCCTAACAGGGAACTCATACAGCTTATACTGGTCAAAAACCGAAGTTGATGCACAAAATAGAATATCAGTAGCGAAATTAGATAACTAAAAGCTGTTTCGCTATACAAGCTGTTAGAGCTTGTTTATCATTTGCCGAGTTTCAGTTTTAAAGTTAAAGACCTAATATGCAGTTTAAAAAGTGGTTAATCGCAGTACCGCTCGCGGTGTCTATGCTTTCCGGTTGCTCTCTTCTTGAGAAGTTAGTGTATCGAATCGACATAGCTCAAGGTAACTATATTGAGCAATCAGCAGTTGATCAGCTGCGTATTGGCATGACCAAAGAACAGGTACGTTTCGTCCTTGGTTCTCCAATGCTAATTGAAAATGGTGAGCCTAATAAATGGTATTACATCTACCATTACACTAAAGGTCACAATGACCCTACCCAAAAGAACCTCTTTGTATTCTTTGGTGATAGCGGCCAATTGCAGCGCATTGAAGGCGACTTCCCTGCTGGTGCTCAATTTAACCAACCGATTCAATAAAAAAAGGCGCTTTAATAAGCGCCTTTTTATCACTAAATTTTATTAAGCTTAGGCTGTCTTCTCAGCTGCCTGCTGGGCACGCTTACGGCGGATTTCTTTCGGATCTGCTAATAGCGGCCGATAGATTTCAATCCTATCTTGATCGCGCACTGTAGAATTCAGTTTTACATTGCGGCTATACACCCCAACCTTATTTTGCTTGAGGTCTATCTCAGGATATAAGGCTAACAACCCAGATTGAACAATAATATCTTCAACCGTAAGCTCTTTATTCACCACCAGCGAAACCACGCGCTGTTCCTGTGGAAGTGCGTATACCACCTCCACATGAATCATCACAGAATCAATACTCATAACACGGGTACACCTGTTTTGCTCGGCTCGTAAAAGCACTCACCATGTTAGACATCAGCTCATTAAATATTTTGCCAAATGCCATCTCTACAATCTTGCTTGAAAACTCAAACTCAAGCTTAAGCTCAACCTTACAAGCATGCTCATCTAAGGGAGTAAAAAACCAACCGCCACTTAAATGCTTGAATGGACCATCAACAAGATTCATCTCAATCACTCGACCATACTCAAGTACATTTTGAGTCGTAAACGTCTTGCTAATACCTGCTTTAGATACATCAACCGATGCCGTCATACTCACATCATCGACATTGTGCACCTTGCTGCCAGAACAGCCGGGTAGAAACTCAGGATAACGTGCAACATCGTTGACCAAATCAAACATTTGTTCAGCACTAAAAGACACCAAAGCCGAACGGGTCACTTGTGGCATTTCATCTCCTCCAAGGCTAAACCATTAATTTGCCTAAAAATCGTCCTTACAAGGACAAAAACAATTTCCCTATAATAAGGCAATCCGTATAATGAAGCCATTATGGCAAAGAAAAAATCAAAAACCAAAGCGACTAGTAATACTATTGCGCTAAATAAAAAAGCCCGTCACGAATACTTTATCGACGACGAGCTTGAAGCTGGCTTAGAGCTCCAAGGTTGGGAGGTAAAATCTCTACGTCAGGGTAAAGCGAATATCGCTGAGAGCTACGTCTATCTTAAAGATGGCGAGGCATTTATTAGTGGTATGAGCATCATACCGCTCAATCAAGCATCAACACATATTGTTGCTAACCCGACTCGTATCCGTAAGCTTCTACTTTCAAGGAAAGAGCTGGATAACCTATTCGGTAGCATTAATCGTGATGGTATGACCCTTACTGCCCTTTCTCTATACTGGTCACGCTCCTGGGTGAAGATCAAAGTAGGCGTAGCTAAAGGTAAGAAACTGCACGATAAACGTACAGATCTAAAAGAAAAAGACTGGGCTCGCGACAAAGCACGAATTATGAAGAGTAATTTGCGCTAATATTGAGCATCCAGTTAGCATCGAACTAGACAGGCGAGCCTTTTCTGGTACTATGCAAATAACACTTGGGGCTGATCTAGGATTCGACGGGAATTCTGAAGTCTGAGGTGCATGCCGTGGGGCGGTTGGCCACGTAAAAAGCCGCAAAAAAATAGTCGCAAACGACGAAAACTACGCACTAGCAGCTTAATAACCTGCTGAGAGCTCTCTTACCCTAGCTTCCGCTTTTAAGACGGGGACCAATAAGAGATCAAACCCAAAAGAGCTAGATCGGATTCTCCCGCCTGAGAGATGAAGTTCGAAATATAATTCAGGATAGTCATTTACTAGCGTGTCGGTTCGCAGGTACTTGGTGAATTTAAAGATCGACTAAGCATGTAGTACCAATGATGAATGATTTTCGGACGCGGGTTCAACTCCCGCCAGCTCCACCAATCGATTGGAAAAGGCCACCTTTGGGTGGCCTTTTTTTTGCCTATAACAACATAAATCAAACACTTACATTCTTAAGAGTTCTCAAGAGATGTCACTGCATCTTAGACATTTTGTTCCCCAAAACCTACTGTTGGGGAACAAAATGAAATTTGGGGGAACATAAAATGCCACTAGCCACTTCAAGACTGTCACATACTAAGCTCCTAAAACTGAGACCTACAGAAAAAGAACAACTACTGTCTGATGGCAACGGCCTCTCTCTTAGGGTCCGACCAAATGGTTCGAAGATCTTCTATTTCCTCTACTCTCACCCTTTAACAAAAAAACGAATCAAACTTCAAATTGGAAAATTCCCTCACTGTTCACTGAAGCATGCCCGCAAAGTGGCATTTGACTATAAAGAACTCGTTGAACAGGGTATCGATCCCAAACAACACATTGAGGCTCAAAACGAGCTAGCACTCTTAGAAGAGTCGAACTTGCTTATTGAAGTCTCCAACGAATGGTTAGAAGTCAAAAAACACAGTGTGACTGCCGACTATGCCGAAGATATATTGCGCTCTCTTGAGCTACACATCTTTCCTTATTTAGGGCAAATGCCTATAGGAAAAGTTACAGCGCCTAGAGTCATTAAGATTTTGCGTGTTGTAGAAGCCAAAGGAAACCTAGAAACAGTCAAGCGACTTTGCCAGCGACTTAATGAAGTTATGAATTTTGCTGTCAATACGGGAAAGATCCACTCTAACCCAATTCAAAAGATCCATGTCGCGTTCAAAAAACCTAAGCCAGAAAACATGAAATCCCTTCCACCTTCTGAGCTTCCCGAGCTGATGCGCACAATATCTAGAGCCTCACTAAACCGAGTAACTCGTTGCCTTATAGAATTTCAACTTCACACAATGACAAGGCCAAGCGAAGCTGCTAGCGCCCTATGGGACGAAATAGACTTCGAAAATAAACTTTGGATCATTCCAGCTCATAAGATGAAAAGAAGACGGGAGCATATCATTCCTTTAAGTGATTGCTGTATTGAGCTATTGGTATTCACTAAAAGCTTGAGAAGAAACAGTCCTTGTGTTTTCCCTTCCCCTTTGAACAACTTCAAGCCTCTTAATAGCCAAACAGTAAATGCGGCATTAAAGCGTATGGGGTATCAAGGAAAACTCGTGAGCCATGGCTTTCGTTCAATAGCTTCTACAGCACTCAACGATGAGGGATTTGATTTCGACTTGATTGAATCTGCTCTTGCACATGTAGACCCAAACCAAACTCGTAGCGCGTACAATCGAGCTCAATACATTGAGCGTCGCCGAGATATGATGAACTGGTGGAGTGCATATATAACTAAAGCATCCAAAAGATTTTAGTTGATAGGTCTGTTACTAATGAACGCTCTGTCATTACTAATGAACGCTCTATAACTCATTTTTGGACAAAACCTTGCCAGTGATTATCCTAAATTAGTAAAAAGCGGATTAATTTAGGTATGGAAAAGTTGGGTAGGCAAAACGCAAGACACGACCCTGTAGTTTCAGTAGATCAATCCGGTCAACAATAAAATAAAACTTAGGGATTATGTGTTGCTTTTGATAGTAGTCGGTTAAGTGCCTTACGTTGTAATAAGCCAGAGCCGTTTTTCCACTTCCCTGAGTATGCCAAATAATGCCTTTCTTAATGCCTTCGCTTAACTTATTTTCAATCGCTTTGGTCGCAAACAGCTGTGGGTAGCGCATCACGTGTTTTTGTAGACCATCGGTTTCTTTAACGTACGCTAGAGAATATCTCAGCATGAACGCAAGGCGCTCTGGATTAAAAAGTGATGTGCATATTCTATTGGTTGGCGCATCATGGCCTTTGTTGGTGAGGAATTCAGGGCTATGTTTAATAACAGTGTAGTTATTGTCTTTTAGAACAAAGTTCTCAGTCTCATCGGCTAAAGGCTTAAGTAGCTTAGTAAGATTAAGAACTTCTTCTTCTCGGAAGTAGTTGAAGGTAGGCTTTGTATAAGATGAACTCGCATAGAACGCCCCTTGAATAGGCTCGGGGCTACCATCATCGTATTCCATGTTATTAGAAAACAGCATGAGCTGAGTAATGTTAACGAAGCGTCTAAATTTGGGATTTTGGAAACGTTCATTGATTCGTTTTCGTTCATCTAGAACACCATCTTTATTATTTGGCTTTTTCACCTCAATAAAGACTAAAGGCATACCGTTAATGAGCAGAATGATATCTGGACGAAACTTTTCATCACCATTCTTGTATGTAAGCTCTGTTACTACGTGTAGGCTATTTTTTGAGAAGTCGTCAAAGTCGATGAGTTTTGTACCGGAACGACTCGTCAGTTTTTCATAAAAAGCACGACCTAGATCTTCATTATCTAAGCTTAACTTTAAGTCATCCAAGCAACGTTCAACATCTCCATCATCCACTCCAGGATTAATACGCTCAATCGACTTTTTGAAGATATCCGGGAAAATATTGGTATCAGTGCACCAAGTAGCCTGCTTTAAAGATAAGTACTTATACCCTAAGCGCGTTAGGTGCAGTATGGTTGGTATCTTTACCCGTGTATCTTCGTTTTGTTTGGTCATGAAATACCTAAGCTCTGTGTTGTGATTTTATTTTTAGTTATTTTTTGTTCCACTGGTACCGCACTGGTCGTGTTGATTTAGTCACCAAATTTTGCTCTAGAGCAAGAGCTAGCCAGCTTTTTACCTGTCCTTTATGCAATTCTGATACTTCAACAAGTTCTGTTTCTGATATTGGTTCACTGGCTAAAGTTTGTAGATACTGAACAAACAATTGATAAAAGCTGTCTTTGGTAACAGCATCAGGCTCTGCCTTTGTCAGTAAAGCGGATTCTTTGTTCTCTACTAGCGCTTCATTATTTTTCATTTCTTGCTCAGAACTGCCTTCTACAGCCTTCTCATCGTTATATTCACTCTGAGATATTTCATTTGGCTGTGCGAACAAATCTGCTTGTGCTCGGCTAAACAAGTCCGTTTGGTTGTTAACGTTAGAATTGGCACTGTTGACTAATAATGATTGAACATCCAGCTCTACAATGTTCTCGCTACACCAGCTTGCTCCTGCTGCAACAATTCCAGCATTACCAGCTGCAGCGTCTTGAGTTTGCTTTACCCAAGTAGGAACCCAACCTTTCTTTATGTTCTGAATAGCCCCTTCCCATGTACCGCCTTTAGTTCCTGAGTGAACCACTACAGAAGTATCCGCAAGACAATAAATGTACTTATTGCGGTCCATTGCATTAAAACGGTTAAAGCCAGCTTCAGGATTGAAAGGGGAGACCAACACAACGTTGCCGCTCATTAGACCGCTTCGATATTTGGCCGAAGTAGAGGTTTTCAGTAAACTATCAGCGAGTATGCCAATAACAGCACCCCCAGTACTCATAGCACCTAGCATTGAAGTTTCATCGACACCTCTAGCTCCACCAGAAACAGTCCCTAGACCAGCATTCGCGGATTTACATCCAACCAGTTCGGCATAAGCAAGATCTGCAGGAGAAGCATTGCGTGAGCCTACGACTGCAATACCACCAGCCTTAAGCAACTCTTTGTCTCCACATCCGTACAGCACAGGAGGAGCCTGGTTACCAAGCTTATGGAGTAAACGTTTAGGGTAGCTATCTTTGTCGGCACGAGTAATCACCCACAAGCCTGAGCGACTCCATTTTTCAAGCGCTAGTGCCATGCTGTGGCCTCGCTTTAAGAGGGCTTCAATTCGCTCTTGAGTCACTTTGTTTTTAGGATCTCGCCACTGAGATAGCAACGCTTTCTTGTCGTTATCCAGCAAGTCAGCTGGACTGAGTTGACTATCCCTCAACCACATAGCGAAACGTGCCCATTCCGCATTAGTGAGCGGCTTTGCTGCATCTTTATCCTGCTTGCCAAAGTAACTGGTAAGCAGGATTATCGCTTGTGCTGTTGTTGTTAAATTCATTAATCATTTACCGATGTGGAAGCTAGTGCGACTGGGTATACTTTACCACTGCCAGCTTGCTGAAGCTTCGCAGCGAGAACAGTTAACGTCCAACCCGAATCAACAATGTCATCAACTAAGAAGCAAGGCCCTTCTGGTATCGATCCCTCGACTTCAAAAGCACCATCTAGATTACGACATTGATGAAAGCGGTTTTGCTGGAACTTTTGTTGTTCATTGTCTCTAACTTTTTGTATCACGTCGACAAATTCTAAACCTAACCGTATAGCTAACCTTCTAGCATAATCAGGAACTAGTTCAGGGTGATTACGGGACGGGACGCAACATAACCAAGTTGGTCGTTCTTCTAACTCCCAACGTTCAAGTATCATTTCAGCCATTGCATCAACTAACTCATCTCGGAAATGATTGTCATGTTTATCATCTCTTACCATTTGTCCCCAACCAGCATCCCCCCAACGAGACAGTACTCTGCCCTCTTGAGCTCTTCGCTCAATAGGTAAGTTACCTCTAAACCCTTCTTCAACAAATGCTCCTGCTGCTACCTGAACATTTGGTTTTATTGTCATTTCTGCATGACGCAAAAAAATCGCTGCATCGTGGGCTAATGCAGAATCTATTGCACTAGTCACTATTTCTTCTTCGAGACAAACTGCACATCGTCCACAAGGCTGTGCTTCCTCATCATCCAGAGCTTGGCGAAGGTATAGCATTAAACAAGTATCACTCACTTGGTAATCTAGAACCTCTTGCCATTCTAACTCCCGCTGATGAGTCAGGTGTTCGATTCTATCCTGATCCAAGTTGAACCTAACCGGTGTCCGCTTCCATTGTGAACCTTCTTTAATTACAGGTGCAGGGTTCTCTACACTGAGTAACTTCAACACTTTCTCAATTTGCCCAAAACGAAGGTTGGTTAGCTCTTCCAATTGACGTATTGTTAGACCATCGACACTAGCGAGTGCTTCAAGTATCTCATTGATTTGCTCAAGGCTGGGAAATGCTGAAGATCGGAAATACTCATGGATATCAGAATCCTCGACACCGGATAAAAGTACCCCCTTCGCATCTGAAATCCTTCGCCCTGCCCGACCAACTTGTTGATAGTAAGCTACGATTGAGCCTGGTGATTGGTAGTGGATAACAAAACTAAGGTCAGGTTTGTCATAACCCATTCCTAAAGCGGTAGTAGCTACCAACACGTCAATTTGATTATTTAATAGCAGGGTTTCTAAATGCTGACGATAAGCATTTGAATCAGGATTACCTGCCGGGGTAATAAAATCTGGGTGAGTAACTTTGCCATGATAAGCACGAGCATTAATATCATTGCGAACTAGCCATTCTGCGACTTGCTCAGCATCACGAGTAGTTAATGTGTAGACAATCCCTGTACCGTCCAATTGCGGAATTACTCTTGCAAGCCAAGCTAATCTGGACGCCTGATCAGGTAATCGAATATTTTGCAATGCCAAACTATCACGACCTAATTGTCCGCGTAGCGTCTGAATATCACCCAACTGTGCTTCAATATCTTCAACAACTCGTCTATTTGCAGTCGCTGTAGTTCCAAGAACCGGGGTATTTGCTGGAAGTTGCCTTAGAATACTAACAATTCGGCGATAATCTGGACGGAAATCATGCCCCCAATCAGAGATACAATGAGCCTCATCTACAACCATTAAGGATATTCTGTCAGCAATTGGACGAAGAACAGTCTCAACAAAATTGTCATTCGCGAGTCGCTCGGGAGAAATCAATAAACAATCAACTTGATCATTTAAGATGTCACGAGTAACAGCCTCCCAATCCTCATTGTTAGATGAGTTCATTGTAACTGCACGTATACCCAACCTCTCAGCAGACTCTATTTGGTTACGCATTAACGCAAGCAAAGGCGATACAATGATTGTAGGTCCTTGCTCTCTATCCCTGAAAATTTTTGTGCTAATGAAATAGACCGAACTCTTTCCCCAACCAGTTCGTTGAACAACCAACAACTTTTGATTGTGGTTAACTAATGCATCAATAGCTTCCCACTGACCTTCTCTAAACTGCGCATCCTCGTCATCAATTGCTGTTTTGAGTAATTGTTCTGCCGCTTGTCTATTCATCTAGCCCACCTATGTAATTAGTTTTGTATAAGCACCAAAGAGATTACTTAATAAAATAATTTAAAACAATGAGATAGATTCCATTTAAGGCAACGTATTGAATATACTGGTTGGGATAAAAATAGCAGCCATTAGGGTATTTGTATCATTGAAGTATATCTTTAGTGAGAGTAGATAAAATCAGCCTCATTAGTTTATTCCTCGAATGAGATCGAGTAGCGCTCAGCTATACCCTTTAACTAAGCGCTTTAGCTACATTCGACGCTCGCCACTCTCTTATCAAGCGTTCAATATCGACTCGTTGACCAGTACGTGAATCAATACAGGTATCTTGAAAGTTAGCCTGATACTGTTTTGAATCTATCATAGCCTCCACCAGCTCAGCTTCATCAAGTTCAATCGCTAACATCAATGGTGTGTATCCAAGCATAGCAGTGTCAGTAGATAAAACTGGACACCCATTAATTATAGTAATCAGAACGATACTTAACCGCTACGTGGTAAAGCGCAAAATAATGAGTTCAAATCGGCCAAATATTGATTAATGTCGTGAAATTGACATTAAAATACGTAACTTAGCGAATTCAAGGCGTGGCGTATCGTTAGCTAGGCTAATTAATAAAGATGTGCGGTGAATATGAGTAAATAGAGCGAGTGGTCAGTGCAAACATCGTCGCAGTTGGTTCTTTTTCGCTATCCATCGCCTACCTGTATGCTCTGCAAATAACGCCAACTCATCCAGTGTTCCGACCGCTCCTTGATAATCTTTGCCAAAATTACTGGCTAAGCCCATCCAAGTCTCTGTATCTAAGCCAAGTGAATGTAGTAGTTTCGGGTGCGAAGCGACAATTGCACCGGGTTTGTCATTTCGAATAACACGGCCACTCCAATCCACTAGCTCAATATAATCGAGTAATGAATACGGAATGCCACGCTGCTCAGACTCACTGGTATCGCCAACAAAACCAAATAATGCCTTCTTGTTACAAGGGGGATCATCTTGATGTGACACGCCATGAACACGCTCATAAACGGAGGTGTATTCAGACGCTTCGATGCTGTCGTTGATGCCTGCGCGTATGGGATTCAAATCGACATAAGCCATGCATGTTAATAAGGCTTCTTCATCAAGTAACGCTTGAGACTTAAACCGCCCCTCCCAAAACCGTCCCGAGCAGTCATCTTCTGCGTTGGCTTTGCGCGCAATAAACTCATTTAAGCTGCGCATGAACCATGAAATATCAATCAGGCGCTCTCGCCAATCATTGATGATACTAAGAGCTGTTTCACTTTCAATTCCAACGCAGGTTTGTTTTCTTAGCCAGAGAAAGATAAAACTGGACACCCATTAATTATAGTAATCAGAACGATACTTAACCGCTACGTGGTAAAGCGCAAAATAATGAGTTCAAATCGGCCAAATATTGATTAATGTCGTGAAATTGACATTAAAATACGTAACTTAGCGAATTCAAGGCGTGGCGTATCGTTAGCTAGGCTAATTAATAAAGATGTGCGGTGAATATGAGTAAATAGAGCGAGTGGTCAGTGCAAACATCGTCGCAGTTGGTTCTTTTTCGCTATCCATCGCCTACCTGTATGCTCTGCAAATAACGCCAACTCATCCAGTGTTCCGACCGCTCCTTGATAATCTTTGCCAAAATTACTGGCTAAGCCCATCCAAGTCTCTGTATCTAAGCCAAGTGAATGTAGTAGTTTCGGGTGCGAAGCGACAATTGCACCGGGTTTGTCATTTCGAATAACACGGCCACTCCAATCCACTAGCTCAATATAATCGAGTAATGAATACGGAATGCCACGCTGCTCAGACTCACTGGTATCGCCAACAAAACCAAATAATGCCTTCTTGTTACAAGGGGGGTCATCTTGATGTGACACGCCATGAACACGCTCATAAACGGAGGTGTATTCAGACGCTTCGATGCTGTCGTTGATGCCTGCGCGTATGGGATTCAAATCGACATAAGCCATGCATGTTAATAAGGCTTCTTCATCAAGTAACGCTTGAGACTTAAACCGCCCCTCCCAAAACCGTCCCGAGCAGTCATCTTCTGCGTTGGCTTTGCGCGCAATAAACTCATTTAAGCTGCGCATGAACCATGAAATATCAATCAGGCGCTCTCGCCAATCATTGATGATACTAAGAGCTGTTTCACTTTCAATTCCAACGCAGGTTTGTTTTCTTAGCCAGCGCTGA